>NZ_DAMAUC010000001.1:0-330628 GCF_032079385.1 Anaerocolumna sp.
CTCAATTTTTAAATATTGGCGCGATTCCTATCGCATAAGAACCATTAGCGAATTTCTCAAAGTCACTAGCAATATACAATATCCCCCACTCTCTATGGTCAATTTAGGTTTATGAGGCAAAGCTGTGTATTGAATAAGTTTAGATTCTCTTTTATAGGAATTTATAGTACTCTGATAGAGCCAATATTTTTACAAATTAATACTCAATCTAGATAGTAATTTCTATTGATTTCAATGTCTGTAAAATCTCTAATTCTATAGGTAATAATAGCTTTTAATCCCCATTAGCATTTGAAATATATGATCTGTTTAGAAATATGTATAGGAAATTGTAAAGCTTCTTACTTCTTTACAATTTAGATATGTTCTAAGTTTTTACTCTAGGTACTAATGATACTTGAAGGTTAGTAAACAGCTTTGCCACACAACGTAAATTGAACTCAGAAAGTGTTACTGGGGTTTTCGTAATGACTTTCGATAAAGTAAATCAGGATAACGTGGTGTATAGGATAAATTTGGCGTCATCCGGCCGAGAAGGCTGTTTATGGACGACTAGAGACTCAATGACAAGTATCGCCCTCTGCGATACTTGTCATGCGCTTTGAGGCTCTACAAAGGCCATGCCGCACGAGGGAAAGGTAGCAAAATTTATCCTATACACCGCGTTATCCTAACAAAATATAAATTGAGTCATTATGAAATCCCAGTAACACTTTCTGAGTTCTCTACAACTCCCCAGGCAAAGCGTCCTACTACGATAAATTTTTATATATCCTACAAGATTACGCCATCTCGGAATATGGAGATATCTTTATAGCCATAGATTTCGTTTTTGGTTTTTTCGCCGGAAGCAACTTTTAGTAAATAGTCGAAAAAGTCTTCGGTTACATCTTCAAAACTTTTGCCTTCTACCAGTTGGCCTGCATTATAATCAATCCAGTGCTGCTTTTTTTCAAAAAGCTTGGAGTTGGAAGATATCTTTACAGTTGGGACAGGAGAACCGAAAGGATTTCCGCGGCCTGTTGTAAATAAAATCATCTGGGCGCCGCTTGCAACTAAATTGGTACAGGATACCTGATCATTACCAGAGCCGGTA
The DNA here is from genome assembly GCF_032079385.1 of Anaerocolumna sp. NCBI lineage: Bacteria > Bacillati > Bacillota > Clostridia > Lachnospirales > Lachnospiraceae > Anaerocolumna > Anaerocolumna sp. The sequence continues at coordinate 1,097 of NZ_DAMAUC010000001.1, forward strand.
AGAAGGTTAAGACCATTTTCCTGTATGAGCTCTCCGTAATTTAGGACACCTACTATAGGAGCGTTTCCGCCTTTTTGAATGCAACCTAAGGATTTATCTTCTAAGGTGGTTATGCCACCTTTTTTGTTACCTGGTGAAGGATTTTCGTAAATGGTTTGATTATATTTTTTAAAATAGTTTTTGTAATTATTAATTAAATGAACTATATCTTTAAAAACATCTTGGGATACTGCACGTTCCATTAATAAGGTTTCTGCGCCAAACATTTCGGGAACCTCGGTAAGGATAGTAGAGCCGCCCTGTTTCACCAGAATATTATTAACTTTTCCGCAAAGAGCATTGGCAGTGATTCCAGAGAAACCATCAGAACCACCACATTTAAAGCCAAGGACTAATTTATCTGCCGATACTTTTTCACGTTTCATGGTAGATGCATAGTCTGAAAGTTCTTCAAGTAATTTTAAACCTTCTTCATATTCATCTTCAACCTCTTGGGTGATTAGGAATTTTACCCGGTTGGGGTCATAGTCTCCCAGGACAGGTCTAAAATTGTCCAAGTCATTATTCTCGCAGCCAAGACTTAATACTAAGACAGCTCCTGCATTGGGGTTATTGATAATACCTTTTAACAGCTGCTGGGTAGTTTTAAGGTCATCCCCCAACTGGCTGCATCCCATATTATGAGTATAAGCAAAGATACCATCGGTCTTACCGCCATATATAAGGTTTCCTTCATCTGCCAATAGTTTAGCAGTGTTATTAACGCAGCCAACGGTTGGAATAATCCAAACTTCGTTACGGATTCCTACACTTCCGTCGGGACGTACATAACCATTAAAATGCTTGTCTTTCTTTATTTCTGAAAATTGTTCTAAGATTTCTTTATTTGGATGATATTTATATTCAAGCAAATCATTTAAATTGGTTTTGACATTGTGGGTATGAACATGTTCCCCTTGCTTTATATCGGTAGTGGCATGTCCGATGGATTGGCCATATTTAATAATATGTTCCCCAGTTTTTATATCCTTTAAGGCAACCTTATGTCCAAAGGGTATATCTGTACTTAAGACTATGGAAATAGAACCAAGGGTATAAGTTTCACCGGCTTTCAAATCTTTTACAGCTACTGCCACACTATCTGTATCCGATATTAAAATTAATGCATTCTCAGATTGTGCCATATTCATTCTCCTATTCCTCACTTTTTGCTGTTTCTTAATTTATTCATTTTTATGTTCAATGTTATTAACAGTTTGATATCGCTTATCGTTTTTGCAACTTTATATAACTTGGATTATTTAGTTACAATTTCTTTTACTATGTCGCGAATGTTTCCATTTTCGATTTTCACTAAATAATCGGTAACTTTCTCTGTAAGGCCGCTAATCTTAGTTAAATCTTTTCCGCTCCAGAAAGCAGTATTGGAAAGGACAGCTTCCGGAATATCTTTTACGTTCTTCTTGGTCCATATGTCATAGAAGAAATCAATTACTTCTCCGTCATCTTTTATTTGATATTCTGTACCATCTGCTCGCTTGCCCCAATATTCCATACCCCGTTTTTCGCCCTGATAGAATTTAATAAATGCAGCCAGGGAGAAACAGAAAGCTTCCGGTAATTGAGATTTACGTTCCACATATTCTAAGATGGTAGGAAGACATCTGGCATTAAATTTAGAGCAGGAGTTTAATGAAATATCAAGGAGCTTATGTTTAATATATGGATTAGCAAAGCGGGCACCTACTTCATTAGCAAAAGACGCCAATTCTTCTTTTGGAAGATCTAAAGTTGGGATTACCTCATTGAGAATAACTTCATTTAAATAAGCTTCAAATACTTCGTCATTCATAAAGTCACCAACGAAATTATGTCCAGAAAGGTATGCTGCCAAAACCGTAGAAGTATGGGCACCATTTAAGATACGGACTTTTCTCATCTTATAAGGGGTAACATCCTCGGTCCAAAGTACATTGGCATCTGTTTTATGAATTGGAAGAATGTCAGCCCATTCTTTCTTACCTTCAATTACCCAAAGGTTAAATACTTCACTGGTAGTTATTATTTTATCCTGGTATCCTAACTTCTCCTCGAAATAATTGATTTGATCTTTGGGATATCCGGTAACTATACGGTCTACTAAAGTATTGGTGAATTTATTGGCATTTTCAACCCAGTTCACGAATTCTTCACCTAAGTTCCAATCCTTTGCATATTGAAGGATGATACGCTTTAATTCATCTCCGTTACGATCGATTAATTCCACAGGAAGGAATAGTAAGCCTCTTTCCATGTCACCATGAAATGCCTTGAATCTTTCGTATAGAAATGCAGTAACTTTTCCAGGGAAAGAAGAAGGGGGAGTATCGGTTAATTTGTCATCAGGTTTATAGGCAATACCTGCTTCAGTGGTATTAGATATAACAACTTCCAAGTCCTTGCTTCCGGCAAGTGTCATAAAGTCTTCATAATCATTATAAGGACTAATACATCTGGAAACAGAAGTGATTTTCTCGATTTTTTCAACAGGTTTACCATTCTCAATGCCTCTCATGGCAAGGGTATAAACTCCATTCTGGCTGTTGATAATATCACACAGACCATTTCCGATTGGCTGGCAAAGGACAATACTTCCCTGATATATGCCGTCTCGGTTAGCTTTATCAATCATCCAGTCAGCAAAGGAACGTAAGAAGTTGCCTTCACCGAATTGAAGAATTTTCTCAGGGTAATTACCATATACTTTCTCAACTGTTTCGTTAATTTGTTTCATTTTTAAGATCCTCCTATATGAAATCATTGATTAGCTGTATTATAATGTTGATTATACACCATGTATACAATGTTGTATACAACAAAATGCGAAAAAAATAAATTTGTAAAACTCATAGAATTATTTATTCAAGTATATGCAAACATATAATGAAAGTTGGGAGTCCGATTTGTATACAAGAACTATAATAATATAAAAGAAGTGTCATTTTGAGCTGAAAGGGGGAAAATTTAGTATTTTCTAAAGTTCATTGGATTTCAACCCTAGAATGACACTAATTAAAACATTATTAGAAAACATTATTAAAAAACATTATAAGAAAACATTATAAGAAAACATTATTAAAAACATTATTAAAAAGCATTATTAAAAACCATTATTAGAAGCATTATTAAAAACCATTGTTAAAGAAACATTCAAAAAGTATCGAAGAAGCATTACTAAAGGACACTTATTATAACAACATTTCCTCATATAACAAAATTATAATTCAAATCCACCAGAAAGTATAACGTTAAAAGCGGCATCTTTGCTGGCCATCAGGTGTGCTTCTAATGTATCAGCAGCTTTCTTATAATTCCTTTTTACAATTTCATTAGCAATTTCAATATGTTCTATCTGGGTTTTTTCTAAGCGATCTTTATTTAAATTACCGCTTAAAATTCTTAGTCTTGTATTTTGTGCACTCATATTATTATAACACTGTATAAAATATGGGTTTTCGCTTGAACAAACAATTAATCTATGAAAGGCATCATCCAACTCATGGATTTTAGACAAATCACCTGAACTGGAAGAAGTAATTAATTTAATTAAAGAATCACTCTCTGAAATTATTTTTTTTAGTTCATTAAAATGATTATCATCTATTCGGTTGCCGTAAGTAGCAAGAATATAAGGTTCCAGAAGAATCCGTGTCTCATAAATCATATTAATTTCATTAATATTTAAAGGTGCAACAACAACTCCTTTTTTGGGAAGGATTTTAATTAAGTTTTCCTGTTCCAATCTGCTTAAAGCATCTCGAATGGGAGTCCTGCTGACGTTTATTTCTTTACATAACTGCTCCTCATTTAAATAGGAATTAGGAGCATATTCACAGTTTAATATCTTAGTACGAATGGTTTGATAAGCCTGCTGCTTTAAACTTGTTTTCACTTTATCCTCAATTCTGGCCCTTAAGCCTATTTGGTTTCATTCAATAAATTTTTCAATATAACTTTATATTTGGAATTTTATAATATCATATATGTATACATTTGTGAATATGGGATTTTAACAATAATGTTTTAGCTATTTCTGCATTGGAACGGCTATGAGGTAATAGATGTATACAACATTAATTGTATTGTATATATAAATGCATAAAGCTATAATTAAAATATTGCTATGCTATTACCACAAGGAGATGATATGAGATGGAATGGTTACAATCATTAAATCGTGCAATTGACTATATGGAGGAACATTTAACCGATAATATTACCTGTGAAGATGTAGCAGAACATATTTATATATCAAGCTTTCATTTTCAAAGAACCTTTAACTTGCTAACCGGATTAACCATAGGGGAATATCTTAGAAACAGACGTTTATCATTGGCAGGACAGGAATTGTTAAAGAGAGAGGATAAGGTAATTGATATTGCTTTAAAGTTACTAATCAGAATTAATTTTATTGTTATTAGTAAATCTTGGATATATAATATAAGTAAGTATTTTCAATGAAAGAAGATGCTAAAATAGCCGAAAGGATTGGGTAATGTAATGGAGAAGGGTAAGTTTCAAACCGGCAGTCTTGAAAGGTTGTCCTATGGGGGATTTTTCTTAGGACAGAATATTATTTATGTGATACCATTTCAATTTTTATCTTATTTTTATCTGGAATATGTAGGCTTAAAATTAACGGATATTACTTTGATGCTATTTCTTGCAAAAGTATGGGATGCTGTAAATGATCCTATTATGGGTGCCATCGTTGACAAATGTAATTTCAAAAAGGGAAAATATCTTCCCTGGCTTAAGATTGTAACTTATTTATTACCTTTATCTTTAGTTCTCATGTTCATAAATCCCGATACATCCTACACTATAAAATTAATCTATGCTTATGCCACTTACATATTATTTGATATAGTTTATACTATTTCCGATGCACCTTTATTCTCCTTGTCTACCGTTATGAGCAGTCTGCCTTATGAACGGGATTTACTTATGTCTTATGGAAGATTTGCGGCGGCAGTTGCTGCAATACTTAGTGCTTTCTTTATGAGTATCAAAGGAAAAGCGGACTGGACACTTACCGTGGTTATTTACTGTTTCGTGGCATTTCTTGTCATGCTACCTTTACAATTTAAAGCAAAAGAACGGGTGGAATATCCCCGAAATAAGGATATTACATTTAAAGAAATATTTAAGTATCTATTTAAAAATAAATATTTATTGATCTATTACCTGGGTTATATGGCGGTGGGCTCCACCAATACACTTCAGATTATGGCAGCCATCTTTGCCAATTCGAATCTTGGAAATGATACTATGGTTACAGTTATTATGGGTGTTTCTATTCTGCCAATTATTATCATAGCTCCATTTTTACCAAAGCTTATTAATCAGTTTGGTAAGAAAAAAATCACTGTGTTTTGTTCCATTGCTACCATTATTATGTGTGTAATTCAATATGCCGCAGGCTATGATAATCTAATTGTTTTTCTCATTCTTTCAGCGATTCGTGTGGTATTTATGCAGACTCCTTTGATGTTATACGGAATGTTTACTGCAGATTGTATTGAATATGGTGCTTATATTAACGGAGAAAGAACGGAGGGCATTGCCTTTTCTCTGCAAACCTTTATAACAAAGCTTTCTGCCGCAGTATGTCAGACTTTATGCCTTGCCTTACTTAGTGTATCTGGGTATGTGGAACAGGCGGCGACCCAGTCTGCAAGAAGTTTACAAGGCATATGGATAATTTTGAGCCTGATGCCTATTGCAGGATATGCCATTATGATTATCATTATGGGAATCTATAAACTGGATGAGAAAAAAGTAGAAGAAATGCTGGAGCATAATAAGAGGAGGGAAAGCAATGGCTGAAAAAGTAAACCTTCTTAGGAAAAATCCAGAGGAGTATAGAAATTCAGAAAATGCAAGCTTCATAAAAGAACGGGCAAAACAACTGGTTTCCCAGATGACCCTGAAAGAAAAAGCAGGTTTATGTTCCGGCAGGGATACCTGGTATTTAAAATCTGTGGAAGGGCTGGGCTTAGAATCTATTATGATGGCTGACGGCCCCCACGGTTTAAGAAAGCAAGTGGAGGAAGGAGATAATCTTGGAATCGGAAACAGCCTTCCAGCTGTGTGTTTTCCAACTGCAAGTGCTTTAGCCTGTAGTTTTGATAAGGAATTAGTTTATTTAGTCGGTAAAGCATTAGGAGAAGAATGCAAAAAGGAACAGGTATCTGTTCTTTTGGGACCGGGAGTAAACCAAAAGCGAAGTCCTTTGTGCGGACGCAACTTTGAATATTTTAGTGAAGATCCTGTTCTTTCCGGGGAATTGGCTGCAAGTATGATAGAGGGTATCCAAAGTCAGGGAATTGGAACATCACTGAAACATTTTGCGGTAAATAATCAAGAAAAAAGACGTATGACCATTGATGCAGTGGTAGACGAGAGGACTTTAAGGGAGACTTACTTAAAGGCCTTTGAAATAGCGGTGAAAAAGGGAAAGCCCTGGACGGTAATGTGCGCCTATAATCGGCTAAATGGCACCTATTGCAGCGAAAATGCAGATTTACTTATGGGGATACTTCGGGAAGAATGGGGCTTTGAGGGTTTAGTGGTTTCTGACTGGGGTGCGGTAAGTAACCGCGTTCTAGGCATCAAAGCAGGCGAAGATTTAGAAATGCCCGGAGGTGTGGAGGTTAATGATAAAAGAATCATTGAGGCTGTACAGAGTGGGCAGCTATCCATGGAGGCCTTGGATACGGTAATAATTCGTATTGCCCAGTTAATACTAAAAGCCATGAAATCCAAGACAGAAAGTAAGGATTCAGATATTGAGAGACACTGCAGTATGGAAGAACATCATGATCTGGCCATACGGGCAGCAGAAGAATCCGCTGTACTTCTTAAGAATGAAGGAAGAATTTTACCTGGTAATATAGCACAGAAAGCCCTGGTTATTGGGTCTATGGCTAAAATACCGAGATACCAGGGAGCAGGAAGTTCTAAGATTCATCCGGTGAAAGTGGATAGCCCCCTTACTATGTTGATAAACTCTGGGTTGAACATAGAATATGTGGATGGATACTATATGAATGATTCAAAAAACGATAATCTGATCCGGGAAGCCTGTGAAGCAGCCAAAGGCAAGGATATTATTTATATTTTTGCAGGACTTCCTGACGGATATGAATCGGAAGGTTTTGACCGAAGTTCCTTGAGGTTACCGGAAAGTCAAAACCGTTTAATAGAAACAATTGCAGATAGTAATCCTAATGTGGCAGTAATTCTGGCAGGAGGATCCCCTATGGAACTTCCATGGGAGAAAAAAGTGAAAGGAATCCTGTTAACCTATCTGGCAGGAGAAGGTTGTGGCTCTGCAATCGCTAATCTGCTTCTTGGGAAAGCAGTCCCTTGTGGAAAGTTAGCAGAGACCTGGCCTCTTAGTATAGAGGATGTACCTTCTTATCATTATTTTCCCGGTGGAAATACATCGGTCGAATACCGTGAAAGTATTTATGTAGGCTATAAGTATTATGAAAGGGCAGAAAAACCGGTACTTTATCCTTTTGGGCACGGTTTGTCCTATACTGCATTTACTTATTCTAATATTAATGTGGAAAAAGAGAACTATGAATATGGAGAGCCGATTGTGGTAACTTTTGACGTAGAGAATACAGGAGCAGTAGAAGGTAAAGAAATTGCACTTTTATTCATAAGCCATAAGAATGAAAAAGTATTTATGCCAGTTAAAGAATTAAAAGCATTTGAGGCGGTTAAGCTGCAGCCCGGTGAAAAGAGAACCCTTTCCATAACTTTGGAACCTTCTGATTTTACATATTATAATACCCTGATTCATGACTGGTATGCAGAAAGTGGAATGTATACCATATGGATTGGAACATCAAGTTCGGATTGCAGATTACAAAGGAATATTTATATCAACAATACAGAACAACCTCAACCGGATTTAAGGGAGGCTGCTTCTGACTATTATAATTTAGGCAAGGGGGAATTACGGATATCGGATAAAGCCTTTGCGGCATTGTATGGTAAACCATTATTACCTATAGATAAAGTATTTACCCGCCCTTATGATGATAACAACACCTTAATGGATGTAAATCATACTTTTATAGGTAAGCTGATTATGAAAGCAGCCGATCATATTGCAGTTAGTAAAACAACAGGAGGACCGGAAGACAGGGCAATGATGACTGCCATGATTAGAGAAATGCCATTTCACTCCATGGTAACCTCAGGTGGAGGCATGATAACAGAGAATATGATGGAGGGTATTCTGGATTTGTTGAACGGGCATTATATAAGAGGCATCGGTAAGTTATTGAAAAATAAGAAATGAAATATGGGTATACCAGATTACTCGGTCTGTCTTCTTAAAAGGAGGATGTTTTTATATGAAACGTAATAAGCTTAATTACAACAGCAAAATAAAAGACATTTACGCCAATCCCATTGGTCATGACGTGCTTTATAAATTGTTACTGCAATTGAATAAAAGTGAAAAATTAGTAACCAATCCTATCATAAAAAACCTTTCCCTAAAAACAGTAGTTTCCCTTACCCAAAAGTCCTTAGGAACTGAATTTTTTGATGTTTTACTGGAGTTATTAAACAGTGAAGGGGAGTATCCTCGTACCGCACAAAAGGGTACTAAGCCAACATGGTGGAAAGAGGCCGTTTTCTATCAGATTTATCCCAGAAGTTTTATGGATTCCGATGGTGATGGCATTGGAGATATAAAAGGAATTATTTCAAAGCTTGATTATTTAAAAGAGCTGGGAGTAGATGCAATCTGGCTTTCTCCTATTTATGATTCTCCAAATGATGATAATGGTTATGATATTAGAGATTATTATGACATTATGAGTGAGTTTGGAACCATGGAAGATTTTGAGCGTCTTTTGGCAGAAGTACATAAAAGGGGGATGAAATTAATTATGGATCTGGTAGTTAATCATACCTCAGATGAACATACTTGGTTTCAGGAGGTCATCAAGAAACCGGAATCAAAATATAAAGAGTATTATTTATTCCAAAAATCCAAGGATGAAAATCCCCCCAACAACTGGACTTCCTTTTTTAGCGGGACAGCGTGGAATTACTATAAGGAATTGGATGAATGGGCTCTTCATTTATTTTCTAAGAAACAGATGGACTTAAATTGGGATAATGAAAATGTAAGAAAAGATATACAGAAAATGATTCGCTGGTGGTTAACAAAAGGAGTGGATGGTTTTCGTCTGGATGTGATTAACTATATCTCAAAAAGGGAAGGTCTGCCCTGGGGAAATAAAACGGTCGGAGAATTAATGGGGTACTATGGTATTGAAAATTACTATTATGGGCCAAATCTTCATAAGTATCTACGGGAAATCAGAGCGGAAGCCTTTGAACCCTTCCAAGCTTTTAGTGTAGGAGAAACACCGGGAGTTGGAATGGAAATGAGTAAACTTCTTACCGCTGATTACAGACAGGAACTGGATATGGTGTTTTCTTTTGACCATTTGGAAACACCGGGACATGTTCGCTTTGATGATTACCAATATGACTTAAATTATCTAAAGGAATATTTGATTCATTGGATGGAGCATTATGGAGATGCTTGCTGGATGTCATTATTTTATGAAAATCATGATAATCCCAGGATGATATCCAAGGTAAATAACAATCCTGCTTTTCGTGAGCCATTGGCAAAACTGTTGGCTATGATACAATTAACCTTAAAAGGAACTCCATTTATCTTTCAAGGTCAGGAAATCGGCTCTGTAAACAAAACATTTCAATCCATTAACGATTTAAGAGATGTGGAAAGTATTAATTTATATAAGGAATTAATAGAAAAGTCAAGTGCAGAGAATGCCTTTCAAAAAATTTTAAGTGGCAGCAGAGATCACGCAAGAACACCAATGCAATGGAATAATAAGAAGAATGCCGGATTTACAGAGGGTTCACCTTGGATAGGAACTGATGAAGATTATAGAGAATGGAATGTGGAAAAGCAATTGGAAAATGGGGATTCTGTTTTAAACTTTTACAAACACTTAATACAGCTGCGTAAAGAACATAAAGCTCTTACTTATGGAGAATTTGAAGCTGTTAATAAGAAGAAAAAAGATAGGTTTACTTACTATAGGAAGTGGGAAAAGGAAGAGTTCTTTATTGAATGTAATTTGAGCAATAGTACTTTAAGAAGGAGCTCTAAGGCGGTAGGGTATGAATTAATATTATCTAATTACAGTGAACCGGCAAAAGAATTAAGACCATACGAGGCAAATTTATATAAAGTGTAAAACAGAAACTAGAAATTAGCTGATAAAGGAACCTATAATTAAAGGAGGGACTAGATACTATAGTCCCTCGGCTTGGGGTACTTTAAACCATTGTGATTATTATATATTGTATTTACATCTGAGGTAATTCAGTGTATAATGAGAAAGGTGAGTTGTTAAGAAAATAACAGAGATTTCTAAGAACGAACCACTTTATATGAATGAATAAAGACATTAAATTAAATGAGAGATAAAATAAAGTTATCGTACTGAGCACAAGGATATTTTCCGAGTGAAAAGGCGAGAGTATAATATAGAAGCAGCCCCAGTAATAATGAAATATTTATTATAGGAGTTGTTATATCTATGATACCGAATCCTTGTGCCATTTCTGCCGAGGATTTTTTGTTTTATATACAATTTGTAGCATGGCTGTCCGACAGCCTTTCATAGCACATGAAAATTTGAGGGAATATAATATATATTCCGTCGCATTATCATATTGCTGTACTTCCAATTACTAAGAAAGCGAGCTGACTTATGACAAATATAAAAGCATTGATTGATACTTTAGAAGCACAAGGCTGTTTATCCAAAGAAGAATATGTAGAATTGCTGTCTAATTATTCTAAAGAAGATGCAGAGTATCTCAAAGAAAAAGCCCGTAAAATTGCAAAGAAATATTATGGTGATAAAATCTATACCAGGGGCTTAATTGAATTTACAAATTACTGTAAAAATGACTGCTATTATTGCGGTATACGGCGAAGCAACAAAAATGTGGTACGTTACCGCCTAACAAAAGAAGATATTTTAAACTGCTGTGAGCAAGGCTATGAGCTGGGTTTTCGTACTTTTGTATTACAGGGCGGAGAGGATGGACATTTCACAGATGATATGCTGATTGATATTATTACGGCTATTAAAAAAGGCTACCCTGATTGTGCTCTAACCTTATCCATTGGAGAACGAAGTTATGAATCCTATAAACGATTTCGTGAAGCGGGAGCTGACCGTTATCTGCTACGGCATGAAACTGCTAACGAAGAACATTTTGGAAAGCTTCATCCGGCCAATCAAACCTTAAAGAATAGAAAGCAATGTTTAAGAGAGTTAAAGTCCTTAGGTTTCCAAGTTGGCTGCGGGCTCATGGTAGGTTCCCCTTATCAGACAGTGGAGAATCTGGCGGAAGATTTACTTTTTATAAAAGAATTATCTCCTTCCATGATTGGAATCGGTCCATTTTTACCACATCATGAGACACCATTTGCAGATGAAAAGGCAGGTTCTTATGAACTTACCCTGGTATTATTAAGTATATTACGGTTGATTATTCCAAACGCGTTAATTCCGGCCACTACCGCACTGGGTACTATTAATCCCTTAGGAAGAGAGAATGGCATATTATCCGGTGCTAATGTAGTTATGCCGAATTTATCCCCGGTTTCTGTCCGTAAACAATATGAACTATATGATAATAAAATCTGTACCGGCGATGAAGCTGCTGAATGTAAGTTCTGCCTGCAAAACCGCATGAAACGAATCGGATATGAAATAGTAGCAGAACGGGGAGACATGAAGCCTCTATAATAAGTTCAGGTATTTAAAAACGTACTTATAAATTTAAGGATAAGTACGGTTATATATATCATGATAATCTTTATGGTTTTAAGAACCTGTTAACAAAAGTATAGTAAGGAGATGCAAATTATGTATGATGTAAAATCAAAAAAGGCAGAGGAATTTATCTGCCACCAAGAGATACTGGAAACTATAGAATATGCCAAAGAAAACAAAAGCAACCGGACGTTAATTGACAACATAATCGAAAAAGCAAAATTAATGAAGGGAATTTCCCACCGGGAAGCCGCTGTTTTACTGGAGTGTGATTTAGAAGATGAGATTCAGAAGATTTACGATCTTGCCAAAGAAATTAAACTAAGATTCTATGGGAACCGCATCGTTATGTTTGCACCCCTTTACTTATCTAATTATTGTGTGAATGGCTGTGTTTACTGTCCTTATCACCATAAAAATAAACACATTACAAGAAAGAAACTGACTCAGGATGAGATCCGTGAAGAAGTAATTGCATTACAGGATATGGGACATAAGCGTCTTGCATTGGAAACGGGAGAAGATCCAATAAACAGTCCTATTGAATATGTGCTGGAAAGTATAGAGACCATTTATTCCATCAAGCATAAGAACGGTGCCATCCGCCGGGTTAATGTGAATATTGCGGCAACAACAGTTGATAATTATAGAAAGTTAAAAGAAGCAGGAATAGGAACTTATATATTATTCCAGGAAACCTATCATAAAGAGAATTATGAAAACCTTCATCCTACAGGGCCAAAGCATAACTATGCTTACCATACGGAAGCAATGGACCGTGCAATGGAGGGTGGAATTGATGATGTAGGTTTAGGGGTATTGTTTGGATTAAATATGTATCGCTATGATTTTATAGGATTGCTTATGCATGCGGAGCATTTAGAAGCAGCCATTGGAGTAGGTCCACATACTATAAGTGTACCAAGAATTCGTCCTGCAGATGATATTAATCCGGAAGACTTTAAAGACGGTATCTCCGATGAAATGTTTGAAAAAATCGTAGCAATACTTCGAATTGCGGTTCCTTATACCGGAATGATCGTTTCAACCCGTGAATCCAAGAAAACAAGAGAACGTGTATTGGAACTTGGAATTACCCAGATTAGCGGTGGCTCTAAGACCAGTGTAGGTGGTTATGCGGAACCGGAATTAGAGGAAGAAAATTCAGCTCAATTCGATGTAGATGATAAACGTCCGCTTAATCAGGTAGTAAACTGGCTGTTAACCTTAGGTTATATACCAAGTTTTTGTACGGCATGTTATCGCGAAGGAAGAACAGGAGACCGCTTTATGAGTCTTGTAAAATCCGGTCAAATCGTAAACTGCTGTCAGCCAAATGCATTAATGACCTTAAAGGAATATCTGGAAGATTATGCAGACCCGGATACCAAAGTTAAGGGAGAAACAGTTATTGAAAAGGAACTAGAACATATCACCAACCAGAAAGTAAAGGGTATTGCCATAGATTATCTAAAACAGGTACAGGAAGGAAAGAGAGACTTCCGATTCTAATATGCCTTAAGGCTTTGTAGGAGTGTAAGAAACGTTATTTTAGAAAATACAATAACATAAGACTGAAAATATAACTACAGAAAGGTAGATGCAAGTATGAGTCTAAATGATACACCTAGGGCGAACCGCCTTCATATTGGGATATTTGGAAAGAGGAACAGCGGAAAATCTACATTAATTAATGCCATTACAGGGCATAACACGGCTTTGGTTTCTGATGTAGCAGGAACCACCACAGATCCGGTGTATAAGACCATGGAAATTCACGGAATTGGGCCATGTGTGTTAATAGACACTGCAGGATTTGATGATGAAGGCGAATTAGGGCATATGCGTGTGGAAAAGACCAGACTTGCAATGGAGAAAACGGATATTGCACTTATTGTCTGTTGTGATGAGGAGATTAGGGAAGAACTATATTGGATTGATTTATTTAAGAAGAGAAAAACTCCTTTTATTATTATCATTAATAAGGCAGATATAATTACCAATGCAGAATATATTTCCCGGTTATTTATAGAAGCCTGTAAAGAAACTCCTTTAATCATTAGCGCAAAGAACAAAATAGGGATAGATGCTATCCGGAAAGAAATAATGAGAAAGCTTCCTGAGGACTATGATGCTGCAAGTATTACAGGAAATCTTGTAGGAGAAAATGATACGGTATTACTGGTTATGCCACAGGATATTCAGGCACCCAAAGGAAGGTTAATACTGCCCCAGGTGCAGACACTACGGGAACTGCTGGATAAAAAGTGTATTGTTTCAAGCTGTACTACAGATAAACTGGATCAGGCACTGGCTAATTTTGTGATGCCGCCAAAACTAATCATTACGGATTCCCAGGTATTTCGAATTGTTTATGACAAAAAGCCGAATGAGAGTATGCTTACCTCCTTCTCCGTACTATTTGCCAACTACAAAGGGGATATTCACTACTATGCCGAAAGTGCGGCTGCCATTGAACAATTAAGACCAAGTTCAAAAGTGCTGATTGCAGAAGCTTGTACTCATGCACCTTTGTCAGAAGACATTGGAAGAGAAAAGATTCCCCGTATGCTAAGAAAAAAAGTTGGAGAGGAATTAACGATTGATATAGTGAGCGGTTCAGACTTTCCGGTAGATTTGTCAAAATACGATTTAATAATTCAGTGCGGAGCCTGTATGTTTAACCGAAAGTATGTATTAAATCGCATTGAACAAGCACAAAATCAAAAGGTTCCCATGACAAACTATGGTGTAGTAATCGCTTATTTAACAGGTATATTGGATAAAATAGAATATTAATATTAACCTCATCAGGGAAGTGGGTTTGCCTGTTTCAGCAAGAGCCAATCTCCCGCTGAAAGGCCACGTAGCGGCAATGAGGTTAGAGCCGTAGCGTAAGCGGATAAACTTGCCTTAAGCAAGTGGAATATACCCTTAGACATAAGTGAATAGAGATTTTATGAATTAGCATATCATTTAAATTAATTATTAATAATGTCATTCTTATATAAAATGTAATGAAGTTATCGTTCTTGCTGGTAGTTACTTTTTATAATGGGAGTGACATTTTTTATAGAAATTACCAAGATACTATTTAAAAGAAAACAATTGCAAAACCGGTAATTTTAAAAATTTCTTTTATTGTTGTAAATTTCATGGTATTATAATTGAGGCACATTGAAATTCACATATATTATGGAGGTATTAAAAAATGACGATTTCTTTGTTTGAATTTCTGAATCAGCTGACATCGAATCTACCTTTGCTGATTACAGTTATTCTTACGCTTGGTGTTATTCTGGTAAATGGTTGGACAGATGCTCCAAATGCAATTGCGACCTGTGTTTCTACCAGATGTTTAAGACCGGAAAAGGCTATTTTGCTAGCGGCAGTCTTTAATTTCTTTGGAGTGTTATTTATGACCGTTGTTAATGCTACGGTTGCAGAAACCATTTATAATATGGTAGACTTTGGAGGTGATACAAAGGATGCATTAGTTGCACTTTGTGCTGCACTGTTTGCAATTGTTTTATGGGCAACTGCTGCTTGGGCATTTGGTATTCCAACAAGCGAGAGTCATGCACTTATTGCAGGAGTATCTGGATCTGCTATTGCTCTTCAAGGTGGTTTAGGTGGTATTAATGGTAACGAGTGGATTAAGGTTATAATTGGTTTAATCTTTTCTACGGCAGCTGGATTTGTTGCAGGCTATATTGTTACTAAAATAGTTGAAATGATATGTAAAGGTATGAATCGTAGAAAGACCAATGAATTTTTCACCGGTGCACAAATTGCAGGTGCTGCTTCTATGGCATTTATGCATGGAGCACAAGATGGACAAAAATTCATGGGTGTATTTTTATTAGGTGTATTTTTAGCAAATGGACAAGGAAATGTTACAAATTTTACAATTCCTGTTTGGCTAATGATTTTATGCTCAGTGGTTATGGCTTTAGGAACTTCCATTGGGGGATATAAAATTATAAAATCAGTTGGAATGGGAATGGTTAAATTAGAAAAATACCAAGGTTTTGCAGCAGATATTGCAGCTTCTTTCGTATTATTAATATCTTCCGTCAAAGGTATTCCGGTTAGTACAACCCACACAAAAACTACCGCCATCATGGGAGTTGGCGCATCTAAAAGGCTCTCTTCTGTCAACTGGGGAACCGTAAAAGAAATGGTTTTAGCATGGGTACTTACTTTCCCGGGGTGTGGCATTATCGGTTATCTAATGGCACTTTTATTTATGCGCATATTTTAACGCAAAGATATTATTATAATATGAAATTTTAGTAAACATTATGTAAAAGATTTGTAAAGGAAAATTGAATCGGTTTGATTTTTATATAAGAAAGGATATAAAAACAATGGCTAAAAACAAAGATTATAATTATTTTAAGAAATTTGTAGAATTAATAGATTATTCCTGTCAGTCCTCTAAAATCTTAGAAGATAGCTTAGAAAATTTTGATACAAAAACAATTGAAAATAAGCTGGAAGAACTTCATAAAATTGAACATACTGCTGACTTAGCAAAACATGAATTAATGCATCAACTTGCCGTAGAATTTATTGCGCCCCTTGAAAGAGAAGATATTGTAAGCTTATCTCAGAAGATTGATGATATTACCGATACCATAGAAGATGTCTTAATTAAAATCCATATATACAATGTGCAGTCCATGAAGTCCGACATATTTCAGTTTACGAAATTAGTCTCCAGATGCTGCCTTGCTCTTAAGACAGCTTTAGAAGAATTCCATAATTATAAAAAATCAACCTCATTAAAAGCAAAATTGATTGAGGTAAATGATTTAGAAGAAGAAGGAGATCGTTTATACTACAAAACCGTTGCCAGACTATATCGTGAATCTAAGGATCCCGTAGAATTATTAGTTTGGACAGAGATTTATGATCACCTTGAAAAATGCTGTGATGCATGTGAAGAAGTGTCCGATGTAATCGAATCGGTTATCATGAAGAATTCCTAATAACAATATCTTGAGCTTAAATTCAACCGCTTTGAATTCTAAGCTCATTTTTTTTACCCAATAGTAAGTTTCTATATCTTTATGGTATAATCATATTATATTGGTTATCCTAAAAGGGAAAAAAGAGAGGACGTAAATTAAGGCTTCAGGAGGTATATTTATGAATCAAAACTTAAAAGAAAAAGCAAGAAAAGAATTTCAACTACAGGGGAAAACCTATCATTATTATAGTCTGTCTGTTTTGGAAGAGGAAGGCTATGACATCAAACATTTGCCCTATTCTATAAAAATTCTGTTAGAATCCCTATTAAGACAATGTGACGGATTTGGAATCAGGGAAGAGCATATACGCAATCTGGCAGATTGGGCAAGAGAACATAAAAAGCAAGGGGAAATTCCTTTTAAACCATCACGGGTTATCTTACAGGACTTTACCGGCGTTCCAGCAGTTGTGGATCTGGCCTCTATGCGGGATGCTATGGCAAGTATAAGTGGTTCCAAGGATTTGATTCATAAAATTAATCCGGAAGTACCTGTAGATCTGGTAATTGATCATTCTGTCCAGGTGGATTGTTATGGCTCAAGGGAATCTCTTCAGGAAAATATGAAATTAGAATTTGAACGCAATAAAGAAAGATACGAATTCTTAAACTGGGCAAAGAAAGTATTTGACAATTTTAGCGTAGTTCCTCCTGCTACAGGAATTATCCATCAGGTGAATTTGGAATTCCTGGCCAAAGTAGTTCGTTCTAAAAAAGAAGGGGATGAAACTGTGTTATTTCCGGATACTTTGGTTGGAACGGATTCTCATACCACAATGATTAACGGTCTTGGAGTACTTGGATGGGGAGTTGGGGGAATTGAAGCAGAAGCAGGTATGTTAGGACAGCCTTCTTATTTTCCTGTTCCTGAAGTTATTGGAGTTCGTTTGACTGGAAATTTACCGGCAGGTGCCACAGCTACGGATCTTGCATTGTACATGACTAAAATATTACGTGAGAAGGGCGTAGTGAGCAAATTCGTGGAGTATTTTGGAGAAGGAGTCAGTAACCTTCCTTTAGCAGATAGGGCTACCGTTGCCAATATGGCTCCTGAGTACGGTGCGACCTGCGGATATTTTCCGGTAGACGAAGAAACTTTGGCATATCTTAAACTAACTGGGCGGAGTGAGGAACATGTTGCATTAGTCAGAGGATATTTGCAGGAAAATGGAATGTTCTTTGAGGAAAAAGAGGAACCCACCTACACAGAGGTAATTGAAGTAGATTTAACAAAGATTGAACCATCACTGGCAGGACCAAAACGTCCTCAGGATAGAATACCTTTAAAGGATATGAAAGAAGAATTCCGAAAGTCTGTTACCGCAAAATTGGGGAATAAAGGACATGGATTAAGCCATGAGGAGTTTAACAAGAAGTGCGAAGTGGTATTAAAAAATGGTAAAAAAAGTACTATGGTAACCGGAAGCGTAGTTATTGCTTCAATTACTTCCTGTACCAATACCTCTAACCCCTATGTATTGCTGGGAGCCGGACTGCTTGCAAAGAAGGCGGTAGAAAAAGGTCTTTCTGTTCCGGCTCATGTAAAAACCTCTTTAGCACCGGGTTCTAAAGTAGTAACTGATTATTTGGAGGAAGCAGACTTACAGCAGTATTTAGATAGGCTCGGATTTTATACCGTTGGTTATGGCTGTGCTACCTGTATCGGTAACTCAGGACCTTTATTGCCGGAAATTGATGATGTGATTATTAAGAATGATTTATTAGTTACTTCTGTATTATCCGGTAATCGTAACTTTGAAGGGCGCATTCACCAGTTGGTAAAAGCAAACTATCTGGCTTCACCTATGTTAGTAGTGGCTTATGCCTTAGCAGGAACCGTTAATATAGATTTGCAAAAAGAACCTTTAGGCAAAGACAGGGATAATAATCCGGTATTTTTAAAAGATATCTGGCCTGAAGAAAAAGAAATACAAGAAGTGCTGATCCAATGTGTAAAACCGGAACTATTCAGCAAGGAATACAAAACAGTTTATCAGAATAATGAAATGTGGAACCATATGAAAGGTGGAGATAGTCCATTATATAAGTTTGATGATAGTTCAACCTATATCCAAAATCCCGATTACTTTAAAAACCTATCCAAGGAGCCGGGCAGTTTAAAAGCGCTTACTAATCTGAGAGTATTGGGTAAATTTAAAAATTCCATTACTACAGACCATATATCCCCTGCTGGTACTATTGGTGAGAATACTCCCGCTGCAAAATATTTGCTGGAGCATGGGGTAAAACAGGAAGACTTTAATACCTATGGTGCAAGAAGAGGAAATCATGAAGTAATGATGAGGGGAACCTTTGCTAATATTCGGATACGCAATCAACTGGCTCCTGGTACAGAAGGTAGTTTTACCACCTATTGGCCAACTAATGAAATCATGTCTATCTATGATGCTGCTATGAAATATAAGAAAGAAAATATTGGATTAGTGGTGCTTGCAGGAAAAGATTACGGAATGGGCTCCTCCAGAGACTGGGCAGCCAAAGGGCCAAGTCTTTTGGGAGTAAAAACGGTTATTGCAGAAAGTTATGAGCGTATTCACCGTTCTAATCTGGTTATGATGGGAATCCTGCCTTTACAGTTTCTACCTGGAGAATCAGCAGATAGTTTAGGATTGACAGGCGAAGAAACCATTTCTGTAGCCATTGATGAAAATGTAAAACCACATGATAAAATAGTAGTAGAAGCAATTGGAACAGAAGGGAATAAGAAACGTTTTTCTGTTCTATTAAGGTTTGATTCGGAAGTGGAAAAAGAATACTATAGGCATGGTGGAATCCTGCAGATGGTATTAAGAGAGAAATTAAATACCAGCTCCAATTATAAAAAGAATTATAAATTTTGAAAAATGTGATTTGAATCATAGTTTAGAGGATAATATATTGCTATATTATTGTCATAAAGATTGGAGGTAATAAAGATGGGAAAAAGAATAACAGACAAAGTAACCTGGGTTGGTAAAGTAGATTGGGAGTTAAAAAATTTTCATGGACAAGAATTTTCCACAAAAAAGGGATCATCATATAATTCATATTTAATCAGGGATAAAAAAATAGTATTAATTGATACGGTATGGCAGCCATATGATAAGGAGTTTGTTTCAAGATTAAAGAAGGAAATCGATCTGAAAGAAATTGATTATATTATTGCTAATCATGGAGAAATTGATCATAGCGGAGCACTTCCTGAGCTTATGAGAGAAATTCCAAACACACCGATTTATTGTACTGCTAATGGTGCCAAGATTCTAAAAGGACATTATCATGAAGATTGGAACTTTGTAACTGTGAAAACCGGTGATTCTCTTGACATTGGTGAGAGCAAGCTGGTATTCGTGGAAGCTCCTATGCTTCACTGGCCGGACAGTATGTTTACTTATATGACAGAGGATAATATATTATTTAGTAACGATGCATTTGGACAGCATTATGCAACAGAAACCCTGTATAATGACCGGGTGGATAAAGAAGAACTTTATGCAGAAGCCATAAAGTATTATGCCAATATTCTCACTCCATTCAGTCCTTTGGTAATAAAGAAGATAAAAGAAGTATTAGCTCTTAATTTACCGGTGGATTACATTTGCACCAGCCACGGTGTCATATGGAAAGAGAATCCCGCTCAAATCATTGAACATTATTTAGAATGGGCAGACAACTATCAGGAAAATCAGATTACATTGATTTACGATACTATGTGGAATTCCACAAGAAAAATGGCAGAAGCCATTGCAGAAGGAATACAGGAAGTGGATCCTGCTGTTACCGTTAAACTATTTAATTCCGCCATAGAAGATAAAAATGATATTTTATCAGAGGTATTTAAATCCAAAGCAATTCTTTTAGGATCACCAGAAATAAACGGAGGATATTTACATTCCATCGGAGGACTTCTGGAGATGATAAAGGGCTTGAAATTCAAGGGAAAAAGTGCAGCTGCTTTCGGAAGTTACGGCTGGAGCGGAAAAGCGGTAAAGCTATTAACGGAAGAATTAGATAAATGCGGATTTAAGATAGTAAATGAGGGACACAAGTCCCTGTGGGTACCTGATCATGCAGAAATAGAAGTGCTAAAAGAATACGGTAAAGACTTTGTAAAGGCTATTCAATAATACCTGTTATAACAGGATAAGATTTCTCTACCTGTAAGCTTAAAAAACTATTCTAATATAGTAATTAGTCAAAGAAGAATTGAAATATAGATACTCTTCATATACTGTCACTTTGCTTTACAAAGTGGCAGTTTTTAAGTTATAATCTACAAAAGGAGGCGAGAATATGAACACCATAAGTAAAAACTGTGCACATTGCCAAAATCGGTTGTGCATACATAAGGTACCTATTTTTTCATCACTTGCACATGAAGATATCATGAAAGTAAAAACATTAATTAACCATAGAGAATACCGAAAAGGGGAATGCATCTATAAAGAAGGGGATAAATTAGACTCTATTGTTATTATAAATGAAGGCAGTGCAAAAGCATTAAAGTATACAGCGGACGGAAGAGAACAAATCTTATATGTGTTCTCAGAAGGGGATTTTTTTGGAGAACAATATTTGCTTAGTGATCAAATCGCAACCTTTACGGTAGAAACATTAGAAAAAGTTAAGGTTTGTATGTTTTCAAAAGAAAATTTTACTCAGCTGATTTTAAATTATCCCAATATAGCCATGCAGATTATCGAGGAACTTGGAGAAAGAGTCACCCAGCTGTTAAATACCATCCAGAATATTGGAGCAAAGAGCGTGGATGCCCGTGTCAGCTCTTTACTATTGGATTTTTCTAAAAAGTATGGTAAGAAAGTTCCGGAGGGAATTCTCATTCGCTTGCCTCTTAGCCGTGAAGGAATGGCTAACTATCTGGGACTTGCAAGAGAAACTGTCAGCCGTAAACTTGGACAGTTTGAAAGTGAAGGGTATATACAGTCGGTAAGCAATAAATCTATATTACTAAAAGAGGAAGAAGCAATAAGGGATATAGCAGGAAATGCTTGAAATATTGAGAATATGTTGAAAAGTAATAGTTAAATAATGAAATATAGAAAAATAAAAACTAAAGAGAATGAAAAGAATAAAGACTGAGGTAAAATAAAAGGATAAAATAAGGAATAAAATAAAAGAATAAATAGAAAATAAAAGAATAAAATAGCATAATGTTTATAAAAGCATAGTGGAATAGAATGAATAGCTGGGTATGGAGATGAGAATCGAAATTTAACTGGCTATTTTTTTTGAGAAGTTTTCTTAAATTTCCAGAAGATTATGTTATAGAAATATTTACTGATTAGAAACATTTACTAAATTTTAAAAGTATCTATAAAATATGATTACAATCACAGAAATCTATCTGTCTTCCGGTTATACTTAGGTCAGAAATTAAACAAAGACGCTGAATAATGCAGCTATAACTCAAAAGGAGGATCCTTTATGAATATAATAGATAGAAACAATACAATTGGAACAGTAGTAGCAGAATTACCAAAGGCAACAGAGATTTTTAAAGAATACGGCATTGATTATTGTTGCGGTGGGCATCGTTTACTGGCAGATGTAATTAAGGAGCAAAATATAGCAGGTGCTGAAATCTATGAAAAACTTCAGCAAGCAGATGAAGAACGAAAGAATCTTTATTTCGGTCAAGAAAATAATTTTAAAGAAATGAGTCCGGAAGTACTATCCGCGTATATTGAAGATACCCATCACAGTTATCTTCGTAAGGCGTTACCGGATACAGCAGAGCTGCTTAGTATAGTTTTAAGAGCACATGGCAGAAATCATAAAGAACTGTTTGAGATTTATCGTTTATTTGGCCAATTAAAAGCGGATCTTGAGCAGCATTTACTAAAAGAAGAAACCCTTGTCTTTCCTATAGTAGGGGAGGCAGAGGAGAATTTGAAGGAAATAAAAGATTTGACCCATGAAATTATTACCGAGCATGAAGCAGCTGGAGAAATTCTTAGAGAGCTTAGAAGTATAACAAAGGATTATCAATTGCCGGCAGATGCTTGTGAAACTTTTGCAAAAACTTATAAAAACCTGGAAGAAATGGAACAGGATTTGCATCAGCATATTCATTTAGAAAATAATATTTTATTGGCGCAATATTCTGACAGGTAATTAGATATACTAAATAGGAAGGGCTTGGTGAATATGGTTGAAAAAGTAATTGATTTAAATAAAACAGTTTATGAATTATGTAATAATAATTCTGAGATACCTAATATTTTAAAAGAACTTGGATTTAAAGATATAACTAACCCGGGCATGTTAAACACCGCAGGCAGGTTTATGACCATACCCAAAGGTGCGGCAATGAAGAAGATTCCCATGGAGACCATTAAAGAAAGTTTTATAAATCATGGATATGAAATAAAAGAATAGGAGGATTGCGATGAGTGAAAGTATTAATAACAGAGAATATCGGAAAAATGTAATTAAAGAAGTTATCAAACAATTACATGAAGGAAAAACCGTTGAGGAAGTAAAACAGCAATTTGAAGAAGCATTTGCAGGAGTGTCCGCTTCTGAAATATCCGAAGCAGAAGGTGCTTTAATTGCAGAAGGATTGCCGGTTACAGAGGTTCAAAGGCTATGTGATGTTCATGCAGCAGTATTTAAAGGCTCTATAGAAGAAATACACCAGCCCACAGATCAAAAGCAGATACCGGGACATCCTGCCAATACCCTGATTCGGGAGAACAGAGTCATTGAAAAGATTCTTGAAAAAGAGATAAAACCATATTATCATGATTTAAAGGATAAAAATATGCAGGAATTAATCAAAGGCATTGATAATTTATCCAAGGTTGCTCTCCATTATCAGAGAAAAGAAAATTTATTCTTTCCTTTCTTAGAGAAGTATGGCATTACTGCCCCACCTAAAGTTATGTGGGGAGTGGATGATGAGATTCGTGAGCAGATTAAAGAAGTAAAAGGGCTATTGGTGGAATCTCCAGATGATACCGATGTTATAAAAGATAAGATAAATGCACTGATTGAGAAAGTAAATGAGATGATTTTTAAAGAAGAAAATATCCTTTTACCAATGCTTCTTGAGAAATTAACCCAGGATGAATGGAAATCCATAGCAAATGATGGAGATGAAATCGAATATTTAGTGGATAAAGTACCTGTATGGAATCCTGCAAAAGAAGCGAAGGAAGAAATAAAAGAAGAAGCCAAAGAACCGGGAGCCATTACACTGCCATCAGGGGTCTTAAAAGTGGATGAATTAACCTGTATGTTGAATTCACTTCCTTTTGACATAACTTTTGTGGATAAAGATGATGTTGTAAAATACTTTTCACAAAGTTCGGAGAGAATCTTCCCACGTACCAAAGCTATTATTGGACGAAACGTTTCCAATTGTCATCCCCCTGCAAGTGTCCACATTGTTGAAAAGATTGTAGAGGACTTTAAGTCCGGTAAGAAAAATCACGAAGACTTCTGGATCCAGGCAGGAGACAAATATATATTCATCCGCTATTTTGCAGTGCGCAGTCCAGAGGGAGAATATCTGGGAGTATTGGAAGTAACACAGGATATAAAGCCGATTCAGGAGATAACTGGAGAGAAAAGATTATTATCAGAATAAAGGTATAGAAAAGTTTATTATCAGATAAAGGTGTAGAAAAATAGGAGCGTATCGTATCTGCAAGCAAAGTATTATATCTACAAGCAGATGCAATATGTAATGGGGGTAAGAGTGAAAAATACCATTTTATTAATCATAGGATTTGTTTCTTTAATACTCGGAGCAGTTGGCGTATTCGTTCCTGTTTTACCAACCACGCCATTTGTGCTATTAGCCGGCGGCTGTTTTTCTATAAGCAGCCCCAGGCTATCAGCATGGTTAAAGAAGAGCAAATTCTTTGGAAGTTACATAGAAAACTATGAGAATAATACCGGAATTCCAAAAGAGGTTAAAATCAAAGCCATAGTAACACTATGGGCAGGTATTATACTATCTATGGTTTTGATTCAGGACAGGATAATAAACAGTATTTTACTGCTGATTGCTGTTTGTGTATCTATCTATTTGGGCAAAATGAAAACCAGATAGAATGTGTGGTAAAATAACCTGAGTTTTGTAGCAAAATAAAGTAAGAAAAACCCCGTCAGTCCAATATTAACCAGGACTGACGGGGTTTTTCTTTGCCACAAGGTTTTGGTGTAATAGCGTAGCTTTCCATTTCAATTATTTTTTATTTTTCCAGGGGAAAGCATTTTGTGATGTAGTTCTCCTTGTTCTACTTTCAATTCCCCATTGCAAAGAATATAACAATTAAGCATACTAAACAATAAAAGTTAGAAGAATAGTGTGAAAACAGATAAATTAACTAAGAAATAATTCTGTTTATTAAGAAGTATAGTAATATTATAAAAAATCCTATTGCTAAATATAAAATACTATGTTACAATAAACCTACTTAACATATCAACATATTAACATGACAAGTAGTAAGCCGATTAATATTGGCTTGATATTAAGAGAGGATGAGAAAAGTGCACATAATAAATTATAATCAAAAATATGAGAAAGGAGTGATTGATCTATGGAATAAAACGATGATTGCAGATCCAATTACATCTCATAAGTTTAGAAAGCAGGCATTATTTGATGATAACTTTGATACGGAGTTATGCTATGTTGCAATCTTAAATGATAGTGTTGTTGGATTTTTATTAGCAACCAAAAGAAAGTTTCCTTATCTTGAAAGGGGACTGGAACCCGCCAGAGGATGGATCAATGTTATGTTTGTTGATACTGATTATAGGCAAAAGGGCATCGGAACTAGTTTAGTTGAACATGCAGAGGAAAAGCTAAAATCTATGGGTGTTGAAACAGTAACTCTTGCAGCTTACAGCCCTAATTATTTCTTTCCTGGAATCGATAAAGATAACTACAGGGATGCAATTAAATTTTTCGATAAATTAGGTTATAAAGCAGGTGAAGAGAGCTATTCAATGTGCAAGGATTTACATGGCTATCAAATCAGCGAAGAAAGCTTGGCTAAATTATCAAAAGCTCAGGAAGCTGGATTTTCTTTTCTGAATTTTGATTACAAATATGCCTTAGAACTACTTGATTTCTTAAAAAATGAATTTGGTGGGGGGTGGAAGCGAAATGCATTGATTTCTATGCAAAACAATACAGCAGAAGATTGTATTTTACTGGTTTTAGATCCAAAACAAGAAATTGTTGGATTTTGTATGCGGATGATTGATGGTAATCCCATGCGCTTTGGCCCCATTGGAGTTAAAGAAGAGGTTAGGAATTATGGAATAGGTGGGATACTATTTGATATTATGCAATTAGAAATGGAGAAACAAGGAATATATCACTTGTATTTTGTATCAACAGATGCACCTGGCAGGAGATTTTATGAAAGACATGGAGTTAAAGTTTTTAGAACTTATGTAGATTATGAAAAAAAGATATAAGGAGGAGTCTAATTATGAATGAAATAAAACGAGTAGTTAGCATCGGAGCCCATTCCTTGGATGCTGAGATTTTGGGTGGGCCAATTATGCTAATGTATGCGGGGCAAGGAGTACATTGCACCTATATACATGTTACCCAGGGCCGATTGGAAGATCCCAATGCAACGGAAGAAGAAAAGAGTGAATATTTACAACAATTACTGGAACAAAATAAACATGCTGCCAATAAATTAGGCGGAGATACAATCTGGTTAGGATATGTTTCCAGTAATATGCCTTCCTTAGAAGAGTTTTCATCAAGATTAGAACAATATTTTGTAGATGAAAAAGTAGATCTTGTTATTACCCATTGGCGTGGTTCCATGCATCGTAGGCACATTAACACACATGACGCAGTGACTACTGCAGTGAAGCATTTGCGTGAAAAGGGTAATTCCATCCGATTGATTTATGGAGAAAATTTTGAAGATTTGGTTGGATTTATTCCTCAAGCTTATTTTAAACTTGAACAACATGAAGTGAAACAGTGGTTTACAGGACTGGAAGAGTACGCAGTATTCAGGGGAGAAATTAATG
Source organism: Anaerocolumna sp. (assembly GCF_032079385.1). Classification (NCBI taxonomy): domain Bacteria; kingdom Bacillati; phylum Bacillota; class Clostridia; order Lachnospirales; family Lachnospiraceae; genus Anaerocolumna; species Anaerocolumna sp. Next base: position 28,076 of record NZ_DAMAUC010000001.1, read on the forward strand.
ACTTCCCATACAATGACTATTATTCAACAATAGGTAAGGTTCGTCAAATTGAGTCAAATAATGATGGTTTTACAGTCTCCTATATGTATGCCAGTCTCATTGAGAATAAATTATGGTAGAGGTATGATGAAAGTGAATATTGATAATATAAAAACAGAAAGTCGAAATCCAAAGACATTGAATTTAGATACAATGTCTACGATGGAATTGCTTCGTATAATGAATGAAGAGGATCAGAATGTTATTGATACAATTAAAGAGGCTTTTCCACAGATTGAAGAAAGTATACGTTTAACCACTGAGGCACTTAGGAAGAACGGCAGACTGATTTATATTGGAGCCGGAACAAGCGGCAGATTAGGAATCTTAGATGCGGTAGAATGTATGCCGACCTTCTCCACAACAGATGAAGTAATCGGTCTTATTGCAGGTGGTGAGAGAGCTTTTGTAAAGGCGGTAGAAGGCGCAGAGGATTCTGAGGATTTGGCAGCTGCTGATTTAGATAATATCAGCGCAGGAGAAAAAGATGTTATTGTTGCAATTGCAGCGTCCGGCAGAACCCCTTATGCAATTGGCGCATTAAAACATGCCAGAAAATTAAAGGCAAAATGTATTGGTATTTCCTGTAATAAAGCTTCTGAGTTATCTGAATATGCAGATGTAGCCATCGAAGTCGACGCTGGTCCCGAGATTCTGACTGGCTCCACCCGTTTAAAAGCCGGCACCTGCCAAAAAATCATTTTAAATATGATATCAACAGCAACTATGGTTGGAATAGGTAAAGTATATGGAAATCTGATGGTTGATATGAAACCTACAAATCTTAAGCTGGTGGAACGTGCTAAGCGGATTGTAATACAAAGCACAGGATGTGATATGGAAACTGCTGCAGAGGCTTTAGAAGCCGCTGACTTCTCTATTAAGGAAGCAATTATAATGATATTAACAGGTGTCACAAAAGAAGAAGCGGAAAAAAGAATTAATGAGAATCAAGGCTTTATTAGAAAGTGTATTTAGTATATATTCAAGTAAGTAACCCTTTGAATTACAGGGGCAGTAGTAATAAATCAAAGAAAGGAGAAGCAAAATGGCTAAGACATTTATAAGGGTTGATGACAGATTAATTCATGGACAGACGATTGTTGCATGGTGTCCCACACTATCAATAAAGGAGATTATTGCGGTTGATGATAAAAGCGCTAAGAATCCGGTTCTTAAGTCAATTATGACAATGGGGGTACCATCCTCCTATAAGACCCATATTGTAACAACGGAAGAGGCAAAAAAGATTTTGGCTGTGGAGAGTAATGTTAATCGTTTGGTTATTGTTAAATTTCCTGGAAAATTAGATGAAATGATGGAAGAAATAAAACATGCAGAACTAATTATTTTAGGAAACCTTGCAAAACATGATGACACAATTCATAAAGTAAGCGGTGCTACAGGAATATTCTATTTAAGTGATAAGGATGTTAGCGTTATTGATCGTGTGGTTTTAGAAGGAACAGAAGTCTGTTTTCAACAATTACCATCAACGACAAAAATTAGCTGGGAGACATTTAAAAAATCTATCTAATTAGAAGAGGAGAAGAGTATGCAAATTTATCAAATTATTTTAATCGCCTTATTTGTGTATTTGGGTTCAATTGGCTCAGTTGTAGGAAATACAATCGGCTGGTATACATTAGGAAGACCATTGGTCGCTTCATTAGTTGTTGGAATTATTATGGGGGATGTTCAAACTGCCATCTTGGTGGGTATCTCATTACAGATCATGTATATGGGTAATGTGACACCGGGTGGTGCAGTTGCTTGGGATTTATCTTACGCCACCTATATTGGTGTTGCAGGCGCACTTGTATTTGGTAAAGGATTAGATATTACAGAAATAATTGGTCTGGCGGTTGTTTTTGCTGGCATTGGTGGATTAATTGGACAGATTATGTGGAATATTTCATATGCTTTGAACTTACCCTTGAATATAGTAGCTCGTAGGTATGCTGATGCAGGTGAGACCAAAAAAATGTTTATTCCCAATCTTGTATTAGGACAATTAATTGGTTTCGGGTGCCGTTTCATTCCTGCCGTAATTTTATTGACTTCTATGACGGCAGCTTCTGCCCAGGGAGATTTTGCATCTCTGATTCCGGGCTGGGTTACAACTGCATTGGGTATCTTTGGCGGTATGATGGCTGCATTGGGAATGGGAATTATACTTTCCTTCTTATTAAAGAAAAAGTATCACATCGTAATTTTCCTTGCCGGATTTATTCTGATCACTTACTTTAATTTAACTACAATGGCAGTTGCTGTGGTAGCAACGATCATCGCTGTGTTGTATTATGTTATCAATTCAGATTTAGAGACAAAGAGAGGAGAATCATTATAATGAAGAAAATTAGTGATAAAACGCTTAAAAAATCATTTTTTAATTGGTTTTTCTGGAATGGATGTTCTCAACAGGCTGAAAGTATGTTGGGCTTAGCTTTCGGACAGTCAATGGCACCGGTAATTGAAGAGTTATATGATACGAAAGAGGAAAAAGCAGAGGCATTAAAGAGGCATATCACTCTTTTTAATACAGAATCACAAGTAGGTTCTATTTGCAACGGCGTGGTTTGCGGGCTAGAAGAAGCAAATGCCAATAAAACCTGTACTCCGGAATTAATCAGCAGTGTCAAGGTTGCCTTGATTGGCCCGACTGCTGCAATTGGAGATTCTTTATGGGTTGCAACCTTCATACCGATCCTTTTAACTATTTGTTTGTCAATCTCACAGACATCTCAGGCATCTGCCTGGTTGGGACCAATTATATATATGATTGTTTATCCTATCGGAACCTGTATTCTAAGTTGGTATTTATTTAAATTGGGTTATAAATCCGGTATTGACGGCATGCAGGGATTTATGTCAACCGGGAAACTTAATTCTTTAACGGATACCATGACAGTATTAGGCTTAATCGTTGTGGGTGCATTAACCGCATCTTTCGTTAATTTCACTTTACCGATTCAAATTATCAGAGATGTATTTGATCCAACAACAGGTGAAACGCTTGTAAATCAAGTAATATTCGATGCCGATAAAGTTGTTAATTCTATTTTCCCTAAGATTTTGCCTTTGCTCTTAACCTTAGTTGTATATTACTTATATTCCAAGAAAAAATGGTCACCACTTAAACTAATGGGAATAATTCTGGTAATGGCATGTGTACTTACCTTTATAGGATATTCAACAGGATTTTATGCATAATTGAACAATCACAGCTAATAGATTAATCTGTTAAATATAAGATAAGCCAAAGGAGACTATAACATGATAAGAGTAGTAGTAATGGGGCATGGTGGTTATGCTGAAGGTGTAAAACAGAATTTAGAAATGATAGCCGGATTATCAGACGCCATGTATTTTATAGATTTAACTAAAGAAGATGATTTGTCCGGATTCAAGGCCAAGATTAATCATGTGATACAGGATTTTAATGAGGACGAAGTGCTTTTTGCCTGCGATTTACTCGGAGCCTCACCATTCCGGGTAGCTGCGGAAATCTGCGTAAATCATCCAGGGAAGTACTATACAGTAGCGGGCTTGAACACAATGGCATTTTTAGAGTTAACAATGATTGAAGATGGTGATCTCTCCATTGAAGAGCTGGCTGATCGTGTTGTTAATACCTCTAAGTCAGCGGTAGCAAAGTTTCCTGAATAAGTAAAATAAGCATATATTGGGAAGTGGTGGAGATTCTATTTTTACTTAAGCAGGTTCTTGATATATTTAGATGTAATGATTCATCAGCTGCTATCGTTAGCTATTTGCACTTTTTAAATAGTATGATATAATATTTATTAGTGTTTATGTTAACATATTAGGAGGTAGTATATTTTTATGGAGTATCAAGTACCAAAGTACTTACAAATCAAGGAGGATATTATCAATGCCATTAAGTCGGGTGAGCTGCAGCCGGGGGATAAGGTTGATAGTGGATCTGTGCTTAAGAAAAAATATAACGTATCTACCATTACGGTTAGAAAAGCATTTGATGATTTAATAAAGGAAGATTATTTGATTGGTGTGCAGGGTAAAGGGACGTATGTTGCAAAAAAACACATGAATCGGAGGTTAACCTCAATTAGTTTTAGTGATGAATTATTGCAACAAGGTTATAAGATAGATATGCAGGTGGATAAAATTGAAGAAGTTATTAATGACAGCATTGCAGATAAGTTACTAATTCCGCAAAATCAAATGATCGTATGTGTAAAAAGAATAAGACTTGTTAATAATGAGCCAATTGCTTATCAAATTTCCTATATGGATAGTAATTTACTTAGTCTTAATCAGGCTCAGAGAATTCGGGAAAATAAATCTTTTTATAAGACCTTGGCTGAAAATAATATAGTACCAGTATCTGCAACGGAGAATTATTCAATTAAAGAAGTAAATGATAGCAGAATCGCTAAATTAATGAATATTAAAAAGAATACAGATGCTTTCTTTGTTAAAAGGACAACTGTTGACCAGTCTGGTAAAGTTATCGAATATGCTGAGACTTTTTTCAATAAGGAGTGGTATTCTGTAACAGTAGAAGTAAAAATTTAAGAAGAAAATAGTGGTAAAACATTGTCGTGGTAAATAAATCATGACTACATTATAAAGAAAAATACCCAAATGGTTATGTTGTGCAGATTCGCAAAATAGCTATCATGGGTATTTTTTGTTAAATAAAATATGCCATCATACAGTATGAAATTTGTAATTTTGGCAAATGACTTAAGTGTACTAAATTCTGAGATTTTAGATAAGCTGTCTATACAATGGGGAAGAGCAGATTTATATTTGTAAAAAAGAAAAGACATTTATATGAATGTGTGGTAAAATGAACTAGAATGTTAGTACAAGGTGAATACGATATTATTACAATATAGTAAGGAAAATACGCAGGAGGCTATTATGAAGGGAATTATTCTGGCAGGCGGTTCTGGCACAAGACTTTATCCGATTACCAAAGCAGTGTCAAAGCAAATACTGCCAATTTATGATAAACCAATGATATATTATCCATTGTCCGTATTGATGTTAGCAGGTATCAGAGAAGTGCTGGTAATCTCTACACCAAGAGATTTACCGGTTTTTGAAGAATTATTGAGAGACGGCAGCAATATTGGCATGTCATTCTCTTATGCTGTTCAAAAGGAGCCCAAGGGCCTTGCAGAGGCATTTATTATTGGGGAACAATTTATTGGAAATGATAGAGTTGCCTTAATTCTGGGAGATAATATATTCTACGGAAGAAGTTTTACAGCCACTTTGGAAAGAGCAGTTGCAAGAGAAACAGGTGCTACCATATTCGGATATTATGTAAGAGATCCGAGAGCGTATGGAGTTGTAGAGTTTGATCAAGAGGGAAAAGCAATATCCATTGAAGAAAAGCCAAAGAACCCTAAGTCAAACTTTGCTGTTCCCGGACTTTATTTTTATGATAATCGTGTTATTGAAATTGCAAAAGATGTGAAACCGTCTCCAAGAGGTGAGATTGAGATAACTACTGTGAATAATGCATATTTAGAATTAGGTGAGTTAAACGTGGAAACTTTGGGACGTGGTATGGCTTGGTTGGATACCGGCAATCATGATTCCTTATTGGATGCTGCCAATTATGTAGCGTCTATTCAGAAGAGACAGGGATTGTATATTTCCTGTATTGAAGAAATAGCATATAAGAAAGGCTATATTAATAAAGAGCAATTGCTTACATTGGCAGAACCACTTTTACAAACGGATTATGGCAAATATTTAGCTGATGTATCCAAAGGATTATAGTTTAAACTAAATAAATAACAGTATAGAAGAAATAGATTTATAGGAGATATAAAATGGGACAATTTAATTTTATTAAACTGGATATAGAGGGGTTGTATGCAGTGGAACCAAAATGTATTGGGGACAATCGCGGATATTTTATGGAAACCTATAATTATGAGGATTTTAAAAACGCAGGACTTTCTCAGGTATTTGTACAGGATAATCAGTCATTATCCAGAAAAGGTGTACTTAGAGGCCTGCATTTTCAAATAAAACATCCACAGGGTAAATTGGTTCGTGTTTTAAAAGGTGTAGTATTCGATGTGGCAGTAGATATCAGGCCTGGTTCGAAAACTTATGGAAAGTGGCACGGGGAATATTTATCAGAGGAAAATAAAAAGCAATTCTACATTCCGGAAGGCTTTGCACATGGCTTTTTGGTACTATCGGAAGAAGCGGAATTCGCCTACAAATGTACGGATTTTTATTACCCGGAGGATCAGGCAGGTATTAGCTGGAATGATAAAGATTTAAATATAGACTGGCCCATAAAGGATATGGAAATCATATTATCTGAGAAGGACTTAAGACAACAAAACTTTAAGGATATAAAATAAGGAGATAGTTACAATGAAGAAAAGTATTTTAATAACCGGTGCCAACGGACAGTTAGGACGGGCGCTGAATGCAGTATTAAAAGAACAGCTAGATTCAGACACTATAATCCTTAACACCAGCAGAAGAGAGCCCACTGCTTATTGTCCGATAATTCTTGATATAACCAATCCACTGGCAGTTACCAACATTGTGCAAGATTTAAAACCGGATGTTATCGTGAATTGTGCTGCTCATACAGCAGTGGATTTGTGTGAAAGCGAGAAGGAAAAGGCATATGAAATGAATGCCCTTGGACCAAAAAACCTGGCTGTGGCTGCTCATGCCATTGATGCAAAATTCATTCATGTATCAACCGATTATGTATTTGATGGTGAGAAAAAAACTCCTTATACAGAAGAAGATGAGACGAATCCCCAAACCGTATACGGTAAAACTAAATTAGAGGGGGAAAGATTCGTACAAAATTACTGTGATAAGTACTTCATTATACGTACTGCCTGGTTTTATGGTGAAGGTAAGAACTTTGTAAATACCATGCTTAAACTGGCAGAAGAACATAAGGAAATTGGTGTAGTAAGAGACCAGTTTGGTACTCCCACCAGTGCACAGGAATTAGCCAAAGCTATCGTATTCTTGATGAATACGGAAAACTATGGACTTTATCATGGAACTTGTGAAGGTATCGCAACCTGGTATGAATTTGCTACGGAAATATTCCGATTAGCAGGTAAAGCGGTAACAGTAAAATCTCTTACCACAGAAGAATATCCGACACCGGCAAAAAGGCCGAAATATTCTGTTCTTGAGAACAAAAAGTTAAAAGAATTGGATTATTACATGAAACCATGGAAGGATGCTTTACAAGAATATATGAAAGCTAACATTACCTTATAGAAGAATAAATAACAGGAGGACAATCGTGAAAACTTATTTAGTAACCGGAGGTTCCGGATTTATAGGTTCCAATTACATTCATTACATGTTTGAAAAATACCAGAATAATATTCATATTATTAATGTGGATTGCCTTACCTATGCAGGAAATCCTGAAAATCTGACTTCCATTGAGAAGAGATCTAATTATACATTTATAAAAGAGGACATTTGCAACAAAGATGCTATTCATGAGATTTTTCAAAAGTATGATATTGACAGAGTTGTTCATTTTGCAGCTGAAAGCCATGTAGACCGCAGTATTCGTAATCCTCAGGTATTCGTAAATACTAATGTAATGGGTACCTTAAATCTGTTGGATGCAGCTAAGTGTGCCTGGGAGACAGAAGAGGGTTATAAGGAAGATAAAAAATATCTTCAGGTTTCCACAGATGAAGTATATGGTTCTTTGGATGATGAAGGAGGGTATTTTTATGAGTCAACACCAATAGACCCTCACAGCCCATATTCCGCCAGTAAAGCATCCGCAGATATGTTAGTAAAGTCTTACATAGACACCTTCCATTTTCCAGCTAATATAACAAGATGCAGCAACAACTATGGGCCTTACCAGTTCCCGGAAAAACTAATTCCTTTAATGGTTAATAATGCTTTGCTTGGTAAGAAACTCCCAATCTATGGTGACGGAAAGAATGTAAGAGACTGGTTATATGTAACAGATCATGCCAAAGCCATTGACATGGTGATGGAACAAGGAAAACCTGGTGAAGTCTATAATGTAGGCGGACATAATGAAAAAGAGAATATTGAGATTGTCCACTTGATTATACAAACTTTGTCTGAGCTTTTACCGGATCAGGATCCTCGTCAGGGACATCTTAATCAGGATTTAATTCAGTATGTAGATGACCGCAAGGGACATGACAGGCGATATGCCATCGCTCCTGATAAAATAAAAGATGAAATCGGCTGGGAACCGGAAACAATGTTTGCAGAGGGTATCCGCTTAACCATACAATGGTATCTTGAGAATCAAGAGTGGATGGAACATGTAACAAGTGGGGATTATCAAAAGTACTATGCAGAAATGTATAAGTAATATAAACCCTTATCAATAAAAGTAATAAAATTATATATAAATAGTATGTGGCGAAGAATCTCAGATAAGGAAAAGGTTCTTCGCTGCTTTTATGTTTTGGCATGTTGAAGGAAATGATTTACCACAGATACAAGCATAGCATTAATGCAATACTAACGGTAAAATTAAAAATTACAAAAAAAACTTGATTTTTTACAAAAAGGTGTTATAATTATTACATAATTATTAAATAATTATTACTTGATTTAAATATTTTATCCTAAATTATTAAATATATGAAACATAATTTAAGGATATGACTATCTTTATCAGGCTTTAAAAGGAGATTAATATGAGATTCAGAAAGTTAGTATTGTGTATGGGTGTAGGAATCCTACTATGTGCATTTCCTAAAATCAACACATATGCAACAGAAGAAGTAACCGTTAATGCAGAACAAGTAGAAGCGACTGAGACAGAGGAAATAGAAACAACAGAAGCAGCAAAAGTAATTGAGGCAGCAGGTGCTGTTGTTACACCCGTAACAGAAGAAGCTACACCAAAAGCAGAAGAAGCTGCTCAGGAAGAAAAGACAGAAGAAATAAAAACAGAAGAAGATAATAAAGAAACAAGTAATATAGATAAAAAATCAGAACCGGCGAAAGAAGTTAAAAAAGCGAAAGAAGTTAAAAAAGCGAAAGCAGAAGATTCTGATAAAAAAACAGAAGCAAAAGCGAAAGAGAAAAAAGTAGAAAAAAAAGCGGAAAAGAAAGAGGATAAGAAGAAATATTCTGAAGCAGATCTTAGGTTATTATCCGCTATTATATACTGTGAAGCAGGAAGTGAATCCTATAAGGGTAAAGCAGCAGTTGGTATTGTAATTATGAATCGTGTAAGATCTGGTTCATTTCCCGATACAATCAAGGGAGTCGTATATCAAAGCTATCAATTTAGTCCTGTTAGAAATGGTTCACTGGATAGAGCTTTAGATCAATACGATAAGGGCAGATTTACATCAGAAGATGAAAAAGAATGCATACAGGCAGCTAAAGAAGTATTAAGTGGCAAAACAACCCTTACCTTAGATGGTAAGGAAAAAGATTTTAGTAAGTATTTATTTTTCAGCGGAAGATTAAAGGGTCATACCCTTTCAATAGGGAATCATCAATTTAAATAAGGATAAGAATAGGTTATTGTAAAACTGTCATTTTGAGCCGTTTAGGTGAATAATTTCATTATGAAAGTGAGATTATTCCAGTGAATCCAGCATTGCTGATTAAATTCAGCTTTGCTGAATTCGCACTCTCAAGATGGCAGTTATTGTTTTGCAACAGCCTTTTTTAAATTTACAATAGAATGAGCAAGGTTAAAAAATTAATTCTCAACCTGTGAAAGGAGCAAGGTTACAAATATGATTAAAACAATTATTTTGGACATTGGACAAGTTATGGCACATTTTAGATGGAGGGAATACTTAACAGATTGCGGTTATGATAAGGAAAAAATAGATAGAGTAAGTAAAGCAACGGTATTAAGTAAAGAGTGGGGTGAGGAGGATAGAGGTATTTTAAGTGATGAAGAACTTATTAATGCATTTATTTCCAATGATCCAAGCGTTGCGAAGGAAATCAGGCAGTTAAAAGGAAGTCCTGAAAAGCTTGTTCAGGAATATGATTATTCTGCTGACTTTGTGAAGAAACTGAAAGCAAACGGCCATAAGGTATATCTGTTATCCAACTATGGAAAGACTAATTTTGCATATGCCAAATCAAGTTTTAAATTTATACCCTATGTAGATGGGGGCATAATTTCTTATGAAGTAAAGCATATAAAACCGGAACCTGAGATATATCAGGCACTTATTGATAAATATCAATTTGATCCTAAAGAAGCGGTATTCCTTGATGATTCCTTAGCAAATCTTGAAGGAGCAAAGGCCTTTGGTTTCCATACAATTCATTTTACAGAATATGATAAAGCGGTGGAAGAATTAAAAATCCTTGGAGTTAATATCTAGACAGAAAGAAAGATTTCATATAAAATATCATAATGTCATAAATATTTAGGCCATGGAAGGAATAAAGTTAAATGGAACGTGATGAAATTATAATTCGAAATGCCATCGTACATATACTGGACTCTACATTAGGAATGCCGGTGTTGTCCGATTATCTACTGGAAATGGGTCCGGATTTAAATGATTTTTTAAGAGGTCATATTTACCGGATTGCTGCCAGTGATGATATGAAAAACTGTAATTTTAATAAAGAAGAGTCCTATGTATATAAATGTATCGAAAACTTTTCAGAAGAGAATTTGATACCCATCAGCCAGGAAATTGCAAAATACCTATACACCATTATGAATCAGAATATAGATATAACACCTGCTGATTTACTGGTTGTAACTTATCAGGTAAATAGTACACTTCATTTAGCATTGTTAAAGATGAATTACAAAGAAACATATATTCATTATGCGCAAGCGGTAGAAAGTGGTAATTATAATGATATTATTAAGCAAAAGGTAACCCTGCCCAATGAATCTGCAAAACTGTCAGAAGCAGTACTAATTAATCTAAGTGATTATACCATACAGCTGGTGGAAAAAAAATATGAAGTAAATGGAGTGAAAACAAATTATTTATCCCAGGTTTTTTTACAATGTCAAACCAAATTGTCGCAAAAGGCAAAGCTAAATATTATTACCAAGGCTGTGGATCAAATCAATCAAAAGTATTTTGAAGAAGATTTGGACAGACAAATGGAAACCAAAGCTGCCATATATCAGGAATACGTAGAGCAAGGCTCTATTAACGTGGAAAGTATCAGCGAGAAACTTTTTCAGGAACAGACGGAATTAAAAGAAGAATTCACGGAGAAATTGGAAAAGTATAATTTGCAGACAGAGGAAGTAAAACCACAGAATAAGCAAACCACAAAGAAATTTGAAAAACAATTTTTAAAAACAGATACAGGAATTGAGATTAATATACCTATGGAACAATACAACGATAATAGTGTTGAATTCATTAATAATCCGGATGGTACGATTTCGGTTCTTATTAAAAATATTAATCATATATCATCAAAATAGTGGGAAAATAAAATATTATTACGGTATACTTCTTATTGGGAAATAATGCTTGTTTAACTTATTATATTCATATATAATGGTATTAAATCTCATATACAGTTTGGGTACCCTATTAAGGTGCCGGAAGCCAGGCTCCCTATTGTGTGGGATTCTGCTGGCAATATAAGAATGGAGTGATTCATATGAAGAAAAGAAAATATACGATATTATTTATATGCATAATAACAGCTTGTCTTGCATTAGCAGCATGCGGAAAGAAGAAAGAAGGGGATAATACAGGGAAAGAAACGATCACCCCCAGCCCTGCACCTACTTCCACTCCCACACCAACGCCAACTGTAACGCCAAATATCACACCAACACCGGAAGAACCGGATTATATTAGCGAAGCAGATGCTATTAAGAATATTCAAAAAGTTATTGGTGAACGTGGCTATACCATTGAATTATTGGAAGACAACCTTATGGTAGACGGAAAAGAATACTATAAATTCCAGATTAGTGATAGTTTAGCGGTCATAGAACCTGATGTGATTGTAGATAAATTAAGCGGTGAGATATTCTGTTACTATCAGGATGGAATAGTAAGTACTTTTGAGGAACATCCTTTGTTTACTCAGACAACTAAAGATCCGGAAGAAACAAGTCATGATTTTACCAAGGAAGATGCCCTTGCTAAATTAAATGAAGTTCCTGGGAAAATACTTAACCTGCCGGCGGAATTGTCCGAATATACCATTATTTATGATGATTGGACAACCATGGTAAATGGAGTGGAGTGTTATGGAATTAATGCTTTTGCTGAAGTAAAAGACAATAAAAGAGTAAATATGGGTGTGTATTATGTAGCCGTAGACGGAAGCGCAATGTTTCAATTTGATAGTTTAAGTGACGATTTTGTAGAAATTAAATAAATTAAAGGGCTGTTGCAAAATGTATGGATACCGGATACGGATATTTCTTAATCCACAATCTAGTGAAACACTCATTTTGCAGCAGCCCTTTTGTATTATCTAAAATATAAGATTAAAAGCATCTATTTTTATCTAAAAGGCTTGATCTAAATCGTAGATAATATCATCAATATGTTCCGTACCAATAGATAGACGGATAGTATTCGGTTTGATTCCGGAGGCGAGCAATTCTTCCTCTGACATCTGGGAATGTGTAGTACTTGCGGGATGAATGACTAGGGACTTAACATCTGCTACATTGGCTAATAAAGAGAATATCTCAAGCTTATCAATGAATTCTTTTGCTTCCTTTGCACCACCCTTGATTTCAAAAGTGAATATAGAACCTCCGCCATTGGGAAAATACCTGTTATACAATTGGTGATAAGGGTTATCCGGCAGGGAGGGATGATTTACTTTCTCTACTTGAGGATGCTTGCTTAAATATTCTACAACTTTTAGAGTGTTTTCCACATGGCGTTCAACACGTAAAGAAAGAGTCTCTAAGCCTTGTAAGAAAAGGAAGGAATTAAAAGGACTTATAGTAGAACCGGTATCTCTCATTAATGTTACGCGGATTTTTACGATGTAAGCAGCGGCACCTAATGCTTTTGTAAAACTAATACCGTGATAACTTGGATTAGGCTCTGTAAGGGAGGGGAATTTGCCGGAGGCAGTCCAGTCAAATTTACCGGAATCAATAATAACACCACCGATGGAGGTACCATGCCCCCCTATAAACTTTGTGGCAGAATGAACAACTATATCAGCACCGTATTCAATAGGACGGAGTAAATAAGGAGTAGCAAAGGTGTTATCAACAATAAGGGGTATTCCGTTTTTATGGGCGATTTCTGCCACGGCTTCCATGTCAATGATACTTGAATTGGGATTTCCAAGGCTTTCTATAAAGATTGCTTTTGTATTTGGCTGTATGGCTCTTTCGAAACTTCCTTCCACATCTGGATTTACAAATGTAGTAGTAATTCCGAAATCAGTTAAGGTATGGGCAAAAAGATTGTAAGTACCTCCATAGATGGTGTTGGCCGAAACAATATGATCCCCGGTATGCGCAATATTTTGGATTGCATATGTAATAGCAGCTGCACCGGAGGAAGTAGCAAGAGCAGCAATCCCTCCTTCTAATGCGGCAATTCGCTGCTCAAATACATCCGAAGTAGGATTCATAAGGCGAGTATAGATATTACCGCCTTCTGCCAAGCCAAAGCGGCCTTCCGCCTGAGCTGAATTTGCAAAAACATAGGAGGAAGTCTGATAAATAGGTACGCAACGGGCATCTGTTGCAGGATCCGGCTTTTCCTGTCCGGCATGAAGCTGAAGTGTTTCGAATTTAAGATTTCTTTTTTCTGCCATAGATAATACTCCTTTCAAAATTAAATATATGTACTGAATTCATATATTAATACTATGAATTAAATAAATTATAGGAAGTATAATCTATAAATAATAAAAAGTCAATCATGAATATCAAGTTTATGCAAAATAGAAGCTACAAAATAAAGTCAGAAATAAAACAAAACACCATTAGATTGATCATAAACAATCTAATGGTGTTAAAATGTCTCACAATATGAATATTTCATAAGAGGGAGTACTGCAAATGGATATAGACTTCGTATCTTTCCATATTAACTGTGGCAGACGTCCGTTATATTACATAATCATTACCTAACAAACTATTATGATGATCTACCAGATCGGAAAGGGTAATATTATCTATTACCTGATCAATTGCATCATTCAGCTTTTCCCAAACCATAAGTGTAGCACATTGATTGGCACGGGTACATTGATTTGGCGAATCATCTAAACAACTGACGGGAGTAAGATTACCTTCGATTAATCGAAGAATCATTCCAACAGTATATTCTTCCGGTGCCATAGCTAATCGGTAACCGCCCTGAGCACCCCGGGTACTTTTAACATAACCTGCCTTACTAAGCTGGGTAATAATCTGCTCTAAATATTTATCGGATATTTCTTGTCTTGCTGCAATACTCTTAATAGTAATATATTCACCTGTATTATTAACCGCTAAATCTAACATTAAACGCAGTGCATAACGTCCCTTTGTTGATATTTTCATAAGAGCCTCCTTATATATTACATTGTCAGCGGAGGATTTTATCCGCCGGTAATATTTCTAATCAATATAATACCATAGGGAATAGTATGATTTCAAGTGTTTTAGAAATAACAACAATATTTAGGATAATATTTACTGTATTTAAACATTTTTATAGAGAAATCTTTGTCCAATTTCCTCTGGAGAAGCGAATGAAATTAGCAGTAAATCGAAATGCCTGATCTATAAATAATGCGATCCAGGCGCCCTGTAATCCTAAGCCCGCAGGAAAAGCTAAAATCCACGTAAGGGTTGGACGAATAATAGCAATGCTGACTAAAGAAACCAGTGCTACAAAAACAGTATCTCCGGCACCTCTTAGGCAGCCTGAAAATATAACCTGTGAAGTTTGGAAATGGGTAGTAAAAGCAATGATAATTAATATAGTAGAACCAAGTGCAAGAACTTCCGGAGTATTACTGTATAAGGAAACCAATGAGTATCTTCCCAATATAAAGATTCCAAACAGTATGGAAGAAACAATAAAAGCTAAACGTTGACCGGTTTTTCCATAAACGATTGATAAATCCGGTCGGTTGGCACCTAAATTCTGTCCTACCAATGAGGAAGCAGCAATTGCAAAACCATCACCGAAACAAAAGGATAGATTCAGGATATTCATACAGATAAGATGAGTAGCATATGGTGTTTTGCCAAGCCTTGCAACAATAACCGAATAGGCCATGAATCCAATTCTCATAAATACCTGTTCCACAAAGGCACTGCCACTTACCCGGATAATAGGGTTCATAATGGAATTGGTAATTCTCCAGCTGGCTTTATACCGAAGACTTAAAAAAGCCTCTTTATTAAAGAGAGTAAATATAGAGATAAGACAGGCAGCAATGGTACCCAGCAAAGTAGCAATAGCAGCGCCTTTCACTCCCAGTCTTGGAAATCCGAATTTACCATTGATCAGCAGATAATTAAAAATAATATTAATTACATTTGCAACAATATTGGTTCTCATGGAAATTTGTGTTTTACCGCTGCCTCTTTGGGCTGCATTAATGGTGAGATTTAAGGCGGTAAAGAATATGCTTACCATAATAACCCTATAATAATCCAGTGCATCGGACATATAAGAAGCTTCTGCACCGGCAAATTCCAGTATAGGTTTTGCATATAGGTATCCTAATAACGACATAATAATAGATATACAAGAACTTAATATAATACCAATTCGCAGAGTACGATTGGCACCCTCTTTGTCTTCTTGACCTTTTCTGCGGGCAACAATCGCTGTTATTCCTACATTCAATGAAAAAACCATGGATAACAAAATGAATTTTGGCTGATTGGTAATGCCGACTGCAGCAATAGCTCCATCTCCCAGGCCGCCAACCATGATAGTGTCTATAGAACTTATTAAGGCTACCAGTAAAGCTTCTAAAGCAGATGGCCATGCAACTTGAATAAAGTTTTTATAAATAGTTTTACTTTGCGGTATAGAACCAACAATTTGCTCCGGTTTTAACATACTTTTTACTGAAAATATGCTAGTCATTTGTTTTGTCATTTTCAAAACCTTCATCCTTACGTAATAGTAATGTATTTTAAGAAAAGCCCTGTTAACTGGCACTACCGCTAGTATTAGGGCACATAGACTAGTATATCATGTATAAATATTATTTCAATGTCTTTTCAATAGGTTTTTAGATTCATATTTTTATAAAGAATAAAGAGAATAAAGAATATGCGAAAAAAATAAGAAAAAGGCTTGACAAAAATAAGCTTCATAAATATAATGATTAAGTACCTGTTAAGTGCAGTGTGTATGGGATCTTAGCTCAGCTGGGAGAGCATCTGCCTTACAAGCAGAGGGTCACAGGTTCGAGCCCTGTAGGTCCCATTGATTCAAAATATAATTATATACGGCGAAGTAGCTCAGTTGGCTAGAGCATGCGGTTCATACCCGCAGTGTCGGCGGTTCAAATCCGTCCTTCGCTACTTTACAAGATTGTCTTTAGACAGTCTTTTTTTTATGAAATGATGAAATTCTGTTATTGGTACAATCAACTAAGAACCTGAAAGATGATTTACGTGGGATTCTTGGACAAATTAAAGATTTAACCGATAATTTGAAGGAAAGAGCATTAAGCTTAACAAAACTCTCAACAGACTCTTCCATAAGAACGGAAGAAGTAGCCGATGCTATGGAAAGCTTAGCAGAACAATCTAACATGGCAAAAGAGGTATCTGACTTGTCAACAGATTTAAATGATATATCCGAAAATATAAACAAAGCAGTTAATAGATTTCATATGTAATACAAAAAGGGGTTGTCACGCCAATGAGCGGACAACCCCTTTGACAACCTGGACATAAACTAACGGTAGGTATCCTTGATTATTTGCATATTCTTTTTATAGGTGGATTCTTTACAAGTACACCTGGTTTTGTAAAATATTGGTTGATGATAAATTTTACTATCATATAGGAGTCATTATGTTATATAATAGAAAAGAAATCATGTTAAAGAAACTCGAAAGAAAACGAATGCAGTAGCTATTACTATGATTTTTATTTAAAGCAATAGGTGAATATAAAACGAATCGTTTGAAAATATATAAAGAAAGGATGCCGCAATAAGCTTCTACTGCTTATTTTGGCAGTGTTACATCTGTAAACAGATTAACATGGGCATAAATATGAGAATTGGACAGGGGTATGATGTACACCGTTTAGTTGAAGGCCGTCCCTTAATAGTGGGTGGCGTTACTATTCCATATGAAAAAGGATTATTAGGACATTCGGATGCGGATGTTCTGTTACATGCAATTATGGACAGTTTATTAGGAGCAGCAGCGCTGGGAGATATAGGAAGACATTTTCCAGATTCAGAGGAAGAATATAAAGGGATCTCCAGCATGGAACTGTTAAAAAGAGTTGGTAAATTAATTGAAGATCACTTTTATTTTATAGAAAATATTGATGCTACTATTGTAGCGCAGAAGCCAAAAATGGCACCCTATATACGGGATATGGTATCTAATATAGCTAATGCATTAGGAATTAAGGAAAATCAGGTTAATGTAAAGGCTACCACAGAAGAGGGGCTTGGATTTACTGGTGAAGGAACGGGAATTTCTGCAAAATCAGTGTGTTTACTAATGTCGGTAGAGAATTTCAGTTATTATGATTCCGAAGAGGAAACTGGTGCCTCAAGAAACTGCAGCTCCTGTTCAGGTTGTACGGGGTGTTTTAAAAAATAAGTATTCAATCATTGTGATACCGGGAGTATTTACAGATGCTTAGACTCATAATAATAGAATAAAAATTATTACTGACTTGTATACCATACGGAGAAAGGATTGACATACCAATGAATATTACTTTGTATGATAATATAAACGAGATATATGGAGAAGAAAAACGTGCCAGAGAAGAAATCTACGGTCTTTGGCAGGAGTGTTTTGGGGATTCAAAGGAATATATGGACTTCTATTTTAATTGGAAAGTAAAAGACAATCGTATTTTAACCATTTATAAAGAGGAAGCCCTTTGTTCTATGCTGCATTTAAATCCGTACTTACTTTCTGTAAGAGGAAAGGAGGTTCCGGCTAACTATATAGTTGGTGTTGCTACCAAAAGAGAAGAGCGCAGACAGGGACTTATGAAAATACTTTTGGAAAAAGCACTTCACCAGATGTATCTGGAGAAAATGCCATTTACGTATCTAATGCCTGCAGCAGAGGCGATATATACACCCTATGATTTTCGTGTGGTATATGAACAGGAACCTTGGAATGAAATTATGAAAGCCATGATTCAGGATTTAAGAGAGAAGACTGAAACAAGCAATGTGAACAAAGATATAACTGTGAGGCCCTTAAATCCGAAAGATATAGACAGTATGAAGGGATTGTCTGACTTTTGCAATGATCAACTTTCAAAAGACTGTGACATATATGTGCATCGAACCCCTTATTATTATGAAAGATTGATTCATGAAATGAAAAGCGGGTATGGTGAAGTTTTAGTTTGTTATAGGCAGGAACAAATCCTGGGCTATCTTTCTTATATGGCAGAAGATGCAATCTATATTACAGAAATGATAACAAATAATAAGGATAAAGAAGCAGTTTTAGAGTCATTTGCAGCGTATTTAAAAAAGAATGTCCGAAAAGGAATGCATGAGGATAAGGAACTTAAGACCACTGCCATTATGGCAAGAATCGTAGATTTTAAAACCTTTGTTAAAAACATTTCAGCAACTGAAGAAATACAGATTGTTATGGAAGTATCGGATGCTATTTTAGAAGAGAATAACGGTATCTATCAATTAAAGTTTACAAAAGAAGGATGTCATATTACAGAAACCGAAGAAGAACCGGAAATCAGGCTAAATATAGCAGAAGCGGCAGAATTATTTTTTGGTCGATTACAATGGGATGAATTCATAAATACAGGCAGCAGTACACGAGCTGCTGTTCATAATAAGGCAATTCTTGATAAATTAGATAAAATAAATAGTTATTCTCAAGTATATATTAATGATGTTGTATAATATACTATATAAATGCTAAAACACTGTTTCAGGATGATACAACGGATAGATAAAAGCAGCTTAGATGTGTTGACAAATGGAGATATTTTGCATACAATATGAAATGATATATTATATAAAAAGGCGTAGATCAGAAGAGTAGTTTGTAGGAAGGCTACAGAGAGAGAATGTCATCGGCTGAAAGCATTCTTAACCGGAATATAAATGAAGTGCATCTGGGAGCTGATTAAGTGAACCAAGTAGCTTAATCCGGAGCAGCCGTTACCTGTAGAAAGATTATATAGAACAACTGGTTCTATATAAAATAGAGTGGAACCGCGGATAAACTTCGTCTCTTGTTTGAGACGAAGTTTTTTTACTGTTAATATTCATATCATAATGTATGATTTTATGAAAAACGGATATGAAATTTGCATGAAATATTGTAATGGAGGTTGAAATAATGGGTTTTATAAGATATATTAAAGAAGAAATGCAAATCATAAAAGAACGTGATCCGGCAATAAAGACTCCTTTAGAAGTATTTTTATATCCAAGTTTTAAAGCTATTATAAGATATCGCATTGCGCATAAACTATATTTGAAAAAACATTATTTTTTAGCAAGATGGTATTCTCAAAGAACAGCCAGAAAAACAGGGATTGAGATTCATCCGGGTGCAACTATTGGTAAAGGATTATTTATTGACCATGGTAATGGAGTAATTATTGGAGAAACTACAATCATTGGTGATAATGTAACCTTATATCAGGGGGTAACTTTGGGCGGTACCGGAAAAGAGAGCGGAAAGCGTCATCCTACTATAGGAAACAATGTTATGATCAGTGCAGGTGCTAAAATACTAGGCTCTTTTACTGTTGGTGAAAATTCTAAGATTGGTGCAGGTTCAGTAGTATTAACGGAAGTCCCTCCTAATTCCACCGTAGTGGGTGTTCCTGGGAGAGTTGTAAAACGGGATAATATAAAGATTCCAAGAGAAGATATGGATCATATACATTTACCCGACCCTGTATTTAATGACATTTCAACATTACAGGCTGATAATGTGAAGTTAATGGAAGAAGTAAAGAAAATTTCCAAGAAAGTAAAACAGTTGGAGCAGCAAGTAAAGGGTAAGTAAATAGAAGAATTAAAAGAATAATGACATAAGGGTAAAATATGGATATAAAGAAACGAAAAATAGTTTAGATGTTTACAAAATGTTTATGTTATGTAAAATTAAAATAAGATTATATTTATTTTTGATATATCCATGAATAAGAACGAAAGGACAGAACATAGGAATTTCTGTGAAGAGGTAAATTATGAAGATATACAATACGCTTACAAAGAAAAAAGAAGAGTTTGTACCTATCGAAGAAGGAAAGGTTCGTATGTATGTATGCGGTCCTACTGTATACAATTATATTCATATCGGAAATGCCAGACCGATTATAGTGTTTGATACAGTAAGAAGATACTTTGAATATAAAGGATATGAAGTGAACTTTGTATCTAACTTTACGGATGTAGATGATAAAATTATTAAAAAAGCAAATGAAGAAGGGGTTTCAGCACAGGAAATATCAGAACGTTATATCAGGGAATTCCAAAAAGATACGGAAGGCCTGAATGTAAAACCTGCTACTCATAATCCGAAAGCGACTGAAGAAATCAGCGGGATGATAGACATGATTTCTAAATTAATTGAAAAAGGTCATGCTTATGAGAAAAATGGCACGGTATACTTTAAAACAAGAAGCTTTCAGGAATATGGTAAATTATCTAAGAAAAATATTGATGACCTGGAGGCAGGAAGCAGAATTGCCGTAAGTGATGAAAAAGAAGATCCCATGGATTTTGTATTATGGAAACCAAAGAAAGAAGGAGAACCTTCCTGGCCATCTCCATGGAGCGACGGAAGACCGGGCTGGCATATTGAATGCTCTGTTATGAGCAATAAATATTTGGGAGAGCAAATTGATATTCATGCGGGGGGAGAAGATTTAATTTTCCCTCACCATGAAAATGAAATTGCACAAAGTGAATGCTGCAATGACAAAGAATTTGCGAAATACTGGATGCATAATGGCTTCTTAAATATTGATAATAAAAAAATGTCCAAATCCGATGGCAATTTCTTTACCGTGAGAGAAATAAGCGAACAATATCCATTAGAAATATTACGTTTCTTTATGTTAAATGCTCACTACAGAAGTCCTATTAACTTTAGCAGAGACTTAATGGAAGCCGCTAAGAACAGTTTGGAGCGTATTACAACTGCTACCTATAATCTGGAGCATCTGTTAGAAGCAGCAAACGATAAAGAAATGACAGAAGAAGAACAAGCTATTATGACAGAAATTCAGGAATTAACCGGGAAATATGAAGCTGCTATGGACGATGATTTTAATACGGCAGATGCAATTGCTGCTATTTTTGAAATTGTAAAAGTGGCAAATTCCAAAATATCTTCTGATAACTCCCAAGAATTGATTGAGAAAGTTTTAGAACGTATCGTTAAATTATGCGATATTTTAGGAATCAAAGCTGAAAAAGAAGAAGAATTATTAGATGAAACCATTGACCAATTAATTCAGGAAAGACAGGATTCCAGAAAAAATAAAAACTTTGCAAGAGCGGATGAAATCAGAAATCTTTTGTTAGAAAAAGGTATCGTTCTTGAGGATACAAGAGAAGGGGTAAGATGGAGAAGGAGTTAGGCGATAGCAGAGAAAACGAAAATGCAGAGGATAACTGTAATATCATAAATTTCATCAAATCTTACATGGACTTGCCTGAAGCGGATATAAGAACCTACTCTCCTTTAACTCTTGCGTTTATTGGTGACGTTATTTATGATTTGATTATGCGCACCATTGTTGTTGAAAAAGGCAATGCACCGGTGAATAAATTACACAAAAAAGTAAGCAGTTTGGTAAAGGCTCCTGCCCAAATGGAACTGTTCCATAAGATTGAGGAAGAGCTGACAGAGGAAGAATTGGGAGTATATAAAAGAGGCAGAAATGCGAAATCCTTTACTTCTGCTAAGAATGCAAGCATTACAGAATATAGAATTGCAACCGGTTTAGAAGCCTTGATAGGGTATTTATATTTGACCAATCAATTTGCTAGAATACTGGAATTGGTAAAACTAGGGTTGGATAACCAGCCACGAAAGGAACAATAATTTATGAGATACGAAGAATTTACTATAGAAGGTCGTAATGCAGTACTGGAAGCCTTTCGATCTGGAAAAACCATAGACAAGCTTTTTATATTGGATGGATGCCAGGATGGACCAATTAAGTCCATTACCAGAGAAGCTAAAAAGGGTGATACCCTTATTACCTTTGTAAAAAAGGAAAGATTGGATCAACTATCACAGACCGGTAAACATCAGGGTGTTATTGCATTTGCAGCAGCTTATGAATATGCAGAGGTAGAGGACATGCTAAAGGCAGCGGAAGAAAAGGGAGAACCACCTTTCCTGATTTTGCTGGATAGCATTGAAGATCCCCACAATCTGGGAGCCATACTTCGAACTGCCAATCAGGCAGGAGCTCATGGTATCATCATTCCGAAGAGAAGAGCAGTGGGCTTAACGGCAACGGTGGCTAAGACTTCAGCAGGTGCTATTAATTATACTCCTGTAGCCAAAGTAACGAATCTGGCTGCAACCATGGAAGAACTAAAAGAAAAGGGATTATGGTTTGTGTGTGCAGACATGGAGGGTGAAACCATGTATAACCTTGATTTACGAGGACCAATTGGCCTTGTAATTGGAAGTGAAGGGGAAGGTGTAGGCAGATTAATTAAGGAAAAATGCGACTTTGTAGCTAAGATTCCTATGTTCGGTAACATCGATTCTCTGAATGCATCAGTTGCTATGGGTGTTTTATCTTATGAAATAGTAAGACAAAGACTGAGCAAATAAAGGGCTTATCATTGGGATTAGCATAATATACAACAAAGGATGATTTCATATTGGCTAAAGAATTTCTTTTAGTGGATGGTTATAATATAATATTTGCGTGGCCTGAATTACGGGATATATCCAAATACGACTTAGAATCGGCAAGAGTAAAACTTGCCGATATTCTATGCAATTACCAGGGATTTCGAAAGAATGAGGTAATTCTGGTATTTGATGGTTATAAATCAAAAGGCAATCCGGGCAGTGTGATTCATTACAATAATATTGACATTGTATACACCAAGGAAGCTCAAACAGCAGACCAGTTTATTGAAGCTGTATCCTGGCAAATGGGCAAAGATTTTCAAATTCGTGTAGCTACTTCAGATGCTACGGAGCAAATGATTATCTTGGCCGGAGGTGCTGCTAGAATGAGCGCAAGAGAATTAAAAAGAGAAATTGAATCAGCTAATAAGGAAATTAAAGAAACTTATCAAAAGAAGAAAGATAATAGCAGAAACCGTCTTATGGATAATTTGTCTCCTGAAATGGCTGAACTGCTGGAAAAGATGAGGCTGGATGATAAAAATTAGAGCTATTACAAAAAGCTTATTTGAAATCGGGCCTTTAAGGTTAACATAAACTTTGAATACTAATTAAAAACAATTTTATAATACAAGTATGGGCAAGGACCACGGGATAATGGCCTTGCCCATAAATTCATGTCAGTTTTTTGAATTAACACGGACTTTAAACGGTTTCTTTATATTAGTATTTAAGTTAACACGGACTTTGAACGGTCTCTGCATATTAGTTTTTGAGTTTATACAAGCTTTGAAATCTCTTTATATTCATTTTTGAGTTTATACGGATTTTAAAATGCCATAATGACCTTACTTTCGTTGCCTCAATTCTGACAGTTTACCCTTTTAATAATTGTTCTTTAGAGTCAATTAACATTTATTTTACATCTAATATCAAAGATTCTATATCAACGTTATTTTCAATCATACCATTGTCAAGCATAAACTGTGTAGTTTTCCTCATGGATTCAATATCGCTATCTTTAATTTCCATGTTAAAATCATACATATCGTACATTTCCTTTACAGCATCTGCCGGCAGCTCTGTTTCAGCAGCTGTGATTTCAATTATTTCTTCGTAATTATCCTCAATATATTGTAAGGTTTCCTTTTGTACGTCCAAGAACTTCTTAACTAGTTCAGGATTCTTTTTATAAAAATCATTGCTGGTGGCAACAACAATGGTAGCATCAACAAGACCGGTACCGTCAGTAACTACATGAAAGCCATCCTTTTTCATATTGTAAGCAACAGGGCCTGCAGCTAAGGCGATATCAACACTGCCTCCTGCTAAAGCAGCCTGAGAACTGGGGATATCCATAGATACAAAATTAATATCTTTTTCACTTAAACCGGCAGTGTTCAGGTAGGATATTAGCAGCTCATGTAAAATAGTTCCTTTTGGTCCTGCAACAGTTAACCCTTTTAATTTTTCTGGAGAATCAATGCTGTCATCTTTGGAAAACATAACAAATGCTTTTGGAGATCTGCTGTACATACTGATTATTTTAATATCTGCTCCATTGGAAGCGGAGAGAATAACAGAAGTTGCACCTACTGCATTTAAGAATTGAATATCACCGGATGCCAATGCCTGTGTTTGTTCAGGACCTGTTGTTAAATCAGAATAAACAATAGGCAAGTTATATTCAGCATAACCTTTGCCTAAGAAACCTTTATTATTCTCTACTATGGAAGGCACGTTTAAAGGAGCTTTTACATAAGTTACAGCAATATTATCTACAGTAAAATCCTTTACAGCTTCTTTAGTGGGAGTTGTTTGTGAAGCGTCATTAGAGGTATCTGTGCCTGTCGGTGACTCTGTAGGAGTTGTAGTGGCTCCCTCTTTATTGGAGTCCTTATTTGCTTTACCAGTACAGCCCACTAAAACAAAACTCAGGGCGAATACAGTGAATAGGGTCAATAATTTTTTCATAATGTTCCACCTTTCTTACTTTTCGTATTGTAATACGATTATTTAGAGACTATCCCTTAAAGAAAATCCTCCACAGAATTTTCTGACGGCATTCAACAAAATCCTTTAAAGTTATGTCTCTTTCATTATATTTAAAATGTCTTTCTTTAGCTCGATTAGGGGTTTTGAAAGTACATCTCTAACGTAAGTAAATCCTGACAAATCGTAATCTGCTTTTATCTTACCTGACTCAAATACAATAATTCTCTGTCCCAATTTTAAAGCTTCATCAATATTATGGGTAACAAATACCATTCCAATCCCATTGGCTTTATGAATTCGAAGGATTTCATTTTGTAGGCTCTCTCTTGTGAAAAAATCAAGGGAAGCAAAGGGTTCATCCATTAGCAGCAGGGAGGGGTTATAGATCAATGCCCTGGCAAGTGCAGCACGCTGTCGCATGCCGCCGGATAACTGAGGAGGATAGGCCTTTTCAAACCCATTTAGTCCAACCAGATTGAGGGTGTTTTCTACTAAAGATTTATTTATCTGCTTTTTTCTCAGACTAAAAGTAACATTATCCCAGGTGTTAAGCCATGGCATAAGCCGGTCTTCCTGAAATACCATACCTAATTTAGAATCTCCCGGTAAGAGAATGTTGCCGTTATCCGGCTGTTCCAAACCATGAAGCAGTTTTAAGAAAGTAGTTTTACCACAGCCGCTTTTCCCAATAATAACGGTAATACTTCCTTCGTCAATAGTTAGATTTATATCATCTAAAACCGGTATTTTTTTGTCCGAAACCATATAACTTTTACTTAAATGTTCTATTTTAACTCCAGCTATCGCCAACACCTCCATGAGAAATCTTCTTTATACCAAAGGAAAATAATTTATCACAACAAAGACCAACAGTACCTATTACGATAATACCAACAATCACTTTATCAGAGCGGGCCATTTGTTGTGCATCCAATATAAAGTAGCCAAGACCGCTGGAGGCAGCAATCATTTCAGCTCCAATAATAGAACGCCAGCTGTATCCAAGACCGGTACGCATGCCTACCAGAATATCAGGGATGGCATTTGGCAGCATAATGTGAAAGAATTTGCGGCTGGTAGTAAATCCAAAGGAATCACCTACTTCCAGCAACTTAGTATCACAGGAAACCAGCCCCTTTTTTGTATTCAAAAACATAGGAAAGAAGGAAGTCAAAACAATAATAATTATCTTGGATGTTTCACCAATTCCAAACCATAGAATCAGCAAAGGAATTAGGCTTAATGGCGGAACATTTCGAATAAATTCAACCATATGGCTATAGTAAGGAGCAGAGTCAGGTTTAATACTTGATAATACACCCAAAGAAAATGCCAGAAGGAATGCAATTGAAAAACCGATAATAACCCTCAATAAACTGTCCCATATATGAGTAAATATCTCTCCGGACTTACACATTTTAATAAAAGTATCCAATACTTTTCCTGGGCTTGGAAGCACATAAGCACTCCATATATGCAAAGATGAAAATAAAAACCATAAAGCAAGTATGATAACAATAATGGAAATGGATTTGATATATTTTTTCATAATGGCACTTCCTTTTAAAAATGAATCGTAATAATTACATGTCTAATATAAATTCCCGAATTACTAATTGATTTATGTGTTAATAAATTATAATCATATATGAAAAAAATATAAAATAGTAATTTATAATTTGCAAAAACATATTTTATAACTTAATATATCCTTATGTACAATAAAAAAACCTTGCAGTCAAGAAGACGCAAGGATAGAAATCAATAGCTCTACAACCATTGATGTAAATTCACTATTCATACATCGCCTTCTTACTCGGGACGAACCCTTGTATAATCAGCACGATAAATAAAAAATCAAGGCGACAAGAATTGAACGAGTTCAATTCTGCAATGGAGCCCCTTGACTATATAACTTTACTATATAAAAAATCGAGGCGACAAGATTTGAACTTGCGACCTCTGCCTCCCTAAGACAGCGCTCTAGCCAAACTGAGCCACGCCTCGATTACTCATGAAATATCAGTTGATTTTCACAGCAATAATATAATATAATATTCTTAGAAGAAAATCAAGTCTTTATCTAATAATATTTATAAAAAAGATAATTTAGTACTTTTTCTTTACAGAATGAGAGGAAAATTGATGAATAAAAGAAATTATCAGAAAGAATTGGATGCACTCATAGAACATTTTACAAAAGAAGGAATTACACCAACCCTTTTACTTCATAGTTGCTGTGCCCCTTGCAGTAGTTATGTTCTGGAATATTTATCACAATTCTTTCATATAACCATATATTTTTACAATCCTAACATTACCTCTAAGGAGGAATATGAAAGGCGTATTGAAGAACAACAACGGCTTATCAGCAAATTACCCGTTAAGAATCCGATAAAATTCTTACGGGGAGAGTATGAGCCAGACCGTTTCTATCAAGTGGCAAAAGGTTTGGAAAAGGAACCGGAGGGCGGGGAACGTTGCTTTCGATGTTATGAATTGCGCTTGCAAGAAACCGCTAAGTTAGCAAAAGAATTGGGCTTTGATTATTTTACAACCACTTTGTCCATAAGTCCTTTAAAAAATGCAGCTAAGTTAAACGAAATAGGGGAAATGCTGAGGGAGAGATATGATACTCCATATCTGTTCTCAGATTTCAAGAAAAAGAACGGTTATAAACGTTCTACAGAACTATCCAAAGAATATAACTTATACCGCCAGGACTATTGTGGCTGCGTGTATTCTAAAGTGGCACGTGAAAATGAAAAGAAAGCCTGCTTGGAAAATCATTAACGATAATAACACTTGAAATAATATTTGAAAAAGTACTTAATAATATATACAAAATAATATATACAGACATTTAAAATAATATTTGAAATAATATTTAAAAAGCATTTAAAGTAAAATTTAAAAAGCACTTAAAATGATATTTGAAATAAAACTTTAAAATAATACTTGAATTGTTATCTAGAAAGTAATCTAAATAAAAAAGAACGATAAAAATGAATCAGGAGGTGGTAATATGCTTGAAGAAAAATATGATGTATTATTGGATGAGGATATTATCGCCTTAATCCATAATAACGATCCCGATGCCATGGATTACATGCTAAACCGATATAAAAATCTGGTACGTAAAAAAGCAAAAGCCCTGTATCTTATCGGGGGAGATAAAGACGACCTGATACAAGAAGGAATGATTGGGCTATATAAAGCCATTAGGGACTATGATTCTGATATGGATAACTCTTTCTTTAATTTTGCAGATTTATGTATATCCAGACAAATATTCAGTGCTATTAAGGCTTCCAACCGAAAAAAGAACCTTCCACTAAATACATATGTATCCTTGGATACGCCTGCCTATATTGAAAATTCAGATGCAGATGAAAAAGCTTCCTTGGTGGATTTAATGTATGAGCATAAAGGTTCAAATCCGGAAGAATTAGTTATTGACAAAGAGAGTACAAGTATGTTAGAATATGAACTCGTAAGGCACTTAAGCGGATTTGAAAAAGACGTGCTGGATTTGTATTTACAAGACTATTCTTATTTACAAATAGCGGATAAATTAGACAAAGAGCCCAAGTCCATTGACAATGCATTACAACGAATAAAAACAAAGTTAAATAAGTTACTAAAGAAATTATAATAGTAGCTAACTGCCCCCGTAGCTCAGTCGGTAGAGCGTTACCTTGGTAAGGTAAAGGTCTCGAGTTCAAGTCTCGTCGGGAGCTTTTGAAAGAAATATTGTAAATTTAATAGGACAGCGGTTTAAAGACAAAGTAAAAGCACTCTGAAATGAGTGCCTTTTTCATTGTTTGGGGTTTATTTGAGGTTTATCTGTCCAAAAAAAGAACGCAGTAGGGTGGCAGAAGTATGACGAAGACCATGCAGAGGTATGTTGGGAAGTTTTAAAGAGTTATCCTCAACCGTAGCATTATATTTGTGGATAATATCCTTGAAAGTCTGATACGGTGTGGATATATTCATCTGCTTGCCGTTCCACTGGATAAAGATATTATTATTTTCCTGCCAGTTCTTGCCTTCACAGCCTTGCCACTGATCGCCAAGGCTTACTTTAAGTTTCTAGAATCTGGTGTAAAGGTAGTTTCCTCTCTGATTTGTTTACCTGTTACATCATAGCCATTACTTACTGTGATGCGGTAGCTGCTACCTCTCTTTTCTACTGTAGCCATTGTATCAAACATCCTTTCGTAATGTGCTATTTGAGCCTGTATGATACAATATACGTGTTGGAGTTATTGTTATAGGCTCATGCTTATATAGTATCTATTTAAGCCGTTCCTGTGCCAACAGGAGCAGTTTTTAACGTTGTTGACTTTATTATGTATTTTAGGAGATAATATGCTTAGCAAGACAGCCGGAAGATAGCTCAAACCTATCCGTCCCGGCGAAAATTATATTACGATAAAAATAGTCGTCCTAACTTTTTTGCGGAGAGCAGGGCGGCTATTTTTTTGTGCTTGTCATTTCTGACAAGTGTTATAATAGCTATAAGCATAAATATTTTTTTACTTCGCTTTACGAAACTGTAAAGGTGTTTTGCCATAAATTTTATAAAACATTTTAGAGAAATTAGAGGAGTAATCATAGCCTACTTTTTTGGATATAGCATCAACACTTAAATCTGTTGTAGAAAGTAGGTTGGCAGCAATAGTCATTCTTACATGGTTGGTATATTCGCCAATTGTCATGTGATAATGTTTGGTAAAGCCTGCCTTTAGTTTCTGCTCATTTAAAAATACCATTTTACTTAAGGCTTTAATACTTGGCGGGCTGCTATATTTTTCTGAAATGATATCGTGAGCCTTTTGGATAGCCCGGATGTCGGAAGAAGTTAAATTAAGGCTTCTGCTGCCAATCATTATGGTTCCATAATTAATCTGATTAGTAAATGCATTCTCAGGATATTTTCTCACCTCGTTGATAAAAATACCGATACATTCCAGAATTTTAGCTTCCAGATAGATATTATTTAGAGCATCTTCATATGCCAATCCTTGCAGTTTTCTTACTATATCAGCAATTTCCAGAGGAAGATAAGTATAAGTATAATTTTTGATCAGGCTTTCTAAATCTATAATATCCGGAAAGTTTGGTTTTATAATTTCCGTAAAGTACCGTTCATGAATTGTAATCTCAGTTCCATGATAATGCTGTCCTCTTTTCCAGACCTGTCGTCCTTTCAAATCCTGCTCCATAACAAAAAAAGAGGATGGACTAAAGGAAGCGGGAGGATTATCTCCAATTCTAAATTCTGTGATACCTTTATATACAAGACCAAAACGAATAAGATGTTCCGGATTATCAAAGGAAAGTGAGAAATTTTTTGGAATTGTATAGTCGGCAATTCCAAGATTATAATAATTTTCCCTGGTATAGCTAATCAAATATCCCAGTTCAGGTTTATTTTTATTGGTATATAAGGTATAGGAATTTGTATCATATCTATCGAACTCTAAATGTTTTAATACAGCTTTCTTAAATTCTTCATTAGATCTGACTAACATGATTACCTCCCTTCAGACGAATGACCGTTTAAATAAATCCTATAGATAAATAATTGAGCTTCAATTCGGATATATCTATTATAATCATGAAAACTGTTAATTACAATAAAATAGAAACAAATTATAGTGAAAATAGATGTAAAAATAGTGAAATCAGGTGCAGATATTGAAATGAGAATGAATGTCAATTACAATAAGTAGGATTTAAAAATTTAGACGAGAGAGGTTTTAGGATGAAAAAGCGATTATTTGTTAAGATATTTTTGACAGTTCTTACACTAACAACCCTGTTAGCGGGATGCTCAGCAAAAAATACGAATACTGATGGGGCGGATACAAATCAGAATACTGGTACAGAAAACACACAGAATGAAAGTGATGCACAAGAAGAAAACAGTACTGATGCAAATCAGGAAGGAGATAATACTGGTACAATGACTGTAACAGATGTTAAGGGTGATGTGGAAATACCCGCAAACCCTGAAAGAATTGTAGATTTAAGCGGTAATAGTGATATATTATCAATTCTTGGCTTTAAAGTAGTTGGTACAGCCAACAGTGATGCTTATGACTATACAAAATTCCCTACTTATCTGGAAGAGGTTCTAAAAGGTGCTGCCATAGTGGGATATAGCATGCAGGATACCATGGATATAGAAGCAATTATGAATTTAAATCCGGATTTGATTATTATATCAACAGTTCAGGAAAAAATGTACGAGCAGCTACAGGAAATTGCTCCTACCATTATGATTCAGCTTGAGGCACTAAACTGGAAAGATGATGTTAGAACTTTTGCAAAGCTTTTTAATAAAGAGATAGAAGCAGATACATGGATTTTGGAATATGAGAATAAGGCAAAGGAATCTGGGGATAAAGTAAAAGCTGCAAGTGGTGAAAATACTACATATCTAGCTTTCTTAGCCAGTGGCGGACAGTTCTATGTGTTTGATGGTGCAGGTTTTGGCAGCGTATTATATGAAGATATGGGACTGGCTAAACCGAAAGGCATGCCGGAACAAAGTGATATTAGTTTACCAGTTGTAACTTATGAAGGCCTTGCAGAAATTAAAGCAGACAAAATTTTTGTACTTGCAACTGATGAGGATTTGACAACTTTAAACGAGAATGCAGTATGGAAGAGTATACCAGCAGTAAAAGAAGGCAATATTATTAACCTGCCTGCATCACCTTACTTTGTACAGGGATACAGCTCAATCGGCAGGGATTTACTAATTAATGAAATTGTGGAGTTATTAAATGGGCAAAAATAATAAAAATACGTTAACACTTATGGTGTTCGGCATTTTTATTCTTCTGATGGGGTTGTTTCTAAGCATAAGCTTAGGAGCAGCCCATGTTGGGATTATAAAGATATGGGACAGTATTTTTCATTTTAAAGAGGAATTAGAACTTATTCTTATCCGTGATGTACGCATACCCAGATCCCTTTGTGTTCTTTTAACAGGGGGCGTTCTTGGTGTAACCGGCGCCATGATGCAGGGGGTTACCAAAAATCCCATTGCAGAGCCGTCTATTCTTGGTGTAAGCCAGGGGGCTACTTTAGTAATCGCCCTTTTTTATGCCGCTGGCATATCTATAACCACTACAAATGTAATGCTTGCCTCCTTAATTGGTGCGGTATTCAGCGGGGTTGTTGTATTAGGCTTTATTTTGAGAAAATCTAATTACAGTTCTGTTACAAAAATATTGCTTAGCGGTACAGCTATGGGTACTTTTTTCATTTCTCTGACTACCATCACAGGACTTTTAAGTAATAAAGCTCAGTTCATTTCTTTTTGGGTAGGGGGTGGATTTCGCAATGCCTCCTGGCAGGATTTTATATTAATCACAGTTGTTGGAGTTCCGGGATTTCTTGGTGCAATTGCTTTATCTAAGAAAATTAATGTATTAAGCCTTGGTGATGATGTAGCCATAGGTCTTGGGCAAAATCCGGAAAGGATTCGAATTATTACAATCTTGATTATGATTCCTATGTGTGCGGCCGCAGTAGCTGTTGGAAAAAATATCGGATTTGTAGGTTTGATTGTTCCCCAGATTATAAGGCGGATTGTAAAAGAAGATTACAAAAAGATAATTCCTTTTTCTTTTTTACTGGGAGCAGTTATCTTAACTTATGCGGATATTGCTGCCAGAATGGTTTTTACTCCTTATGAGATACCAATCGGTGTATTTACCTCCTTAATAGGCGTGCCGTTTTTTATTGTGGCAGCAAGAAAGGAGAAAGGCTGATATGAGAAAAAGAAATTTTGTCAAAGTATTATTTATACTGATTTTTATGTTCCTTATAGCAATTATCCTGTATTTAAGCTGGGGAAGCTACAAAATAACACCTGGTGATATTATCAGGACTTTTTTAGGGCATGGAACTAAAATGCAAAAGACAGCTCTATTTAGTATACGGATACCCAGAATGCTAGTAGGTATTTCTGTTGCAGTCTCTCTTTCCACAGCAGGTGCACTGCTGCAGACTATAACAAAAAACGAACTGGCGGATTCCGGGATTACAGGGATTAATGCGGGAGCGGCAGTTGCAGCAGTTGTTTTCATTTCCTTTATAACAACGGATTATTACAGTGAACTTGGCCAATTATCCATTTACATGCTGCCATTTATGGCTATTATTGGTGCCGGAATCTCTGCCTTATTTATTTATCTGTTATCCAGCAGAGACAGAATACGGCCAAAAAGACTTTTACTGGTAGGACTTGGACTAAATGCCGGTTTGAATGCTTTTCTAACTTTTTTTATGTTTAAGGGAGGTGTTGGTGAGTATAACCGCATTCTTACCTGGACTTCGGGAAGTCTTTGGGGAGCGGGCTTAAGTTATGCCAAGATAATCGTACCTGTTAGCGCTGTACTGTTTATAACCGTATTATTACATCATAAAAAGCTGGATGTACTGATGTTATCAGAAGAACATGGGACTGCATTAGGATTAAATTTAAATAAAGAGAGAAGAAAATTTTTACTCCTAACAGTTTTAATGGCTGGCGGAGCAACTGCCTTTGCGGGAAATATAGGCTTTTTAGGTCTGATTTCTCCCCATATTGCAAGGCGGCTTGTGGGACACTATCACAGACATTATCTGATTATATCGGCCCTTATCAGTGGAGTAATCGTTTTAGTTGCAGATGCTGTATCCAGAAATCTATTCTCACCGATTGAAATTCCTGTTGGTATTACGATTTCAATCTTTGGAGTTCCATATTTTATATATTTAATGACAAAGGAGAACTAAGTGGAAGCTATACGTGTTCAAAACTTATCCGTAGCTTATGAGGATAATTTAATAATAGAAAATATGTCACTTTCCATTCCCTCAGGTAAAATCAGTATTATAATTGGTGCTAACGGCTGTGGTAAGTCTACCCTTCTAAAAACCATCGCCAGAGTCATAAAGCAAAGGAATGGGGATATATTGATCAATGGCAAGAATGTAAAAGAACAGAAAGAAAAATATCTCGCAACACAAGTTGCCTTTCTGCCTCAGGGGCCGGTATATCCTCCGGGATTAACTGTGAAGGAGCTAATTGCTTTTGGAAGGTTCCCACATCAGAAAATGATTGGTGGTCTCAGAGCCCATGATAAAGATATAATAGAGTGGGCTATTGAAGAAACCGAATTGAAAGAATATGCGGATAGGGAAATCGGTAACTTATCCGGCGGTCAAAGACAGAGAGCCTGGATAGCAATGACTCTGGCACAGGAAACAGATATTATTATGCTTGACGAGCCAACTACCTATCTGGATATGTCCTATCAGTTAGAAGTTCTTAAAGTATTGGAACGGCTGAATAAGGAAAAGAAAATTACAGTTGTTATAGTGCTTCATGAGTTAAATAATGCCTGTCGGTTTGCTGATAATATTATTGGATTAAAACAGGGAAAAATTATTTGTCAAGGTACGCCAAAAGAAGTCATAACAAGAGAAAGTTTAAAAGAAATCTATGGTATTGATGCAAAATTACAGTTAAGTGATGATAGAAGGTATCCTATTTGCGTGGAATATGATATGAACCATTATGATGATTTATCAGTATAACATTCGAGCAGTCTTATGATTATTATTACCATTTTTAATAGTACCCAGATATCATAAGCAATTATTATATCGGTCTCATTTCTAATAAAATATGCAAAGAATCTTGTTGTATTTTAATGATACAAATGATACAAGATTTTTTGCATTTTTTATGATTAGCTATTATAAGCCAGAGAATGATTTTTTCTTATGAGACCTCAGAAATAATATATGTCCATTTAATATTCATATCAGTACGGAGATTTTAATGTAAAAGAATATTTAGCACAAAACTTTACATATAAATCGCAATATTTTACATAGTTAAGTAATTAACAATAATTTACACAATAAAATACACAAAAACAGAAATTCTGTTTCTTCGATGTGTAAGACGATAATGTTATAGTTTAGTCAGAAAAAATCAATAAAAGTCGAATACAGAAAGGGTGGTTGTGGCAGAAAAACTTATTTAATGGGGTAATACTTAGCAGTATTTATAATATTTTATACAAATAAGAAAGGACGAGGGTTTATGAAAAAAAAATTACTTAGTTTAATAATGTGCGTATCACTGGTGGGGGCAATGTTAGTGGGATGCAGCGGTACAAAAGACAACACTCCGGCAGCGAATAATCAAACAAATAACCAGGGTGAAAATAAGGGAGACAGTGGGGCTAAGCAGTACAGAGTTGCTTATATTGCAAGAACACAATCTGATTCCTTTGCAGCATGGCTTGCTAATGAAATGAAAGCAGCAGCAAAAGACTATTCCGATATTACACTGGATGTATTTGATGGCCAGGCTGATGATGAGAAGGAAAATGCAGCGATTGAAAATGCCATTACAAACGGATATGACGCTATTATAGTACAGCCTAATAACGGGGAAGCACAAAGACCTTATGTTGAGAAAATTGTAAAAGCAGGTATTATTGCAATTACTACGAATGCTCGTATTACCGGTATAGAAGGAGCTTCTTCTGTAGACGCGGACCCTTACAAACAGGCAGCAGTTAATGCAGCTTTAGCAGTGGAACAAGTTCCTCAAAATGGTAAAGTAGTTGTTTTGAACGGACCTTCCGGTAACTTCCATGCAGATGAAAGAAGAAAAGCATGGCAGGCAGAATTCTTTGACAAGAGATCGGATGTAACAATTATTGCAGAAGATATTGCTAACTGGAATAAAGATGAAGCAATGTCATTTATGGAAGACTGGATTACTGCCAATGGTCAGATCGATGCTATTATTTCCATGAATGATAACATGGCAGCAGGTGCACTTGAAGTTGTAGCTGATCCGGCTGGCATATTATCCTATGGTGTTGATGGAACAGCAGAAGCAGCATTACTGATACAGGATGGAAAAATGACATCAACATGTTTACAGTCAGCTATCGATTTAGCAAAATTAAACATGGAATCCGTTCATAAATTATTGACAGGCGAAGAAAAGCAAATTGATGTGGATATTGATGAAGTACTCATTACCAAAGACAATGCCAGCCAATATGTAGATATGTATAAAGAAAGAGGATTAATTAAAGAATAAGTAAGAAAATAATAGGAACATGATATATCCGGCAGGAGATTTTTATCGTCTGCCGGATTATTTATAAGATCATATAGTTATCTACAAAGGATTTTACTAAATACGATAAATCATGGGGGCATACTGCATGAAAAAATGGATGAATTTTAAAAGTATAAAAACTAAAATGATTTTGCTGTTGGGATTTACCATATTGGTGGTCAGTATTGGAATGGGGATTATGTCTTACTATATTTCGAAGCATGCATTATTGGAAAATGTGAATAAGATGCTTCCAGAAATGGCAAAGGAATCAGCTCTCTTAATTGAAAATAATATTGATAAAAGTTTTGAACTATTAGATTTAATCGAATATAGTATAAAGGCTCCTGAATTGACGATGGAAGAGAAGCTTTCAAAGCTTAAGCTTCAAGAAGTGAAAGGCAAATATCTTCTTTTGGGAATGGCAGATTCCGAGGGAATTCTTACAACCTCCGGGAATAAAAAAATTGATATTAAGGATTTAGAAGTATATAAAAAGGCGCTGCAGGGTGAACAGGCAGTAAGTGAACCAATCAGTGATGTGTTTGGTATATCCGGAATTACAAAGGATAGTCTGGTCATAGCCTATGCAAGTCCTGTTAAAACTGCCGGTAAGATAGAAAGCGTGCTGATTGCAGTAAAATCAGGTAATACTTTCAGCACTTTAGTAAATGATATAACCTTTGGAAAGACAGGCAGGGCATTTATGGTGAATGAAAAAGGAGATATGATAGCCCATTACAACCTATCCCTGGTTTTGGATAAAGCCAATTATATGAACCAGGCGTTATCCGATAAATCACTGACAGGATTTTCAGAACTGATAAAAGAAATGTCTGAGGGAAGTGCAGGAATTAAAAAATATACATATTATGGAGCTAAAATGTATGGAGCATATGCCCCTATTCCATCCATGGGATGGTCAATTGCTGTGGAAGGAGAGGCGGGGGATATACTGTCAGGCTTAAATAAAATGAGGAATTCGGCTGTTTTATTCACGGCTTTATTCTTAGCCCTGGGTGTAGCAGCTGTATATATAACGACCGGCAGTATAACGAAGGGATTACGATTACGAATTCGGGATATCAGTTTAATGGCAGAGGGTGATTTAACAAGGGAGATATCCACTAACCATCAAAGCAGAAGGGATGAAGTGGGTATATTGGCGGCTTCTTTATATAAGATGCAGGAAAGTATAAAAGAGATGATTGGTGCAATTAGTAACAGTTCTAATGATATTGAAGGACAAGCAGAAACTTTGTCCTATATTTCAAGTTCCGTATCAACCGCAACAGATAATGTTACGACAGCCATTCAGGATGTGGCAAGAGGAGCAGGAGAACAGGCCGAAGAGTTAAGTAATATGTTAGCAAGTATCAACCGGTTTTCAGATGAGTTGTCTCAGGTAGTGGAATTAGTGAATGAGATTAATACAAAGACCCAACGAACCAGCCAGACAGCCAAAGACAGAAGCGACGACATGGAATTGCTGGTGAAAAATACAGATGTAATCAATAATGCTTTTAAGAATTATATGAAAAAAATCATTGGATTCATCGAGAATATCAAAAAGGTAGGGGAAATAGTTGACTTTATTAATGGTATAGCAGATCAGACAAATCTTTTATCATTAAATGCTGCCATTGAGGCAGCCAGAGCCGGTGAAGCGGGTAGAGGCTTTTTGGTAGTTGCAGATCATATTAGAAGTCTGGCAGATCAAACGAAGACTTTGTCAATTGATATCTATACTATAATAAGCGAAGTTACTATAGAAACAGATGAAATGTTTCAAACCACAAAATCACTGGATGATAAATTTAATTCGCAGACTGAGACTTTATATAATACGATGAGCTCCTTTGAGCAAATCATACAGGAGTTTCAAAATGTGGCATCTATGTTAGAAGGAGTTAATCATTCTACTTCTGCATTAGAACAGGAAAAAGATTCTATGATTGAAAAAATTGAAGGAACAGCATCCATTGCCCAGCAGGTATCTGCATCATCAGAAGAAATTGCAGCTTCTGCCGAAGAAATGAATGCCTCTGTGGCAGAGGTCTCATTTGCTGTGGAAGGGTTAACGAAAACGGCAAAGGAAATGAATCAAAAGATAGATTATTTTAAGATAGCTGGAAATAGTGATGTGTAGGTAGGTTAATTAAAGAGTCAATTGGATATTTGCAATCCGCTTCGCTGCTTGCTCATAACCTCATAGATGCTATCGCAGATTGTTAGAAAGAGTTTGCACCCCTTCTGACACAAGTAAGCCCCCAACCACCACTTAGCCTTTCCGGCATTGAAGTGGTGGATAGGGACTTACTTAATGAGGTTAAATCACAATATTTTGCATCTTCATCACAATATATTACATAGTTAAGTTATTAACGAAAATTTTCATAATAAATTACACGAACTAAGAAATCCTGTTTCTTCTGATATGAGGTAAGAGATGCTATAGTTTAGTCAGAAGCAAGAGAAAACATAAGTTTGTAATAAAATAGGGAGGCAGGACAATGAAACACCACATTAAGCTTAGGGTTTCTAAGATAGAGAAATCTTTTCCGGGTGTTAAGGCTTTAGATAAAATTGATTTTGAAGTAAGACATGGGACGGTTCATGCTCTTTGCGGAGAAAATGGAGCAGGAAAATCCACTTTAATGAAAATAATCAACGGTATCTATAAACCGGATGGAGGACAGATCTTTATTGATGAAGAGCCGGTTAAAATTCAGAATCCAATTCACGCCAGACAGCATGGTATTGCAATGATAGCGCAGGAATTAAACTATGTACCGGAAATGTCCATAGAAGAAAATTTATTTCTGGGAAGGCTTCCGGTTACAAAGACCGGTAAGGTGGATTGGAAGCTTTTAAGGAAGAAAACTATTGAATTCCTGGAGGCTGAAAAACTGCCTTATAAACCTACACAAAAGCTAAAGACTTTGACTGTATCAGATATTCAAATGTTAGAAATCATTAAGGCCGTCTCCAATAATGCACAAATCATTGTTATGGATGAACCCACCTCATCTATTACCCAGCGAGAAATAGAAATACTTTTTAAAAAGATTGAGGAACTGAAAAAGAAAGGTGTCAGTATTGTTTATATATCACATAAATTGGATGAAGTTTTTCAAATAGCGGATGACATTACAGTCTTTCGTGACGGAACCGTAGTAGAAAGTCATCCTGCCAGCGAAATGACTATGGATCAGGTAATTTCTTTAATGGTGGGCCGCAAAATGGAAAATGTTTATCCGAAAGAGGAAGTAGAAATAGGCGAGAAGCTATTAGAAGTGAAAGACCTGTATAGCGATGGTATTTTTAAAGATATTGATTTTTATGTTCGAAAGGGTGAAATCGTTGGGTTTGCAGGACTTGTAGGTGCTGGAAGAACAGAAGTAATGAGGGCTGTCTTTGGACTCGATCCTATTACATCAGGAGAGATTCGGATTAATAAGGAAAAGGTGGTAATTAAGAGTGTTGCAGACAGCATAAAGCAAAAGATGGTAATGCTGTCGGAGGACAGAAGAAGATATGGTATTATTCCAATCCGAAGCGTTATGGAGAATGCAAGTATTTCCAGTTTGGAAAAAGTAATCTATGGCGGTTATGCTCATGAAAAAGAGGAGCGTAAAATCGTGGGAGAGTACTTTAAAAAAATGAATGTTAAAACCCCTACTCTAGATACCCCTATACAATCCTTAAGCGGCGGTAACCAGCAAAAGGTATTACTGGCGAAATGGATGCTAAGGGATCCCAGGGTTTTAATATTGGATGAGCCTACCAGAGGTATTGATGTGGGAGCCAAATTCGAAATTTATAAGCTTATGGTTGAAATGGCGAAACAAGACAGAGCGGTTATCATGGTTTCTTCAGAACTGCCGGAACTAATTGGTATGTGTGACCGGATATATGTAATGAATCAAGGTAAAATAACCGGGGAATTAAATCGAGATGAATTTTCCCAGGAAGCCATAATGAAATATGCAACAAGCACCGTATAGGCGCTAAAGCGCAAGAATCGAGGTTAAGAATGAGAGAGAAATTTAAAAATACTTCCATTAAGGAGAAGTATTCTATATTTATTGTATTATTTGTCATGATTTTTCTGTGCAGTATATTAAATAAGAACTTTTTATCATCCAGCAATTTATCCAACATTATGAAACAGCTGGCTGTAAGTACTATTTTAGCCTATGGTGAGATGCTATTAATTATCAGTGGTATGCTGGATTTATCATCAGGATCTGTACTTGCTTTATCCGGTGTCTTGTCAATTATGTCCTATCAGGCAACAGGTTCACTGATCATAGCAGTAATCGTAGCCATAGCAGTAGCAGTTGCCTGTAACTTAATTAATGCTTTAATGATTACCAATTTAAATGCACCTCCGTTTATTGCAACCTTAGTAATGATGCAGGTAGCCCGTGGAGTTGCTTTATTGATAACAAATGGACAAAACATCTTACAGCTAAAGAAATATGTTATATTCGGACAAGGATATATCGGACCTGTGCCTATATCCATTCTTATTACAATTGCAATCACAATTATTATCTGGTATGTGCTAAGACACACAAGACTGGGACGCTCCTTATATGCAATCGGTGGCAATGAGGAAGCTTCTGTGGCAGCAGGTATCAAGGTGAAAAAGAATAAGTATCTTGTCTTTGTTATTAACGGTATCTTAGTAGGTATTGCGGGGATTTTGTTTATGTCCCGTGTAAATGCAGGACTGCCAAACGGTGCTATTGGATACGAAATGGAAGGATTAACAGCGGCAATCGTTGGTGGAACAAGCTTTTCAGGCGGTGTAGGAAGTACAATGGGAACATTGGCAGGTGCGCTGATTATTGGATGCTTAAATAATATTATGAACCTGGTAGGAGTGGATTCTTACATTCAGCAGATTGTAAAAGCAGTTATTATAGCCTTAGCAGTTATTTGGGACATCAGATCCAAGACAAGAAAGACAAAAAAAGTAATTCTTGTTGAGGAGAAAAAAGCGGCTTAATCATTTTGACATTATAAAATCTACAAATTCAGAACTTACCAAATATTGAAAATGTTTTAATATCAAAGATATTTAAATAACAAAAATATTTAAATAACAAAGATATTTAAATAAGAGGCTCATTTAAGATACTAATTTAAAACACTAATTTTAAGAAGCGTTTGCTAAATAAATGATTCAAATGGAAACTTTTATCCAGCTAAAAAACTTATTACTTTATAAAATCTATAAAATAATCTAATATAAAGGAGAGATACTATGAAAAACAATGCAGTGTTTATGACCGGGTTAAACAAAATGGAAATGCGAGAAGTAGAAGTACCAAGTATTAAAGACAATGAGGTATTGGTAAAGCTTGAGTATGTAGGAATATGCGGATCAGACGTACATTATCTTGAACATGGCTCTATTGGTGATTTTGTAGTAGATGGGGACTTCATTCTTGGTCATGAGTGTGCCGGTGAAGTGGTTGGACTGGGAAGTAATGTAACTCATTTAAACTTAGGAGATAAGGTGGCTTTAGAGCCCGGCTGTACCTGCGGACAGTGCGAATTTTGTAAGACAGGGAAATATAATCTCTGCCCCGATGTTGAATTCCTTGCAACGCCTCCT
This sequence comes from Anaerocolumna sp., assembly GCF_032079385.1. Taxonomy (NCBI): domain Bacteria; kingdom Bacillati; phylum Bacillota; class Clostridia; order Lachnospirales; family Lachnospiraceae; genus Anaerocolumna; species Anaerocolumna sp. The sequence continues at coordinate 69,892 of NZ_DAMAUC010000001.1, forward strand.
TATCATGGCTGTCTTGAAAACTATATTGCCTTTCCCGCTAATATGTGTTTCAAATTACCGGTTAACATTACAACAAAAGAAGGTGCACTTGTAGAACCTTTAGCAGTAGGAATGCATGCAGCAGCACAGGGAAATGTTAAACTTGGGGATTCCGTTGTTATCTTAGGGTCCGGTTGTATCGGACTTGTAACTTTATTAGCCTGCAAGGCATATGGGGCTACGGACATTACTGTAGTAGATGTAATGCCAAAAAGACTTGAATATGCAATGAAACTGGGTGCTACGAGAGTAATTAATGCCAAAGAAGAAGATGCGGCCGCTAAAATGGATGAAATCACAAAGGGAAATGGAGTGGATGTTGTTATTGAAACTGCCGGCAGTAAGATTACTATCAAACAGACAGCATACCTTGTGAAACGCGGTGGTACCATTGTACTGGTAGGAATGGCACCGGAAGATATTATTGAATACAATTTTGCGAAAATTATGGCAAAAGAAGCTTCTATTCAGTCAGTATTCCGTTACAGAAATATATATCCCAAAGCCATAAAAGCCATTAGTGAGGGCATTATAGACGTATCCGGCATTGTTACTCATGAATTTGATTTTGAAGATACTGCAAAAGCATTTGACTTTGTAATAAACAACAAAAATGATGTGGTAAAGGCTGTTATTAAAATAGGATAAGGTGATAGGTTGAAAAATAAAGCTTTTTCAACCGGAAATTTGTGGGGCACAATTTGTGCCTGTGCACCCAAAATTGCTTCATTATTAAATGGTGCTAAAGCACCGGAATCGAGGTTAATATGTATTATATTGGTATTGATTTAGGAACCTCAGCCGTAAAACTTTTGCTAATGGAAGCTAACGGTAAAATTCTTAACAGTATTTCAAAAGAGTATCCCCTAAGTTTTCCACACCCTGGTTGGTCAGAACAGCAACCGGAAGACTGGTGGAATGCAGTGTGTGAAGGTATTGTGGGATTAACGGAGAATTTCGACAAAGAAAAAGTGGCAGGTATTAGTTTTGGCGGTCAAATGCATGGACTTGTTATTCTGGATGAGAAGGACAATGTGATTCGCCCGGCGATTCTTTGGAACGACGGAAGAAGTACGGAGGAAACGGATTATCTGAATCAGGTAATAGGCAAAGATAAGTTGTCTTCCTATACTGCCAATATTGCTTTTGCTGGTTTTACAGCACCAAAAATTCTTTGGGTAAAGAACAAAGAACCTGAGAACTTTATCAAAATAAATAAAATCATGCTGCCCAAGGATTATATTGCTTATAAACTTTCAGGTACATTTTGTACGGATGTTTCAGATGCTTCCGGAACGCTGCTATTTGATGTAAAGAATAAGTGCTGGTCCGAAGAAATGCTTGAAATATGTGGTATTACAAAAGGACAGGTACCTAAGATATATGAAAGTTATGATGTGGTTGGAAAATTAAAACCTGAACTGGCAGAAAAGTTTGGACTAAGTAAGGAAGTAAAAATTGCAGCCGGAGCAGCAGATAATGCCGCGGCAGCAATTGGTACCGGTACAGTTGGTGACGGCTTATGCAATGTATCACTTGGTACTTCCGGCACCATATTTATCTCCAGCAAAAAGTTTAGTGTGGATAAGTACAATGCCTTACATGCCTTTGCCCATGCAGACGGTAATTATCATCTGTTAGGATGTATGTTAAGTGCTGCCTCCTGTAATAAATGGTGGATGGATAACATTATTGGTACAAAAGATTATACAAAAGAACAAGAGAAGATTACGAATCTTGGTGAAAATCATGTATTCTTTTTGCCCTACTTAATGGGAGAGCGTTCTCCACACAATGATCCCAATGCCAGAGGTACTTTCATAGGTTTGACTATGGATACTGCTAGAACTGATATGACACAGGCTATATTAGAAGGAGTTGCTTTTGCAATCAGAGATTCTTTCGAAGTAGTAAAAGCTCTTGGTGTAAAAATAGAGAAAACAAAAATATCAGGAGGCGGTGCAAAAAGCACTCTTTGGCGACAAATATTTGCCAATGTATTAAACATTAAAGTTGAAATATTAGAAAGTGAAGAAGGTCCCGCCCTAGGAGGTGCTATACTGGCAGCTGTCGCATGTGGGGAATATAAAAATGTTGAAGAAGCCGCTTTAAAGATTGTAAAAATAGTGGATACAGTTGTACCTGATGAAGAGATAGCCGCAAAGTATGAAAAAAAGTATACTCAGTTTGCAAAAATCTACCCAACTGTGAAAGGGCTGTTTCAGGAAATTGCTGATTAAATATTTTAACATCATCAAGCAGTGAAGCGGATTGGGAATATCCGATTGACAGGAAAGTAAAGTAACGGCATCCTTAACATAATAAAAAATAAATACGGTTGTATATAATCTGCCTGACCAACTCAGCCTGTGATAATTACAGTTTATCCGATTGCTTGAAATTGATCAAATTATGGAATATATACATCCGTATTTTTTGCATTTCAAAATATTGGACAGTATTTGCAAAAATAATGGGAATTTATAACATAATTCAAAACATATTGCATAATTCGTCTAAGTGATTTAACATTAAATTTGTGAAATAACCTATAATAGATTTTGATAAATATTTTACCTGTATAAAATGTAAAGGAGGATGAATCATGGGATGGCGTAATTGCAAAAGCATTAGACCATTACTTGCATTCTTTTGTATTATTATATTTTTATCCACTGGATGCTCAAAACAGGTGGAACAAGCTCAAACGAAAGTGGCACTATTTGGTGAAAACAGCAGTGAGTTTGGCAATGTAGAAGCACCTGGGGATTTTGACTGGAGGCAGAATGAGGGAGTTATTCTTAATTTCATCTGCGAAGATAATATTAATGCTAATGTTTTGTCTAAAGAAGTTGAAAAGTTTACGGAAGCCACAGGTATCAGAGTGAATATAAAACGTATGGATTTTAACACTTTGGAAGAAAAAATCAATATGGAATTTATTTCAAAAACAGCCCAATATGACTTAATTTATGTGGATCCTTATAAGACGCTGAACCGATTTTCTGACGGACTGGAGGATTTGAATATTTATGAAAAAGATCCGTCACTTCCCCATATTGTAGGAGGCATAGACAGCTTTATAAAAGAGCAGCTGGAGATCTGCTCCTATTTTGAAGACAGTGAAAAGTTATATACCATTCCTTTTGATTCTACTACAATGATTCTATTTTACAGAAAAGATATTTTTGATGAATATAGGAAAGAGATGATAAAAGACCTTGGTTTTGATCCGGATCCTGCCAGCGGATATTTTACCTGGGACCAATATATAGAAGTTTCTAAGTGGATAACTGCTAATGTTTTGAATACAGATGTAAAGTTTGGGAGTATAACCATGTCTGCCAGGCATAATTCCATTTATACAGCATTTTCAACTATTCTTAGTGCTTATGGCGGCAACTATTTTTCGAATGATAAGATATTTAATTTTGGAACAAGTACAGCAAATGAACTGCTGTCAAAGACTAGTGAATTTAAAACAGCATTGAGAAAATTCAAAGACATAATAGCATTAAATACTGATAATAAACAGGGATACACTTGGGAGGAAGCAGCAGCTGTATTTACGGAAGGCAAGGCTGCTATGATGATAAACTGGGATGAAAACATTTCTGCCGTGGAGAATTCAGAGGTTGCAGGTAAGGTTGGGTATAGTATTTTACCAAAAGGCTCTGTAAGGAGTGCTAATATTTATGGGGGCTCAGGTATTGGTATTAACAGCTATGCCAGCAGCAAAAAAAAGTTGGCAGCCTGGATGTTCATCGTGTGGGCAACCTCTCCCGAAGTTCAGATGAAGTCATTTTTAAAAAAGGATGGGGGAACCCTTCCAACTAGAACGGCTTTAATAGAAAAGATTGAAAAAGAATATTCCCAAACCATGCCCCAGGTAACAGCAGTGGTTATGTCCCAGAAAAAAGAGTATGCTTATTATAGACCTAAGTTGAAAAATGGTTATGATTTTGAAGATGTGATGATAACCAATTTATATGATATGGTGCAAAATGACCTATCTGTAAGAAGTGTTTCTATTAATATGAAGAGTCAATGGAGTGAACGCCGCTGATTAAAAACGTTAAACGGAGATAAAACATGACAGGTAAAGGAAAGAATAGTTTTCGCAGACAATTTATCAAAGCCACCTCCCTTTTAATTATCGTATTTTTAATTATTTTTATGGCAATGTTTCAAAATTTTAAAAATACCCTGAGAAAACAATTTGGTGAATCGGAAAAACAATCTGTAGAAGTTGTGGCAAATAATATTGACTATATTTTAAATTCTGTTGAAAATATGTCAAACTCCATTATATCCAACGCTGAATTAACCAATGACATTAAAACGGGTGAAAAGGAGCAGCTTGTAGATAAGTTATATAGTTTCTATATTTCTAACAATAACATTGAAGGCATTTATGTAATTACACCCAGCGGATACCTGCAGGTTGGGGCAGAACTTCAAGATGGTGTAAAGAGCTTTCCCCGCTCTGAATTAGATGATACCACTGGAGAAATTGTTTGGTTTCCTACAAAGGAAAAGCAGGTAAAAATCCTTTCCGGGAATATGACAAAACGATATTTTTCTATGGGCAGAAAAATTATAGATGTTTATTCTCTAAAAGAACTGGGATTTATTAATATTGAAGTAGATGAAAGTGTATTAGCGGGAGCCATTAGTGATTTACAGGAAGAAAAAAGTAAGGTAGTTATTTATGATAATCTGGGAAATATGATTGTTTCCTCAGATGATGATTTTATAACGGCGGACAGCAGCAAATCCAGTTATTTTAATAAAATGATACAAGATGATAAACCTAATTATATCAGCTATTACCAGGATGGAAAGAAATATGTGGCTATTTATACTTCCTTTAATTACGGTAAATGGTATATTGTAAAAACAGTACCGGAGGCTGTGCTATATTCTGATTTAAATAAGATGCAATTATATACTCTGCTTGGAGGTGTGATTTCACTTGTGATTATGTTTAATGCAGCGTATATCTATGCAAGGAAAATAACAAAGCCCATAGAAATAATGATGTATCAAATGAAAAAGGTTGAAGATGGAAACTTAGATGTCCGGGTAGAATCGAATGTCTATAATGAACTGGATGATTTGAGTGACAGCTTTAATCAGATGGTAAATCAGATAAAAAATTTAATGGACGATATTGTAGCAGTGGAACACAATAAAAATGAGTTGGAACTGGAAGTTCTGCATGCCCAAATCAATCCTCATTTTTTATATAATACCCTCAATACTATACGATGGATGGCGAAGATAAAAGGAGAGGACAGTATTTCAGATGCCCTGGTTGCATTAGTTAAACTGTTAAGAGTAAGTATTAGTTTTGGAAATAACATGATAACCCTGGAAGAAGAAATAGCTTATATTGAGAATTATCTCCTGATACAAAAACTACGGTTTAATCAGTTATTTGAAATTCATTATGACATTATAGAAGAACATAAATTATTGAATATACCAAAGCTGATTCTACAGCCTATTGTTGAAAATTCTTTGATTTATGGAATAGACGAAGCAGAAGACAGGGAAGAGCCTATCGTTATTCGCATATTTACCAGAAGAGAAGAAAACCATATTGAAATAGTTGTAGAAGATAATGGAAACGGAATTGAAAAGGAAGTACTTGATAAGATTTTTAAACAGGAACAGAACATTAACAGATTTAGTAAGGTTGGATTAAATAATGTAAATCAAAGATTAAAATTGTATTTGGGCGATGCATATGGACTAAAGATTATTTCCACTGTGGGGGTTGGAACAACTGTTATCATTAGTGTACCGGATAACACTTTATAGTGTTTGATAAAGGAGAAGAGTATGTATAAAATAATGATTGTAGATGATGAGATGCTGGTACGTATTGGTGTGAAAGCATTGATTAACTGGGAGGAATTAGGGTTTGAGATTGTAGCAGAAGCAGGAAACGGTCAGTCAGCATTTGAAAAATATGTAGCTTTTAAGCCGGATCTTGTAATAACTGATATAAAGATGCCTAAGCAGGATGGGTTGTGGCTGACTCAAAAAATTAAAGAGTATAACCCTAATACGGAAATCATATTTTTAACCTGTTATGATGATTTCTCCTATGCAAAAAAAGCGATTAAATTACAAGTTTCCGACTATATACTAAAGGCTGAAATGGAGGAAGAAGAGTTAAAAAAGATTATACTGGAAAAGAAGAAAAAGTTAGATGCTATTACCGGACAGACCGCTGAAAATCAGAACAATAAGCTAATACTTAGAAAGCAGCAGGAGTATCTGCTTGGACTTTTATTAAGTAGTAATCGAAGCATAGAACTGGTCCGTGAAGAATTTGAAAAAGTAAATATTGAATGGAACACAATGAAGTATTGCTTTATACAATTTGATTTTCGTTCCAGCTTAAAGGCTGAAAAGAATTCTGACTATCAGACTGCCAACATAATAGCGGCATCATTGGAACTGATTATTACTAAATTTCAAGATGAAAATGTAGGTATTTTTACAAAACAGTTTGGAAAGTCCGTTACTTGTTTTGCAATGGCGGCAAATTTAAATGAAGTTAAAATTCAAAAATACATCAATTATATGAGAAATACGCTGAAACAATATTTTAATCTGGGATTTAAAAGCGCAAATTCTCCAATCACTGATACTATAGAAGAAAGCAGAAATCATATAGATTGGATATATCAGGCATCTGATAATATGTTCTATGTATCCGAGGGGGAACATTTGACGATGGATAATATAATGAAACCTTCTGACAGCCCTTTTCTTTATGATGCAGCTCTGGTTAAGGAAATATGCCAGTATGTTGAGGAGGCTGACAGCGACTCCATTCATAATAAAATAGATGAAATTGAGGCAGTGCTTAACAGGCAAAGAAGCAATTCCCTTGAAGTAAAACTGGAATTATCCCATATGATAAATGACATTTTTAAGAGATTTGACAGTTGCTTTCAGGAGGATAAGGATATCTTTATATTCCAGAAGAAAGTAATGAATTCTGAAGAATTAACAGAAGTAATTTGTGCCATAAGGGGTTTTATGGATAATATTATAAATGAGAATTCTAATAATAGAGTAGATAATTCTGAATTTCTAATAAAGAGAGCAATACAATATATTGATGATAATTACAGCAAAAAAGTATCTTTGGAAGACATAGCAGGTTATGTAGGAATTTCAAAATATTATTTTTCTGTACTCTTTAAAAAAGAGCAGTGCAGAACTTTTTCTTCTTATCTAAATTCTGTACGAATTGATAAGGCAAAACAGGCTCTTAAAAATCCTCAAGCTACAATTAATGATATTGTATATGAGATAGGGTTTAATGATCCACAGTATTTTAGTAAAACCTTTAAAAAGTATACAGGTATGACAGTAACGGAATATCGTAGTAAATATGATAAACAATAGATAAATAAATATAATTTATAGAAAACTTTTCTATAATAAGAGAGGCAGTACCCTAGACAGGGTTCATATCAGATTATTTCTGCCTCTCTTTTCTGATATTTTACTTAACAAGACTTATAATAGAATTGCAGCATTATGTATTTGGAATTGCGAGGATGGGCTAAGATTCTTCCATCAATTGAAACGTTGGAGAAGGAAATGTTAAGGCGGGAAGATGAGATGGAAAGATATTTAATAAACTGTAAATGTTTAGTTGATTTTTGCTTTAAACTGTGATATTCTTGTAAAGTAATCAAAAAATTATTAGAGTTGACCTACATACAAGTCGTTCTTTTAACTGATTTGTATTTGTGTCAGCTTTTTTATTTAATTTGATACAAATATTATAATGGAGGTATCGTATATGAATAACGGTATAGTAAAATGGTTTGATTCACAAAAAGGATTTGGGTTCATTACCGACGAAAACGGAGGAGATGATGTATTTGTGCATTTTTCAGCAATTTCTTCCAATGGATATAAGAGTCTTGATGAAGGTCAAAGGGTTACTTTTGATCTTGAAAGAGATCCTAAGAGCAGAAAGGTTAAAGCTACTAATGTTTGTGTAGCGTAGACCTAAAAAATAAAACAAATTATTAGATGTACTGTTATTATTTTATCCATATAAAATTTGTATCTATAATAGTAAGTTTTACAGGGCAGAATATTATTCTGCCCTGACTTTTTTCTGCCTTGTACTCTGTACAAATAATGTTGGTCAGGTTTCTGGTGCTGATGAAATAATTAAGTATAAACAATTATTTGATGAAGGCATTATTACACAGAAAGAATTTGATTTAAAGAAAAAACAATTGCTTGGTTTATAGAAATTGGATAGAATTTAAATTACTAGTTGTATAAGGTAGGCGCTTACTCCGGTAAGTGCTTTTTTTATGAAAAGAAGAGGGCACTTTAAATACATTAATGAATATGCATCAAATATTGGAGGAATTGTAGAATAGCAGAAGAAAAGATGGGATGGTAGTAATTGCAATAGATTATTCTGAAAACTGAAGTTGTTATTTTGGTATTAGACTCAAAGAATTTATCCTTTATGCCATGATTATAGATTGAAGTAGTGTAATATTATGGTATAATAAAATATATAAGATTACAAAATTATTGTTAAAGGGGATGAACAGATGAAAAAATGTAAGTTTATAATTACAGCCATTATAATTATGTTAGTTTCGCTATCATCGGCAAATATTGTACAGGCAGCAAAGCTAAACAGTGAAAGTGTTGCATTAATGCCAGAAGAAACTTATCAGTTGGAGGTTTTAGACAATAAAAAACCAGTGAAATGGTACAGTAGCGATAAGAAAATAGTAGCGGTTAATTCTAAGGGAAAGATTAGGGCAAAGAAAGTTGGAAAAGCCATAATAACCGCAAAGATTGGTAAACAAAAAATTGAATGTGAAATTAATGTATCAAAGCCGAAAAAGGCTATAGTGATGGCGATAGCATCGACAAAGGAATCCGAAAAACAGACGCATATTACATTAAGTTCATATGAGAATTTGAAAGAAAATATGAGCTATGAAGAGGCAGTTAAAACCATCGGTGCAGAGGGGATGCTAGTAACTCAAGATCAGGACAAAAGTGGAAAAACAACATCTGAGGTATATACCTGGTATGGAGACGATGAAATATCAAGTGCCAGTATTGTATTTAAAGATGGTAAGCTAGTTGAAAAAGAGCAGGTTTCATTAGACTAGTTTAAATTTTCACAGAGGCACTCTAATTAGGGGTGTCTTTTTTATACTCAACTAAATTGCGGGAGGATTTTAAATATGAAATATAATTGTGAACTTATCAGAGACCTATTACCGCTTTGTCAGGATAATGTAGCAAGTATAGCCAGTCAAGCCGCTGTGAATGAGCACTTATTGGAATGCGCTGAATGCCGTAGTTTTAAGAAAAACATGGAGACTGATGATTTTCCACAAAGCAGGGCAAAAATAAAAGATGTAGAAACTATAAGATATACGAAAGTTGCCAAACGCATAAGGAAGAGAAAGACACTTTTAATTGCCTGTGTTGCTTTGATTATTGCTTCAGTAACCTATTTTGCTAATGCTTACGCTAATGGGAAAAGTTTTGATGCTTACACCTGTTCCCAAAACAGTCATTTGATAGATGAAAAATCTATTTTATTAAGTGATGTAGACATGTTTCCCTTCCGTATTTATCTATATGAAAACGAGGATAAATATCGGACAATAGTTACAAAATACGCTTTCCCATTTTGGGAACTGGGAAGCGGTTCCTGGGCTAATAAAACAGATGATCTGGTAAAATTAGTCGGCTGGTGCAGCGGTAAATATGATGAACAGGGGATTACGGTAGTTCCTGTCCAATGTTTTGACGAACAGGTGGCGTACATTGAAATGGGCACGAATGACCGTCTGCGTAAAGAAGTTAAAGTTGGAGAAGTTATGATATTTTCCTGGGCCAATTCTTTACGGTGGAATGATCTTGATGGAATCGCTTATTCAAAAGAAGGGGAACCATTATACAAGTTAGGATATGACAATAAAAACGCTACAATTAGAACAGACGAATTGAGATGGCTTCCAGTTTATGATGTGACCGATTAACTTATGCTTGGGAATTCAGGGGCATAAAATGGTGTCAAATTCAATACCATTGAGCTGCAGAACGCAATATGACAGCAGCGGTTTTCGGGATGCAGGCGGTATTAAGTACATCCTATTACATCTTTTATACTTTGACGGCTTTGGAGCAGCAGGTTTCTCTATGTGTCCGAAGCCGATTTTTCTTATTCATGAAGAGCACCGCTAGGGTTACATTTTAGCATAACCGATCTTTTGGCACAACTATCCCCAACTGTTCATAAACTTTTTAATAAGCATTCAAACATAGTACATATATGAACGATACAATAAAACCATAGAGTTCTACATAGTTACTCTCTTTTTCATAAATAGCCGGTAGGAATTGCCTACTGGCTCCTCCTATTTTAAGGGAACATTTAAACATACTTTCTGCTCCACATCTTATGTATATAAACTCTTTGAATATAAACCATACACAAGCAACTACATAAATCATAACTACATACATAACTACATAAATTTTCCTAGAATGGAACCTATTCCTAATCCACATCGTCTAATTCTTACAAAACAAATAAATGGATAGGAGGAGCTTTTATGAAAAAAGGGATGAGATTAGGAGTTAGTTTATTGCTAGTAATTGTTCTAATTGTTTCAAACCTGGCAGGATGTAGCAATGAGAAAAGTTCAGAAACAAATAATTCGGGTCAAGCTACACAAGCAGCGAAAGAAGACCAGTATACCCAGAGGACGGAAGCAGGTGGGGAGTATGACACAGCAGAAGAGCCATATCCGTCTGAAACAGCTAATATTTATTCAGATAGTAAATCCAAAGACTTCCTGGAAGATGCAGACTATGGCTATAATGCTAAAATGGAATATGAATCTCAATTTAATACAGAAGAGTACAATGCAATTGCAGAGAATAATTTTAAATCCGTACAAGACAATCCTTTATCTACCTTCTCAATAGACGTGGATACTGCATCATACAGCAATGTTCGAAGAATGCTTTATAATAACCAGACGGTTGTACCGGATGCAGTAAGAATAGAAGAAATGATTAATTATTTTCATTACGATTATCAGAAGCCAAGGGGAGAGGAACCATTTTCCGTAACTACGGAACTGTCAGACTGTCCATGGAATAAGGAAGCAAAATTACTGCTTATTGGTCTTCAGGCGCAAGAAATTGATATGGAGGAACGGCCCAGTACCAATCTTGTGTTTTTATTGGATGTGTCCGGATCTATGGATGAAGAGGATAAATTGCCTCTTATGCAAAAGGCCTTTGTTCTGTTAACAGAGAATCTGACAGAAAAGGACAGGGTATCCATTGTTACCTATGCAGGCTACGAAAGCGTAGTGTTAGAAGGTGCAAGAGGAAATGAAACAGGTAAAATTGTGAATGCCATTGAAAACTTAAGTGCAGGGGGAAGCACAGCAGGGGCAGCAGGCATTATGAAAGCCTATCAATTAGCAGAAGAATATTTTATAAAAGGTGGAAATAATCGGGTTATTTTAGCCACAGATGGAGATCTGAATGTAGGAGTGACAAGTGAAGGGGAATTAACCAGATTAATTAAAGAGAAAAAAGAAAGCGGTGTATTCTTATCTGTTCTTGGATTTGGAACAGGCAATATAAAAGATAATAAGATGGAAGCCTTAGCGGATAACGGGAATGGAAACTATGCATATATTGATTCTTTATTAGAAGCAAAGAAGGTGCTGGTTGAAGAAATGGGAGGCACATTATATACAGTAGCGAAGGATGTGAAGCTCCAGGTCGAATTTAATCCTGCAAGAATCGGCAGTTACCGGTTAATTGGGTACGAGAATCGTGCTCTGAATACGGAGGATTTTAATGACGATACAAAGGATGCTGGAGAAATTGGAGCAGGTCACAGGGTTACCGCACTTTATGAACTAATTGGAATAGATTCCAAGCAGCCGGTTTCAACAACGGATTTAAAATATCAGTCTGGAAATAGTGATACTTCCAATAGGGAGTTTAATGAAGAATTACTAACCATAAATATTCGCTATAAAGAACCGGATGGAAATAAGAGTAAATTGCTCTCCGTACCGGTAATGGATAGAGCATATACTCGGGTAATGCCCAAGAATCTTGCATTTGCCAGTTCTGTTGCAGCATTTGGTATGATTCTTCGAGACAGTGAGTTTAAAGGAGATGCTTCTTTAAATATGGTACTGGAGCTGTTAAAAGAATATAATTATTCCAATGACGAATATAAGGATGAATTTATATCATTAGTAAAGATGATGAAAAGATATTCTTAGAAATAACAAAATATATTAGCGAAAAATTATATTAGCAGCGCAATATACAAACTATGAATTAGTAATAATCATTTGATATTTACTAAGAAAATATCATAAACAAAGCATTATAAATAAAGAATATTAAAAAAAGGTTGATTTTTTATATAATTGTGTTAGAATTAATAATAGTGAATAGAATAATTTTGGATTGTTACTGGAATACAGGCAAGACCAAATTTTATGAGACAATATCAGAATGACTTTGTCTTGTAAAGTTTGGTCTTTTTTATGAATACCATGTGGAATTATTTAACAATTATGATTTGATCTATTAACTAGGAAAGTAACAAAGCAGATTGTAAATATTCGCTTTGTTATTACATTAATGTTTTGGGGTGTGCTATGAATATAGAAAGAATAATTAATAACAATGTAGTTAGTGCAAGAGATCCGGATGGGAGAGAAGTAGTAATTATGGGAAAAGGTATCGGCTTTAAAGGAAAGCTGGGGAATACGATACCGGAGAGCCGGATTGAAAAGATATTCTATATGGATAGTCAAAGTGCTGTTGATAAATTTAAAGAGCTGTTGATTACGATACCGCTGGAACACATTCAAATCACCAATGAAATAGTGGAATATGCTAAAAGAGTTCTCAATAAAAAATTAAATGAAAATATATACATAACTTTGACGGATCATATTAATTTTGCAATAGAACGTCTGAATCAGGGAATGACCTTTCAGAATCCTTTATTATGGGAAGTTAAAAACTTTTATAGGCAGGAATATCTGATTGGAGAATATGCAGTGGCCTTAATTCGAAAAGAATTAAAAGTCAATCTTCCCATTGATGAGGTGGCGTCCATTGCTCTCCATATTGTTAATGCAGAATACAATACGGTAATGAGTGAAGCAATTAATATTACAAGAATCATACCGGAACTTGTCCAGATTGTAAAAGATTACTTTCAAATTAAGCTAGATGAAGAATCCCTCCATTATGAACGTTTTATTACTCATCTAAAATTCTTGGCACAAAGGATGGTAAAGAAACAATTATTAGACAACAGGGAAGAGGATTTTAGGGAAATGATAGTAAAATTATATCCTAAGGAATATCTATGCAGCCAGCAAGTAGCAGAATATATGGGGGAGCATCTGGGGCAAAAAGTTACGGAAGAAGAACTTACTTATCTGACGGTTCACATCAGAAGGGTGATAATGGAGGATAGTTAGTAATATAGACATAATAAAATTTCATAAAGCAAGAAAGGACGTACTTAAAATGTTTGATAAATTAAAAGAAACTTTAGGTATCAAAGAAAAGACAAATACAATATTAGCGCCAGTAGAAGGATATGCATGTTCCCTTAAGGAAGTCAACGATCCCACCTTTAACCAGGAAATTTTAGGAAAGGGAATTGCTATAAAACCTGCAAAGGGAAGAGTGGTATCACCGGTAAACGGTACTGTGACATTAGTATTTGAAACGAAACATGCAATAAGTATCACAAGGGATTCGGGAGAAGAAATATTAATACATATTGGATTGGATACAGTGGATCTAAAAGGTAAATATTTTACCGCCCATGTAAAAGAAGGAGATAAAGTAAAAGCTGGTGATTTACTGGTAGAATTTGATTTGGAAAAAATAAAAGAAGCAGGGTACGATGTTACTACTCCGGTTGTTATATGTAATTCAAATGAATATAAGGAAATAAATCCAATTGCAAATAAAGAGGTTAAAGAACTGGATAAAATTATAAATATTAAGAAGTAATTTTTATATTTCCTTATAAATATAAAAGAATGGCTAGATAGAAAGGGGGGTAAAAACTTTACATATCGGCTTAAAAATATATTTTAACTAAAAGCTTTATAATGCAACGATTATGTGTAGCTGCAATAAGGCAGCAGCATAAAAGAAAGGGGAAGTTTTATTATGATGAAATATCTTCAAAGATTAGGCAAATCATTAATGTTACCAGTTGCATGTTTACCGGCAGCAAGCTTACTTATGGGTATTGGATATTGGATGGATCCTACAATTATGCAAGGCGGGGACCCTGGTTCATTACACGCCATTGCCAGCTTCTTAGTAAAAGCCGGTGGCGCTTTAATTGACCATATGGCCATCCTTTTTGCCATTGGTGTCGGTGTGGGTATGTCTGATGATAATGATGGTACAGCAGGATTGGCAGGACTTGTTTCCTGGCTGATGATGACAACACTGTTAGCTCCGGGGACTGTTGCAGCGTTAAAAGGTATTGAGGTTGCAAGCGTTAACGCGGCTTTTGGAAAAGTTGAAAATGCATTTATCGGTATTTTGGCAGGTATTATTGGAGCTGTTTGTTATAATAAATTTAAATATACTAAATTGCCGGATGCCCTTTCCTTCTTTAGTGGAAAGCGAAGTGTTGCAATTGTTACTGCAATAGCATCTTTATTTTCCTCATTAATTCTATTTTTCATCTGGCCGTTTATCTACGGGGGATTGGTTGGATTCGGGAAAATGATCATGGACAGTGGTGCAATCGGTGCCGGAATCTATGCTACATGTAACAGATTGCTCATTCCTTTTGGTCTGCACCATGCATTAAACTCTGTATTCTGGTTTGATATAGCAGATATTAATGATATTGGTAAATATCTTGGTACAATAGAAGGCGGTATTCGTGGTGTGACAGGTATGTATCAAACCGGTTTCTTCCCGGTAATGATGTTTGGTTTACCGGCAGGTGCCTTAGCTATGTATCGTACTGCAAAAGATAAAAATAAAAAGATTGCAGCAGGTGTGTTATTAGGCGGCGCATTATCTGCCTTCTTTACAGGTGTTACAGAGCCACTTGAATTTGCATTTATGTTCTTAGCTCCCGGTCTTTATGTAGTTCATGCGTTATTTACAGGTCTTTCTGTTGCAATATCAGTTATTTTGCCGGTACGTTGTGGATTTGCTTTTTCAGCAGGTTTCGTAGATTGGATTTTAAGCTTTAGAAACCCTATGGCTGTCAATCCATTGCTGATTATCCCCATGGGTATTGTAGTTGGAATTGTTTACTACATAGTATTCCGTTTTGTAATTACCAAGTTTAATTTAAAAACACCAGGTCGTGAAGACGATTTGGAAAATGACTTAAAAGTAACCCTCACTAATGATAATTTTGCCCAAGTAGCAGCTATTGTATTAGAGGGAATCGGCGGTAAAGAAAATGTTTCGAATCTGGATAATTGCGTTACAAGATTACGTTTTGAAATTAAAGACTATACGAAAGTAAATGAGAAGAAGATTAAGTCAGCAGGGGTAGCCGGTATTATTAGGCCTAGTAAAACTTCTGTCCAAGTAATTATTGGTACTAAGGTAGAATTTGTGGCAAATGAAATAAAGAAAATGTTATAATTGCTTACCTTTCCTTAAGTTTGGAAATGTTGGCTGAGTTTTATTATTAAGCTCTACAAAAAGGTGGGATGAAAGAATGCCAGTTATTCTTTCATCCCACCTTTTTATCTGCACAACGCTGGTTATTCATCATAAAAAAATAAAAAACATTTTTCATCACTAATTGACATTTGATTTATCCCGATGTATAATAAAATTAAGTAAATGAGAATTATTATCATTTATAATCTGACGGGAAGGTGAGTAAATATGACCCTTAGTGAAGGCCAAATCGGTCAATTTTATTTTGTAAAAGAACTAAAGTTAGAACATACTGCGAAGCAGAGATTAGAGGCATTAGGATTAATTGATGGAACGAAAGTAGAACTGCTGAATCAAAACCATAATGGTGCAATTGTATTTAAGGTACGAGGTACCCGTTTAGCTATTGGTAAAAAAATCGCAGATGCAATTTTTGTCGAGGAGGTTGCTTAAATGAGAGAAGAACTTCATGTAGGATTTGTAGGAAATCCTAACTGCGGCAAAACTACACTTTTTAATGCATATACAGGAGCAAAATTAAAAGTAGCTAATTGGCCGGGGGTAACGGTTGAGAAAAAAGAAGGTGCTATGCGGTATCACAATGAAAGATTTAAGTTAGTGGATTTGCCTGGTATCTATAGCTTGACTTCCTATACATTAGAAGAAAAACTATCAAGACAGTATATATTAGAGGATGATGTAGACGTTATTATTGACGTTGCAGATGCCTCCAGTTTGGAGAGAAACCTTTATTTAACGTTACAATTAATTGAACTTGGAAAACCTGTTATTTTAGCTTTAAATATGATGGATATTGTGGAAGAGAGAGGAATGGAGATAGACCTTCACAGACTTCCGGAGATGCTTGGCATCCCGGTCATTCCGGTATCTGCCAGAAAGAAAACAGGCCTGGATATTCTCATGCATGCGGTATCCCATCATAAACATAAGCTTAATGATAATAATTTAGAACATCATCATTTTGCAGGGCAGGAAAAAGATAGTGAACATGTTCATGAACACCACAAAGAATATGCCCTTGTTTATAGTGATGATATCGAAGATAAAATTGATTCTATATCGGAAGTTTTATTATATACCTATCCGGATATAAAGAACGTAAGATGGCATGCTATCAAGCTGTTGGAGCAGGATGAAGAGATTATGGAACGTTATCCTGTAGATTTATCCGGAATTGTAGATCGAAGTTATGAAACCGAAATTATTAATCAAAAATATGATTTTATCGAAGAAATTATTGAAGAAGTACTGGTAAATAAAAGTAAGAAAGAAGCTTCTACCGATAAGGTTGATCGTATACTTACCCATAGAATCTGGGGCATGCCCATCTTTTTTGCAGTAATTGGTTTGGTATTCTTTTTAACATTTTCCATAGGTAATATATTAGCGGGATATTTTGAAGGAATTATTTCTTCCCTTTCAGAGATAACATTAAACTTTTTGGTATCTACTCATGCCGGTGATGTTTTAACTTCACTGATTGTGGATGGTATTATTGCAGGAGTTGGCGGAATATTAACTTTCCTTCCAAACATTGCAATTCTATTTCTTGCCCTGGCAATTCTGGAAGACAGTGGCTACATGGCAAGAGTAGCTTATGTAATGAATGGTATTATGGGTAAAATTGGATTATCCGGAAGAGCATTTATACCAATGCTATTGGGATTTGGCTGCACCGTTCCTGCGGTTATGGCTTCCAGAACCTTAGAGAACCTGAAAGACAGACGTAAAACTATATTTGTAACACCCTTTATGTCTTGTAGTGCCAAAATACCCATCTATGTTTTACTTTCCGGTATGTTCTTTAAAAAACATGCGGCTTTGGTGGCTTTATCCATGTATGTGATTGGATTGGTAATCGGAATATTAGCTGCATATATTATGAATAAGATTGATAAACAAGAAGATGGACAAATAAGTACATTGCTTATAGAGCTGCCGGAATATAAGGCACCAAACGTAAGAACCATACTCATTTATGTGTGGGATAAAATTAAGGATTATTTATCAAAAGCAGGTACAACCATATTCTTAGCTTCCGTTATTATATGGTTTATTTTAAACTTTGGTCCAAAAGGCATGGTAACCGATATGTCTCAGAGTTTTGGTGCAAGCGTCGGACGTTTTCTGGTGCCGGTATTGGCTCCGGCAGGTTTAGGTTTGTGGCAGATTGGAGTGGCACTAATCTCCGGACTGGCGGCAAAAGAAGTAGTCGTAGCCAGTTTTGGAATTCTCTTTGGAATTGCAGATATTAATACTGCATCAGGAATGACTCAATTAAGTGATATGCTGCAACCCTTAGGTTTTGGAAGCTTAAATGCATTTTCACTTATGCTGTTTTGTTTATTGTATACTCCATGTGCAGCAGCCGTAGGTGTTATTGCAAAAGAATTAAAGTCTGTGAAATTAACTGTATTCACAATATTATTCCAATTGGTAATAGCGTGGGCAGTAGCAACTATTGTTTATCAAATCGGTAGTCTTATATAATGAATAGTTACAGATATATGAATCTAAGAAGATAAACTTATAACCGGTCCGGTGCCGGGATTGAAAGGAGTGGAATTTATGACTTATGTAATTGGAGGAGCAATTGCTATCTATGTTATTTATATAATTTATAAGAAGGTAAAAGATATAAAGGCAGGTAAATTCTGCAACTGTGGCTGTAGTGACTGCCCATCAAAAGAAAAATGCCATTAAGGCTTTGATAGAGATTCACCCGGTATTTCCTATGTCTAATACCGGGTGAATCTCGTTTTGCAATATATAAATTGATAAATACAAAAATATTACAGAAATAATATTACGGAAAATTGAAAAATAAAAAAGGAAATCACCAACTTTGGTAGAATATTAATAATATAAGTAAGAATAGTCCGTAACATAGCACAAATACTAATACATAATGTAACCTCATCAGGAAAGGCACCGCTTCTGTAAGCGGATTGCGAATATCCACTTTGACTTACACGTTAACTTCAAAAAGGGAGTGATAGAAGTGAAAGAGAATTATAATCAGGATAAGCTGGTTAGTAGTGTAAATATCAGACAGAAATTAGAGCAAAGGGAGCATGAAATTTTAAGTCCCTATGCGTCATTTAGTGATAGTTCAGAAGGCAGAGATATTTATGAAGAACCTTGTGATATTCGTCCAATTTATCAAAGAGACCGGGACAGAATCCTGCATTCTAAATCCTTCCGCCGGTTAAAGCATAAAACCCAGGTTTTTCTGGCACCGGAAGGAGATCATTACCGTACCAGACTCACTCATACGCTGGAAGTTGCACAAACAGCCAGAACTATTGCTAAAGGATTGCGTTTAAATGAAGATTTAACAGAAGCCATTGCTCTTGGACATGATTTAGGCCACACCCCATTTGGACATGCGGGAGAAAGGGTGTTGAACCGGGTTTGTCCTGAGAAGTTTGAACATCATTTACAAAGTATTCGAATCGTAGAAATATTAGAGAATCACGGCAGGGGATTAAATCTTACTAAAGAAGTACGGGATGGCATCTTAAACCATCAAACAAAAGGAAAACCAAAGACTTTAGAAGGAAAGATTGTTAGGTTATCTGATAAGATTGCCTATATTAATCACGATATTGATGATGCTATTCGTGGACATATCATTCAGGAAGAGGATATTCCAAAAGAATTTACCGATATATTAGGACACAGCTCCAGAGAACGTTTAAATACCATTATACATGATATTATTATTAATAGTGAAGGCGCCGGAGAGATAATCATGTCTGAAAAGATTGAACAGGCAATGTTTGAGATGCGAAGATACATGTTTAGGAGTGTATATACCAATCCGGTGGCAAAAGGTGAAGAAGCCAAGGCGGAATCCATGGTTGCATGGCTTTTTGAATATTACGTAAAGAATATAGAATTAATGCCGGAAGAGTTTTTAGAAATGATCGAGGAGAAAGGCGAAACCGTTACCAGAGTTGTTTGTGATTATATTGCTGGCATGACGGATCGGTTTGCAGTTGCAAAATTTAAGGAATTAAATATACCAAGGTCATGGAGCATATATTAAAATAAGCAAAGTCCCCTGGTTTAGTCCGGTGGAATGCATACCAATATAGACAGAATAGGAGATTACCATGTTTTACCCGGAAGATTTAGTGGAGGAAATAAGAATAAGGAACGATGTAGTAGATGTGATAGGCTCCTATGTAAAATTACAGAAAAAAGGAAGTAACCATATGGGGCTTTGCCCCTTCCATAATGAAAAAACACCCTCCTTTAGCGTAAGCAGCTCCAAGCAAATGTATCATTGCTTTGGCTGCGGAGTGGGAGGCAATGTATTTACTTTTATTATGGAGTATGAAAATTATACATTTGTAGAAGCGTTAAAATTATTAGCCGGCCGGGTGGGAGTAAATCTTCCGGAAGCAGAATACAGCGAGGAAGCGAAACGACAGGCCAGCCTAAAAACAAAATTATTAGAGATAAATAAAGAGGCTGCTAAGTATTATTATTACCAACTTCAGAAAAAAAGTGGACAAGCTGCCCTAAATTATCTTTTAAATCGAAAACTTTCAGAGGATACAATAAAACAATTTGGACTTGGGTATTCTAATAAGACTGGAGATGATTTATATCAATATTTGAAGCACTTAGGATATAATGATGAAATTCTAAAAGAATCTGGGTTGATTACCATTGATAAGAGCAAAGTATACGATAAGTTTTGGAATCGTGCCATGTTCCCAATAATGGATGTGAATAACCGGGTTATCGGCTTTGGCGGACGTGTTATGGGAGATGGATTACCAAAATATTTAAATTCTCCGGAAACCAAGTTGTTTGATAAAAGCCGTAATTTGTATGGATTGAATTTTGCCAGAATATCCAGAAAACCAAATATACTAATATGTGAAGGTTATATGGATGTAATTGCACTTCATCAGGCAGGCTTTAAGAATGCTGTAGCTTCACTTGGAACGGCATTTACCGGCCTGCAGGCTAATCTATTAAAGAGATACACAAGCGAGGTTCTTATTACTTATGATAGTGACGAAGCAGGAACCAAAGCGACTTTAAGAGCTATTCCAATCTTAAAAGAAGCTGGTCTGTCTGTAAAAATCATTAACATGAAGCCGTACAAAGATCCGGATGAATTTATAAAAGCTCTAGGCTCGGAAGAATATCAAAAGCGGATTGATAACGCACAGAATTCCTTCCTTTTTGAAGTGGAGGTGCTGGAACAGGAATATGACCTTTCTGATCCGGAGGAGAAAACCAAATTCTTTAATGAGATTGCAAAAAAAATGCTTAATTTTACAGAAGAGATTGAAAGAAATATCTATATCGAAACCGTTGCAAAAAAATATAATATCGGCTTTGATAATTTAAGGAAGTTAGTAAACCGATATGGTGCCCAGATTGTTGTGGGACAAACAGACATAAAGAGGGTGGTAGAGCCCGCTAAGAAGAAAAAACGGGAAGATGGAATGAAACAATCCCAGAAGATCCTTCTTACCTGGTTCATAGAGGATACCGGTCTATTTGATAAATTAAAGGGAATTATTACACCGGAAGACTTTACGGAAGAACTGTATGAACAAGTTGCACAGATGCTATTTGACCAATATGATGTGGAACACAAGGTAACTCCGGCAAAAATCATCAATCAATTTGAAAGCAAAGAAGAGCAAAATGAAGTTGCTTCTTTATTCTCCACTGAGATACCGGAAGACCTGGGAGAGGCGGAAAGAAAGAAGGCTTTAGAAGAGACCGTATTACGAATTAAGAAGAACAGCCTGGATGCGAAAAGCAAGAAAGCAATTGAAAATAATGACATCATAGGCCTTCAAAATATCATAAGAGAGCAGGCAGACTTACAGAAATTGCATATTTCTTTCTAGGATGGTTAAAATACTAAAAAGATTGAGCAGAGGCAATTTAGGAGGATAGATAGATATGGACGAGAATATGGTAAAATTCACGGAAAAGTTAAAAGAGTTACTGGCATACGCAAGGAAAAAGAAAAATGTATTGGAATACCAGGAAATTAACGACTTTTTCATAGACTTTGAAATGGATAGCAACATAATTGAGAAAATCTATGAATATTTGGAAGCAAATAACGTAGATGTTCTTAGGCTGGCCAATGATGAAGAGGATATTGTTTTAGAGCCGGAAGATGAAGAAATCGAGGAAATTGATTATTCTTTACCCGAAGGTATCAGTATTGAAGATCCTGTAAGAATGTATCTAAAAGAAATCGGTAAAGTGCCTTTGCTTAGTATTGATGAGGAAATAGAACTGGCAAAAAGAATGTCAGCCGGAGACCAGGAGGCTAAAAAGAGGCTTGCAGAAGCCAACCTTCGTTTGGTAGTCAGTATAGCAAAACGCTATGTAGGACGTGGCATGCAGTTTTTAGATTTAATTCAAGAAGGTAATCTTGGATTGATCAAAGCAGTTGAAAAGTTTGATTACGAAAAAGGATTTAAATTCAGCACCTATGCAACCTGGTGGATTAGACAAGCCATTACAAGGGCCATAGCAGATCAGGCAAGAACCATACGTATTCCGGTTCATATGGTGGAAACCATCAATAAGTTAATCCGGGTACAAAGACAATTGGTACAGGAATTAGGCAGGGAACCATTTCCGGAAGAGGTAGCCAAAGAAATGAATATGCCAGTAGAGCGTGTTCGTGAAATTCAAAAGATTTCTCAGGAACCGGTATCTTTAGAAACCCCTATTGGTGAGGAAGAAGACAGCCATTTGGGAGATTTTATCCAGGATGATAATATTCCGGTGCCGGCAGATGCAGCAGCCTTTACTTTGCTGAAAGAACAACTAATTGATGTACTTGGAACACTTACCGATAGAGAACAAAAAGTTTTAAGATTACGCTTTGGCCTTGATGACGGACGTTCTCGTACTTTAGAGGAAGTAGGCAAGGAATTTAATGTAACTAGGGAAAGAATTCGTCAAATAGAAGCAAAGGCATTACGCAAATTAAGGCATCCCAGTCGCAGCCGTAAATTAAAGGATTATTTAGAATAAGATTATTAGAGTATATAGATTAGAAAAAAAGCAAAGCAATAATAAAATCAGTACAAAAATAATCACTTTAAATAATCCTTTAGAAATGACATAAAATTTATACTAGTATTAAGGCAGGTAGATATGCAATTATCAAAAAGATTACAAGCAGTTGCGGACTCTGTTACAAAAGGTAACAGGGTAGCAGATGTAGGGTGCGACCATGCCTACATATCCATATATTTGATTAGACAAAACATAGCCCCAGGTGTTATCGCAATGGACGTGAACAAAGGGCCATTGGAGAGAGGCAGAGAAAACATTGAACGCCTTGGATTAGACAGTCGGATAGAAACCAGGCTATCTGACGGTCTTCATAAACTGAATCCAGGAGAAGCGGATACCATTCTTATAGCAGGAATGGGAGGCGCATTAACGGTTCGGATATTAGAGGAAGGTCTTGCCTCTGTAAAAAAGTGCAAGGAACTAGTCCTACAACCTCAATCCGAATTAGCTTTTGTGCGTAAATTTATAGAACAAATCGAATTTGAAATCGTAGCAGAACAAATGCTGATTGATGATGGAAAATATTATACCATAATAAAAGCAATATCTATGCCAGCTAATGCTGACAAGAATTCGGAACAATTTAAGGTTTCCGAAATAGCAGGTGAAACCTGGAAAAGTAAAAAGACTACTTTGGTATCAGAAGATATTGATATCGCCAATAACAGCAGCTTGGAACTTTTCTACCGGTACGGAAAATTTCTGCTTCAAAGCAGAGAACCCATCACCAGGGAATTCTTATTGAAGGAGAAGAATCAGTGCCTTCAGGTAGTCAAGGCCCTAAAACAAAATCCTACTGAGAATGCCATAGTAAGGTTAAAAGAAGTGGAAGAAGAATTAGGATATATAGAAGCTGGTTTGGCATATTATAAATAGAAAACTGATATCTCATCAATAAAAGCGTTAAAGTGCTGCATTTCATTTTTTACGAACAAGGAGGAGTTATGGAAACTACAGTCAAGATAGACGTTAACGGTCATATAAAAGAATATCCCCAAGGAATTTCATTATTAGAAGTCAGCAAAGAGTATCAAAAGGATTATGATGCTGATATTATACTTGCATCTGTGGGTAATAGACTGCGGGAGCTGTCAAAAACAGTGGAGCAAGACTGTAAAATAACCTTTCTGACTACGAAGGAGGATGCAGGTAATAAAACCTATGTAAGAGGAATTACCTTAGTAATGCTAAAAGCACTTTATAACGTAGTAGGTGCTGATAAAATAAAACGTGCATCGGTAGAATATTCTCTTGGTAACGGATTATACTGTACCATTGAAATGATGGTGCCAATGACAGAAGAACTTTGCTACAGAATAAAAGAGAGAATGCAGGCCATCGTGGAGGCGGATTACCCAATTTTAAAAAAGTCCGTTGGAACCGACGAAGCCATAGAATTATTTAACCGGTACAGAATGTATGATAAAGAAAAGTTATTTCAATACCGAAGGGTTTCTAAAACTAATATATATAATCTGGAAGGATTTGAAGATTACTATTACGGTTATATGCCTCCTAGTACAGGAATGCTGAAATACTTTGATTTATTTCCTTATGATGAAGGTGTTATTCTGCTTCTTCCAAGGAAGCAGAATCCCAAAGAAATAGAAACTTTTAAACCGTTGGATAAACTGTTCCACACTCTAAAGGAATCCAACCAGTGGGCGAAAACAATGGAAGTAGATACTGTAGGTGCGCTAAATGACGTTATAGTAGAAGGTAACATTCATGAACTAATTCTAACTCAGGAGGCACTTCAGGAAATGAAGATTGGAGAAATCGCCCAGCAGATAAAAGAGGCAGGGGACAAAAAATTTGTTATGATTGCGGGACCATCTTCTTCCGGTAAGACTACATTTTCCCATAGGTTATCCATTCAGTTAAAAACCCACGGCTTAATTCCCCATCCAATAGCAGTAGATGATTATTTTGTAGAGCGGGCTCATACTCCCTTGGACGAAGAGGGAAACCCTAATTTTGAATCCCTGTATGCCATTGATCTTGAATTATTTAATAAAGATATGACCAATCTATTGGAAGGAAAAACTGTTGAACTGCCTAGTTTTAATTTTAAAACCGGGCATAGGGAATATAAAGGTAATTATAAGACCTTAGGACCGAATGATATACTTGTTATTGAAGGAATTCATGGATTAAACGATAAATTATCCTACAGCCTTCCAAGAGAAAGTAAGTTTAAGATTTATATTAGTGCATTAACTTCGCTGAACATTGATGAACATAACAGAATACCTACCACAGACTTAAGATTAATTCGAAGAATGGTTCGTGATGCCCGTACAAGAGGTTCTTCCGGGCAAAGAACTATTAATATGTGGCCATCGGTAAGACGGGGTGAAGAAGAAAATATTTTCCCCTTCCAGGAAGATGTAGATGTTATGTTTAATTCCGCGCTTATCTATGAATTAGCAACATTAAAACAATATGCGGAACCGATTTTATTTGGAATTGACAGAAATAGTGAAGAATTCATAGAAGCAAAGAGATTGTTAAAGTTCCTGGATTATTTCTTAGGAGTAAGCAGCGAGGCTGTACCGCAGAATTCCATACTGAAAGAATTCGTGGGAGGAAGCTGTTTTAAAGTTTAAAATAAGTAAAGGATTCCTATAATATCGGAAAGTAAAATAACGCTTCTGATTCAGGGAGAAGAAACTGGATAATCTATGCATCCTTAGATTATCCAGTTTCTTTGCTGCTGATTAAGTATAAAAGCGGTGGATGACAAAGTATCTTCACCTGGCCTTTATTCGTATACAATATTGTTATTAAATATATTTTTAAGATCGCGAATTAATAATATAAACCATATGTTCATTATAAGGGAGACAATACCTAAAGCAACGATTCCTATTTCCGATACTATGGTCAGTACTATGGTTTGAGCGACCATAACCACAATGTTAAATATCATATAATTTCTCGTACTTCTTATATACTCTTCCGCAATATCCCCTTTATGAAACATTTCTAAAAGCTCTATAGATCCAGCTAAAATGTAATATTTTAATATAAGCTCCATTGTCATAATTCCTGTTGACCATATAAGAGTAAATAAAGTTCCGATTTGAAATATATCTGATTGGAACAGAGAGATGAACCCAACTACAAGAGTCAGCAAAACAATCCATACTCCAAAATTAACTCCATTTTTCAATGTCTTAGAGGGATGTACTTCGTTTAGTGCTTTGATTCCGCTATAAACTATGAGCCACTCTATAAATTGGGGAAGTATAGGAATACCGAATAAATTGAAATTAAAGGATGTAAAGACAATTCCCCAAAAGATTAATTTATATCCTTTCAGCAAACTATGCTTTTGTTCCATGCTAACACCTGTACCTTTCGTAATAAATCAATTGTTATAATTTAAAGATATATCACTGTATCAAACATCCCATTAAAAATTAAAATCATTGGTTGAACTTTACATATTTTATAAAGTCAAGGAAACTCGGATTATTATAGTTATCATTACTTATATGAAACAAAGGCTCATAATAGGTATTGCCTTGGCTGTTCTGATAATAGAGCCTTGGATATATTTCAAATTTTATAAAGGGAAAATTCTCTCTGATATTTGGATTAAGAGAATTGGAAATATATAAAGTATCGCCCTTTTTATAATCTTTTCCATTAGCTGCTGTATATTCTTTATTATTTATTTTAAGATTTAAATAATTCTTCAGCTTATCAAGAAAGGGTGAATCAATTGATTTTATCTTTATGTTATCAAGTAATTCAAAAGACTTATCCGATTCTCCGGAGGAAGAGCTGGAAGCACGATTCTGCTTAAGATAGTCTCTAGAAGATAACTCATCCTTATAAAAAATCAATTTGCCCAAGTTTACCTCTGCCTGCTTGCCGCCATTAAAAAGAATAGTTGCTTCCGATAATTCCAACTGATCCGGCATAACATCAATAGGAATATCTAAGGAAAGATATACCGTTCGTAAACTGTAAGTACCGATGTTAACCCCTAATGTATTATCATTTGAAGAAGAATGAAATATACCTGTAAAGAAATTATCCGGTTGATATTCTGATGCATGAACATAAAGGGAGGGGGCTTCTTTAAATGCGATACTAATAACACTTTTGTCATCCGAAATATTTGTTATATATTGAAGTTTGATAGAGCTGCCAAGTCCAGCGGAGTAGAATAAATCACCTTCATTTTGAAGATATACTTTATATTCATAGTAATGCTTTAGAAATACAGGTTCCTTAATTCTTAAAAATAAGATAGTACAAACACCAAGTAAGAGGGTAACGCCTATTAGAATCAAACCTGCTTTCATTATCTTATTATTTTTATCCATGATACGGCCTCCAAAATACGTATAAAAATTTTATTTATAAAATCATATATATATTTAATTATACATGAAACAGGATAAAATTGCCATGTAAAAATTCTTCTATTTACATAATAGTTTAAATATGTTAGAATAACAAAGCTGAGTAGCACAGATGATCGCGCCTATAAGTACCGAAAGGTCATAGGTGAGGAAAGTCCGAGCTTCATAGGGCAGGGTGCCGGATAACGTCCGGTGGAGGCGACTCCAAGGCCAGTGCAACAGAAATATACCGCCAATTCATTTGCTTGCAGATGTTTTGGTAAGGGTGGAAAGGTGGAGTAAGAGACCACCGCTTGTTTGGTAACAAACAAGGCTCTGTAAACCCCACTCGAAGTAAGACCGAATGAAAGCGATACGGTTGCCCGCCGTGCTTTGGGTAGGTCGCGATTTGTCTTTGACAAATGAGCTATATGGTAACATGTAGCAAAGATAGATGATCATCAGATACAGAACTCGGCTTATAGTGCTGCTCACTTAATTATTATATAAATCTTAATCTGACGCGTACAATATACAAAATATTGGTATGCGTTTTTTATTTAAAGTACTTTAGGTGGAAATTTCCCATGTTATTAATATGGAAAATGAAACTTAAAGTACTTTTTTACTCCATATTAATACTAGATTGTGCAATTTATTTGAATTAATTTCTGAAAATATAACATAAATAGAAAACTTATAAAGTTGAGAAAACAAGATTTATATTATATGAAAACGATTGCACAAAAAATAACACTGAAAAAATAACAATTGTTTAAAAAATAACGATTATTTTGTTGACAAATGTAGATTACAATACTATAATTAACATGAATTTAATGAAACCTATACAAAAATTATACGAAATCTACAAAAACGGCTATGAAAAATATATGAAATCGATTTCATAAATATTTGCATAAGTTTCATTATCTACAAGCTAAATTAAATATGGGATTGAATTAAAAGGAGGATTTACATGAAGAAGTTATTCAAAACTCTATTGGTTTTGGGTGTGGCATTTGGGTTGGTTGCCTGTTCTGGTAAAAAAACGGAAGCTCCCGAAACGAAAGAGCCATCAACAGAGAAAACTCAGGAAACAACACCAGAAGCGCCTGAAACAGATGGCGCAGCTTCTAACGGAGACACAATTAAAATCGGTGCTCTACAAGATATTACAGGTAAAACAGCTACCCTGGGTAAGATGATTCAAGCGGGTGCTCAGTATGCAATTGATGAAATAAATGCAGCTGGCGGTGTTAATGGGAAGAAACTTGAATTAATTACACGGGATACTACTGGTGATGTTACAGAAGCGATCAATGCTTTCACTCTTCTTGCAACACAAGATGGAGTTAGTGCAATTATTGGACCGCCAGTAGCAAATATTGGACTTGCAATTGCACCTCTTTCAGAACAATATAATGTTCCAATCTTAGGATTTGCTATTGATACTGCAGTTTTACAGAATAAAGATGGAGTTACATACAAGAACATGTTCTTATTCCAACCATCTGATGACCAACAAGGTGCCATCATGGCAAAATATGCTCTTGATGAATTGGGTTCTAAGAAGATTGGCGCTATTTACAGAAGTGATAATGCTTATTCTTTAGGTTTAGTAGATGGCTTTAAGAGCTACCTTGCCGAATCTGGTTCTGACTCAAAAATTGTACAAGAAGTTCAATTTACAGCTACAGATACAGATTTTAGTACAATGTTAATGAAACTTATGAATGCAGGTGCAGATGTTATTTATGCTCCTAACTATACTCAGGAATTAATCACTATTGCACAACAGGCACGTGCAGTTGGTTATACAGGCACTATTATTATGGGACTGGATGCAGCTCCTCCATTTGCTTCCCTTGCAGGAGCTGCTTCAAATAACATAATTTATATTAATAATATTACAGAATCTGAACCCAAAGTCGCAGAAATAATGGAAAAATATAAAGCTGAGACGGGCGCTGATGCAACTAATAAGTTCTTCTTAGGTTATGATGTTGTTAACATCCTTGCAGATACCATTACCGAAGTTGGTGAAGATTCCGTTGCTATTAGAGATGCAGTTGAGAAGTTGACAGGCTTTGAAGGATTAACAGGAATTATTTCAATTAATCCAGAGAATCATCAGCCACAAGGTCTTGAAATGTATATCCATGAAATTAAAGATGGAGAATCTGTAATGATCAAACAATATTCAGCAGAATAATTGACTAATCTAGTAGGCATAAAGATATGACATATGAAGAGAGTTGTTACAAATTGACTTTGTTATAAATATACCATCAAAATTTGCCATGATAGTGTAACATAAAAAGTCGCACTAAACCTGAAAAGGGAAGAAACTTACATTATATTAGTGAGATTCTTCCCGGGGTTTAGAAAGACAGCAGTATTCTGAAGAATGTGGGATTCTTTACTGCATTTAGAAAAATGTAAACAAGGCTTAATTTTGTAACAAACCTTATAGGAGGGAAACATGGCTATTCAGTTATTACTGAACGGTTTGGCTGTTGGATCAGTTTACGCCCTGATAGCTACCGGCTTTGCTTTAATTTTTAGTATTTTAAAATTCTCAAATTTCTCACATGGTGCTTTAATGACTCTCAGTGCATTTGTAGGCTATTTTGTATCCGCAGGTACAGGCTGGTCATTAATTCCTGTCCTGATAGTTTCCATGTTAGTAGGCGGTCTAATTGGTTTATTTGGTGAATTCGTCGCATTTAGAAGAATTACAAAAAGAAACTCAGCAACATTTTATTATTTTGTATCATCTATTACACTAGGTACACTTTATGAATCTATTGTAACTATTATTGTAGGAGCAGGATATTTTGTATATCCTATGTTCTTCAGCAAGCCAGCTATCTGGGTTGGTGATCTGGTAATTCAGACCAGCAGTGTGGTAATGCTTGCTATTTCAGCAGTTGTGCTTGTTTTATTAGTATTTGTACTTCAGAAAACAAAAATGGGACGTGCTTTACGTGCCGTATCATATGATAGAGATACTGCGTATTTAATGGGTATTAATGTATTTAGAATTATAAGTGCTGCTTTCTTTATATCCGGTGCATTGGGTGCTTTAGCAGGTGTATTCTTAGGTATTTACAATTATACACTTACAGCACAGCTTGGAAACCTTGTAGTTAAAGGTTTTATTGCTTCTGTTATAGGAGGCCTTGGAAGTATATCCGGTGCAGTTTTTGGTGCAGTATTATTAGGGTTATTAGAAACTATTTTAATTTTCTTTATAGGTTCCGGTTATGCACCGGTTGCAACATTTCTTATCATGATTTTATTCTTGTTTATTAGACCACAGGGAATTGCAGGAAAATCAGTTCAAGAAAAAGCATAAGGAGGCAACAAATGCAATTTTATCTTTCAGTACTTACTCAAACTTTGATTACAATAATAGGAGTTGCAGGCGTATATGTACTTACCAGTTTAGCTGGAATGTTCTCCTTGGGACAGGCCGCATTTATGGCAATTGGTGCTTATGCATCCGGAATTTTAGTTGTTAAACTTAATTGGCCTTTTCTTCCTGCAGCTATTATGGCAGTATTAATTAGTGTAATTATAGGATTCTTTGTAGGTTTACCTACAGTAAAACTTAGACGTGACTACATATCATTAGTAACATTAGGATTTGGTGAAGCGCTAACTGCTATCTTAAACCAAATGACTGGCCTTACAGGTGGTGCCGCAGGTTTCTCTGGCTTTCCTAAAGTAATTAGCTTTCCTATTGTTCTGGTTGTAGCAATTATTTGTGTTATCTTAGTAGCCTTTTTTAAAAAATCAAAATATGGAAGGCAATGTATTGCTTTAAAAGGCGATGAACTTGCAGCAAAAGCTATGGGCATTAATGTGCCAAAAGTAAAGATGATTGCTTTTCTTTTCTCAGTGGCTTTAGTATCTTTATCCGGAGTTTTGTATGCTTTCTACGTTACTTATGTGGATCCTACATTATTCGGATGGAAACTTAGCGGAGAATGGGTAATCATGAACTTCTTCGGCGGTGTCAGCAGCTTAACCGGCTCCATACTTTCAGCTATTATACTTACTGCTTTACCAGAAATGTTAAGATTTTTATCTGATTATAGAATGGTATTCTATGCAGTAGTAGTATTGCTGGTTCTTAATTTTAAACCGGCAGGTTTACTTGGTACTTGGGAATTGACTCCAAAGAACGTAAAGAAATTATTCCAAAAAAAGAAGGAGGGTACCCATGCTTCTTCAGGTAAGTAATATAAGTAAAAACTTTGGAGGCGTTCAGGCCACCAAAGACTTCAGCGTAACGGTTGATAAAGGTGAAATAGTTGGTATCATTGGACCCAATGGAGCTGGTAAAACCACTATATTTAATGTGATATCCGGTGTATATACTGCAGATGAAGGTTCTGTTTTATTATCTGGTCAGAATGTAACTAAATTACCTCAACATGACATCACAAAGCTGGGAATTGGCAGAACTTTTCAGAATATTCGTCTTTTTAAAGGACTTTCTATTATAGAAAATGTTATGTGTGCATTTGATCCACAATCAAAATACTCATTCATTGGCAGTATCATTCCAACGCCAAAGAGAAGAGCTGAGGAAAAACGAGGCAAAGAATTATGCGAGCATTTCCTGGAGATTGTTGGATTGAAAGATTATATCAATGAAGCACCCGAGAATCTGGCTTATGGATACCAGAGACGTTTAGAGATTGCCCGTGCTTTAATGTGTAATCCAAAAGTATTATTGCTTGACGAACCAGCAGCTGGTCTTAATCCGACGGAGGTTGGTGAGTTAACAGAATTAATCTTAAAGTTAAGTAAAGATTTCGGATTTGCTACCATGCTGATTGAACATAGACTAGAATTAGTAATGGGTATTTCTCATAAAATTGTTGTTCAGAATTTCGGAAAAACCATAGGAGTTGGTACACCGAAAGAAGTTCAGAATAACCCGGCTGTAATCGAAGCTTATTTAGGTGCAGAGGAGGAAGATAATGCTTAAAGTAAACAATTTATCTGCAAGTTATGGATACGTAAAAGCTTTAAAAGAAGTATCAATTGAGGCTGCTCAAGGCCAAATCGTATCTATTATTGGTGCAAACGGTGCCGGTAAAACTTCATTACTTCGCTGTATCTCCGGTTTAGTAAAGCCTACTTCCGGAACCATTGAATTCTTAGGACAGCAGATACCCAAGAAACCAAATGATATAGTAAAAAAAGGTATCATTCATGTACCGGAAGGAAGAAAAACTTTTTCAGGACTATCGATTCAAGATAATCTATTAGTTGGTGGTTACCTATTCAGCGCAAAAGAAAATGAAGAAGAATTAAAGAAGAACTATGAATTATTCCCTATATTGAAACAACGTAAGGAACAATATGCCGGTACCCTATCCGGGGGAGAGCAGCAGATGCTTGCTATTGCAAGAGGACTTATGACGCACCCAAAGCTAATGCTGTTAGATGAGCCTTCATTAGGTTTAGCACCGCTTATTGTAAATCAGGTATATGATTTGATTGCTCAAATTCGTGACAGAGGAATTACCGTATTATTAGTAGAGCAGAATGCCAAGAAAGCCCTTGGACTATGTGATAAAGCATATGTATTGGAAAATGGTAAAATAATTCTTGAAGGAACCGGAAAAGAATTATTGTGTTCTGAATCAGTAAAGAAAGCTTATTTAGGCGGCTGATATTAAAAGGTGTTAGGCGCCAGAATCGAGGTTAATATGATTAGGCAATGGAATGAAGAATCACTGGATCATAGAAATGCATTGCTATATGCAATGGGCGTTACAGAAGAAGAGGCAAAACGCCCGGTTATTGGTATTGTAAACTCCTGGAATGAAATGAATCCGGGACATTATGCTTTTAAAGATGTTGTACAAAATATTAAAGACGAAATATATAAAGCAGGTGGATATGGAGTAGAGCTACCTATTTCAGGTATTTGCGACGGTATGTGTTCCAATACTCCGGGAGATCGTTATACACTGCCTGCCCGTGATATGGTATCATCTGAAGTAGAAACAGCTGCAGAATTAAATGGTTTAGAAGGTATGGTTATGCTGGGTACCTGCGATAAGGTAGTTCCGGGTATGATTATGGGTGCTTTAAGAGTAAACATTCCTACCGTTATGATGACAGGCGGATTCATGGCTCCCGGTAATATAGATGGTAAAATGATTACCTTAACACATACAAAACAAGCCTATGCATCCTATATTGCAGGAGATATTTCAGAAGAAGAATATAAAAAGGTAGTCCGCAATGCCTGTCCAACACCAGGTGCCTGTCCATTTATGGGAACTGCAAACACCATGTGTGCAACGGCTGAAATATTAGGATTATCACCACATGGCAATGCAAGTGTCAGATGCCAGTCTGAGGAATGGAATGAAATGGCTAAGACTACAGGAAAAAGAATTGTAGAATTAGTAAAAGAAGAAGTTAGACCAAGAGACATTATTAAGAAAGAAAACTTCGAAAATGCGGTTAAATATATGATGGCAACCGGTGGGTCAACCAACTCTATTTTGCATATTCCTGCAATGGCTAGACAGGCAGATATAGAAATTATTCCGGAAATATTTGATGATATCAGCAAAAAAATACCGGTAATCAGTACGATATACCCAAATCACCCTACTTATACTATGGCAGATTTTAGTATGGCAGGTGGATTGGGAGCGGTTATGTCGGAACTGGATAAAGCAGGACTGATAGAAACCAGTGCGAAAGGAATGTTTGGCACTTTGGCAGATAAAATTACACTATCAGAAAACAGAAACACTGAGGTAATACATCCAGTAACCAGTCCAATACATGAACAAGGTGGTTTAGCTGTATTATCCGGTAACATTGCAGCGGATAGCTGTATTGTTAAATTTTCAGCGGTAGATAAAGCTGTATGGAAGTTTAGCGGACCTGCAAAGGTTTATGATTCCCAGGACGATGCATGGAATGCCATCTTAAAAGATGAAATCAAAGCCGGTGATGTGGTAGTTATTCGTTATGAGGGACCAAAGGGCTCACCGGGCATGCCCCATATGGAAACCTTTATGGCAGCTGTATTAGGTAAGGGCATGGGCACAAAAATTGCCTTGGTATCAGACGGAAGATTCTCAGGGGCTACCGGTGGATTGGCAATTGGACACGTATCTCCGGAAGCTTATGAAGGTGGTAATATTGCACTTATCCAGGATGGAGATAGGATAGACATCGATATTGAGAATCGCTTACTAACAGTAGCTCTAACAGAGAAAGAAATTGAAGATAGGAAGAAAAACTGGAAGCCGGTGGAAAAGCCATCTCCAGGATGGTTAGGCTTATACAAGAAGAATTGTACATCAGCTCATAGAGGTGCAACTGTATATTGGAATAAATAAGATGGTGCTAAAGCAGCAGAATCGAGGTTAAAATGGCAAATATAAAAGATGTAGCCGAACGGGCAGGGGTCTCTGCAAGTACAGTATCCAGGGTGCTTAGTGATAACCAATACTATATTAAAAGAGAAACCAGGGAAAAAGTACTAAATGCAGTCCAGGAACTAAATTATACCCCAAACGTTCTTGCAAAAGGATTAAAAGGCGGACGCAGTAATAACATTGGACTCTTAATACCTAATATTCAAAACGAAATGTTCCCACCGATTATTAGAGGGGTTGAAGATTTTGTGAGAAAAAGAGGTTACAACATTATTTTATGTAACATAGATGATGATATAGAAGTAGAAAAATATTATGTAAATAAGCTAAGTCAAAACGCAGTAGATGGTTTTATAGTTTGCTCTATGTTAAAGAGCAGCGACAGTATCAGGCAATTGCATAAAGATGGATTTCCGGTTGTACTGGTATCCAGATATTATGGAGAAAAAATGAATTCTGTTATTATAAACAATTACCAGGCAGCTTATGATGCAACCAATTATTTAATCCGTACAGGTAATAAAAAAATTGCAATTGTAGTGGGACGTCCGGAATTGAATGTTTACGGACAGAGATTACAAGGCTATAAAGATGCCATACAAAATGCAGACTTGGAGCTTGATGAAAGTTTGGTAATTTATGAAACCAGTGGTGATAATGGGATTTATCAGGCCATGATGGAACTTTTGAAAAAGGAAGACAGGGTTGATGCTGTTTTTGCAACCAGTGATTCAAAAGCCATTATTACGATGAAAGCAATAATGGACTACGGCTTAAAAATACCGGATGATATATCTGTACTAGGATTTGATAATATAGCGGTAAGTACGTTATTGAATCCACCCCTATCAACAGTTTCACAGCCATTTTACCAGATGGGAAGTCTGGCAGCAAAAAAGTTATTAAATATTATAAATGGTCATGGACCTGCAGAACCGGTAATCGATATATTAGATACGGAGATTATCATACGTAAGACAACAAAATAGAGGTAAATCAATGAATCCAATAGGAATTAACTTATGGAATTGGACGGGAGATTTTAACCAAACAAAAATTCAATATATAGAAAAAGCAGCAAAGTTGGGATATACAGCGGTAGAAATCGGAGTCGAAAATGCCATGATGGATTCAAGACCCATCAAAGAAATTATCGAGAATAATCATTTACAAGTCACTCTATGTGCAGCAATGACAAAAGGGAAAGATATTTCTAGTTTTGACAAGCAGGTTAGAGAAAATACAAAAGAATACATGAAAAAGTGTTTCCTGCTTGGAAAAGAAATTGGCTCCAAATTATTTGTGGGTCCGGTATATGCAGGAGGTGGAAAAGCACATCTGTTAAGCTGGGAAGACAAAAGGAAAGAATGGGAGCTTGCTGTTACAGGCTTGAGAGAAATGGCAGAAGTTGCTGCGGAATGTGGAATGTCTATAGCTATTGAACCGTTAAACCGATACCGGACAAGTGTGGTTAACACTTTAGATCAGGCATTGCAAATGGTAGATGATATTAACAAAGATAATGTAGGAATCTTATATGATACATATCAAGCTAATATAGAAGAAAAGGATATTTATGAGCCTTTAAAAACTATATGTAAAGCCGGAAAATTACTGCATGTTCAGCTAAGTGACTCCAATCGTGGTGCCCCCGGAATGGGACATATTGATTTTAAACCAGTATTTGAAATATTAAACACCTATGATTATAAAGGGCATATCACGGTTGAAACCTTTACAGAAGGTGTTTTTGATAGCGGCTGGATTGTATTAGATACTCCGGACAATGTTGCAAAAATAGGTATAGAAACAATCAAAGGATATATATAGGTGCTAAAGCGCCAGAATCGAGGTTAATATGTCGCAATTTGAAAAGTTTAATTTTAAAACAATAGAAGAAATCAACGGAAAGATTGAAGAACTGGGAGTAAATATCACATTATCTGACAACCTGGAACCGTTGAAACAACCAGTTAAGGTAGGCAGCAGAATAGCTCCAAACTCTATCGCAATTCTTCCTATGGAAGGCTGCGATAGTAATCCGGACGGAAGTCCCTCAGAGTTAGTATATAGAAGATATGAGCGTTTCTCCGCCGGCGGTGCCGGGCTTCTGTGGTGGGAAGCCAATGCAGTGGTACAGGAAGGCAGAGCAAATCCTTTGCAAATGATGATTACAAAAGAAAACAAAGATGAATTCGTGAAGCTAATACAAGTTTGTAAAAAAGCTGCTGCAGATTCCTGTGGAAGTGACCACAAACCACTTAATATTTTACAATTAACTCACTCCGGAAGATATTCCCGTCCGGCAGATAATGGTTCTCCTATGATTGCACAACATGATCCATTACTAGATCCCAGAGTAGGAATTACCAGTGACTATCCCATTGTGACGGATGAATATCTTGATAGCTTGGTTGGCAAATACGTTCAATCAGCTTTACTTGCAAAAGAAGTAGGCTTTGATGGTGTTGACATTAAATCTTGTCATAGATATCTATTATCAGAAGTTTTAGCCAGCCATACAAGAAAAGGAAAATACGGCGGAAGTTTCGAAAATCGTACACGTCTATTGCTAACTATCGTAAAAGAAGTTCGTAAAGCCGTTGGGGAAGACTTTATCATTGCCTGCAGACTCAATGTATTTGACTATCATCCATATCCATACGGCTTTGGTGTAGATAAGGATGACTATACAAAAGAAGACTTTACGGAGCCTTTACAATTAGTGAAATTATTATGTGAGAATGGAATTAACTTATTAAGCAACTCGGCAGGTAACCCATATTACAGATTCCCACAGGTAACCCGTCCATTTGATTTGGCTATCCTTGGAGGAGAAGTACCGCCAGAACATCCATTAGAAAGTGTTGCAAGATTATTTAATTTCACAAGACAAATTCAAAAGGTTTCTACGGTTCCTGTAATCGGCAACGGATATAGCTGGTTACGTCAATTTCTTCCATATATAGGGTCTGCAAATATTCAGGATGGTTCCTGTTCATTAGTGGGACTGGGACGTGAAGCATTTGCATATCCAGATGCACCAAAGGACATCTTAGAAACCGGAGTTATGGATCCGAAGAAATGTTGTATCGCATGTAGTAAATGTACTCAGATTATGCGTGATCATGGACGTACCGGTTGCGTAATAAAGGATGCCGCACTATATGCTCCGTTGTACAAAGAATATAGGGAAAAAGCAGAGGCTAAAAACGCTGCCAAATAAATGACAAGATCACAAGTCACCTAGATAGGAGAGTTTATGGATAAGTTAGTAAATAGAATTGGAAGAGTTGTAGAACCGGGCAAAGTGGATTTTCTTGAAAGAGAATTAAAGAATCCGGAAGGCAAAGAAGTATTAATTAGAATTGTATCCAGCAGTATTTGCGGAAGTGATTTACATATATTTAAAGGTAAACATCCATCAGCCCCGTTACCAGTAACAATTGGACATGAATTTTCAGGTGATATTATTGCAGTAGGTGATCAGGTTAAGAATGTAAAGGCAGGTGACCGTGTCACTGTGGAACCCTGCTTAGTATGTGGTGAATGTTTGGCATGCCGTACCGGTAATTATGGCTATTGCGAAAATATAAGCTTTACTTATCGAAATGGAGACGGTGCAATGGCTCAATATATTATGGTACAGGAGCCATATGTTTATAAGCTGCCGGATTCTATGTCCTATGATGAAGGAGCGTTAATTGAACCATTATCCGTAGCTGCCCATGCGGTTAGAAGAGCCGATATTAAGCTTGGTGAAAGAGTAATCATAATAGGAAGTGGTGCAATTGGCATGCTTATTGCTGCTCTATCCAGAAGATCCGGTGCTTCCGAAGTAGTGGTTGTAGATCATAATGATGGAAAATTACAGATGGCTCTGGAAATGGGTGCTACAAGAACTATTAATTCAAAAAATGAAGACATCTATCAAGTAGTCAATGAGTTAACGGATGGCTATGGTATGGATAAATCCTTTGAATGCGTAGGATTAGAAGCGACGTTTCTTCAAGCAATGATGAGTATTAAGAAAAATGGATTAGCAACGATTATTGGGATCTTTGAGAATCCAAATATAACGATACCGGCGACTCGTTTTATTACTCATGAAATAAAAGTACAAGGTTCACAAGGATATTGCTGGGATTTCCCTGTAGCTTTAAGCGTAGCAGACACCATACCACTTAAAAAGTTAATTACACATAAATTCCCATTGGACCAACTTCAAGAGGCACTTGAAACTTGCTTAAGCAGGGAAAAAGGAGCGATTAAAGTTCTTATAGAACCATAAAGAAAGAAACAATGTCAAAGGTCCCGTAAAAACAGGACTTTTGACATTTTGTAAATATACTAAAAATAAACTGGAGGTAAATTAGTGAAAAAGACAGCTATAGTAACAGGCGGAAGTCGTGGGATTGGGTTTGGTATCTCCAAACAATTAGGATTAGATGGATATAATGTGGTAATCCTGGCTACACAGCCAAAAGAGAAATACGAGGATAATTTACGACAATTGGATTCTTTACATATAGATTATCACTATGTACAAGGAAATATCGATAACAAAGAGGACAGGGAAAAATTACTTGCAGAAACACTTAAGGTATTCAGCAGAGTAGATATACTTGTAAATAATGCAGGAGTTGCACCTATACAAAGAAAAGATTTATTAGAGATGGAAGAAGAAAGCTTTGATAGAGTAGTGGGTATCAACACCAAAGCTACCATGTTCTTAACCCAGATTGTTGCTAAGCAAATGATTAAACAAGAAAAAGTATTTGAATCAAAAGGAACCATAGTAAATATTTCCTCTTGCTCCTCTGTGGTATCTTCCACACAAAGAGGGGAATATTGTATCTCTAAAGCAGGAGTATCTATGTTAACAACACTTTATGCAGATCGTTTGGCACCGGAAGATATCTTTGTTCATGAGGTGCGTCCAGGTGTTATTGCTACGGATATGACTTCTTCCGTACAAGAAAAGTATGACAAAATGTTTGGAAATGGTGATTTCCCTATTGCGCGTTGGGGAACACCAGAAGATATTGCTAATGCAGTGTCTGCATTTTGCTCCGGCAAGTTCTTATATACAACAGGAAATTATATTGATTTAGATGGGGGCTTTCATATCCGCAGATTGTAGGATTTAAAAGTTCAAAAGGCAGATTTAGAAGAATGAAAGGCAGGTGCATTATGAAGAAGGAAACAGTAGAAATAAACGGTTATCCGGTTGCGGTATATTCTTATAATACTATTATACTTGGAACCGGTGCAGCAGGGTTTAATGCAGCAGATTGTTTATACCAGTATGGACAAAAAGATATAGCTATCATAACCGAGAATAAGAAGGCTGGAACTTCACGAAATACTGGCTCAGATAAACAAACATATTATAAATTAACCATGTCAGGAGACAATCCTGACTCTGTTGCAGAGATGGCACAGACTTTATTCGCAGGCGGTTGTGTAGATGGTGATACCGCCCTTTGCGAAGCGGCATTATCTTCTCAGAGCTTTTACAAATTAGTTGAACTCGGAGTTCCATTTCCAAGAAACCGATATGGAGAATATGTTGGATATAAAACCGATCACGACCCAAGAACAAGAGCCACCTCAGTAGGACCTTATACATCAAAGGTTATGACAGAATGTTTAGAAAGGGCTGTGTATAATAAAAATATTACCTTTCATGATAAAATGCAGTGTATACGTGTATTGACCCAGAACAATCGATTTTATGGCATCTTATGCTTGAATTTGAATTCTATAGATAGATCCGACCGTTATGTGCTCTTTAATGCAAAGAACATAATATATGCAACAGGGGGACCTGCTGGAATGTATGCAGATTCCGTTTATCCATTCGGCCAATACGGTGCTTCCGGCTTAGCATTTCAGGCGGGGGTAAAAGGAAAGAACTTAACAGAGTGGCAGTATGGTTTAGCTTCTGTAAAACCCCGCTGGAATGTATCCGGAACTTATATGCAGGTAATGCCTAAATTTGTCTCAACAGGTGCGGAGGGCGGAGACGAAAGAGAATTCTTATTCGATTATTTCACGGATAAATATGATTTATTAAGCAAGGTGTTTTTAAAGGGGTATCAATGGCCCTTTGACGTAAGAAAAGTCGACGGAGGATCTTCCATAATTGACTTGTTAGTTTACATAGAAACCTGCTTAAAAGGCAGACGGGTTTATTTGGATTTTAGAGAGAATCCAGGTAACAGTGAGATCGACTATACCCAATTAACCGATGAAGCCAGAACATATCTGGAAAGAGCCGGTGCTGCCTTTGGAACGCCCTATGAAAGAATGGTTCATATGAATCAGCCGGCATTGGATTTCTATAAGAATAAAGGCGTCGATTTGCAAACTCAAATGTTAGAAGTCGCACTTTGCGCTCAGCATAATAATGGTGGTTTATTAACAGATGCCTGGTGGCAGACCAATGTAGAAGGCTTCTTTGCAGCAGGAGAAGTAAGTGGCAGTCATGGAATTTACAGACCGGGCGGAACTGCACTCAATGCAGGTCAGGTTGGATCAACTAGAGCTGCTCAGTATATCGCAAGAAACAGACAGGGTGATCCTGAATCACCGGGAGAATTCTTAAAGGCTGTACAAGAAGAGGTACAAGAAACTATCTTACTTGGAGAAAGCTGTATTACTACAGAAGACAATGTAGACGATATGTGGAACCATACTACGAAACGCATGAGTCAGGCAGGCGCAGCCATCAGAGCGAAAGAGTCCATTCAGAAAGCAACAGAAGAAGCGCTGATGGAAATCAATCAATTTAGTGCGTTGATTAAAGTAAAGGAACCAAAGCAGCTGAGAAAAGTATATCGTCTTTTGGATGTCTTGACCAGTCAATATGTGTATTTGTCCGCTATGACGGACTATATGAAACAGGGAGGAAAAAGCCGAGGTTCTGCTTTATACTCCGACAAATCAGGAAAAAAACCATATAGCTTCCTTCCGGATATTTTTACTTATATCGTAGATGATGGCTCAAAAAATAATCAGATTCAAGAAGTATCTTACCAAAAGAATGAATGTATATGTACTTGGCGGGAGGTAAGGCCTCTACCAAAAGAAGATAATTTCTTTGAAACTGTTTGGAGAAAATACCGTGAAAATGGTAATGTCTATTAAATACAAACTGGAGTAGGTAGAAAAAAGAATACTTGAATAATGAAAGGTACAAGAAAACATTTGCTTATGTAAGTGTTTTCTTGTACCTTTCATTTATAACAGTGTACCTAACTGTCATTGGAAAGTCAGCTAAAGTAAAGCAATTCATAAGCTTTCTTAAGGAAAAATTAAAGACTTCTT
This sequence comes from Anaerocolumna sp., assembly GCF_032079385.1. NCBI lineage: Bacteria > Bacillati > Bacillota > Clostridia > Lachnospirales > Lachnospiraceae > Anaerocolumna > Anaerocolumna sp. The sequence goes on from NZ_DAMAUC010000001.1 coordinate 111,905, forward strand.
CTGGCAATTATGCTAGTATATTTATACATATTAGTGAAATACTCCACATAGTACATGATGGAAATAATTAGTATCAGGATTAGAATAGCAAATGCTTGTCAAATACATATTTAATCAATATAATGGAGCTATTGAATATTTAAATACAGGAAAGGATGGAAACCCATGGGACAGACTAGCATATTGGTAGTAGATGATGATAAAGAGATTGCAGAGCTGGTAGAGATACATTTGGTCAGCGATGGATACCAAGTCTTTAAAGCCTATAGTGCTAAAGAAGGTTATGAGATATTAGAAAAAGAAGATATTAAACTAGTTATATTAGATATTATGATGCCGGGAATAGATGGTCTAAACATGTGTAAGACCATTCGCAAGAACAGCACCATTCCGATCATCATGTTAAGCGCCAAGTCTGCGGATTTGGATAAGATCATTGGACTTAGTACAGGTGCAGACGATTATGTAATAAAACCCTTTAATCCTTTGGAATTAACCGCAAGGGTAAAGTCACAGCTTAGAAGATATACCACTTTTAATCCGAATTCTCATGAAGAGAAGTCTGGAAAAGAAATTGTAGTTAATCATTTGATCATCAATAGGGAAGATCATCGGGTAATCTCTTATGGCAAAGAAGTAAAACTAACCCCCATCGAATTTGATATATTGCATCTGCTTGCTTCCAATCCGGGCAGAGTATTTAGTACAGATGAGATATTTGAACGGGTTTGGAACGAGAAAATGTTTGAAGCGAATAATACGGTAATGGTGCACATCCGAAGACTCAGAGAGAAGATCGAGATGGATTCCCGTAATGCACAAATTATAAAAACCGTTTGGGGAGTTGGATATAAAATTGAAAAATAGTATATTTAAAAGTTTTCGATTTGAGATAGTTCTATACAGTCTACTTAGTTTGATTTATACCATATTAACGGAAGCAGCACTGTTCTTTGGAATCTATCTCATTTATAACATTATTCATAACGACGGAGTACGAGAAAAAGTACTTAACTCCGAATCAATAAGGAATGGAGCCACAAACTCACTTCCTTACGTTAATCAACAGATTCCCGGTTACGGGGCGGCGGTGGATAGCGGCAGGCAGGCTATGGATTCTATCAATGATATGGTACCTGTTCTGGTTACTTTGGCATTAACCATAGGGGTTATATTATTTACAGCCTATTTCCTGCTATTGACTAAGAAATTCGTAGTTTATCTGGAGCGGATATCCTGGGGCATTCAGGAAATATCCGCCGGTAATTTTAAAACCAGAATCAATATAGACAGTGAAGATGAATTCACACTTATTGCAGACAAAATCAATCAGATGGCTGCGGATGTGAATCAGATATTTGAAGACAATCGAAAAAGCGAGCATGCAAAGAATGAGTTGATTACCAGCGTAGCTCATGATTTGCGGACTCCTTTAACATCTATTATCGGTTATTTGGATTTGGTGTCAGCGGGCAAAAACATTGATGATGAGGTAAAACAAAAATATGTGGAAGTCGCTTACAGTAAATCTAAAAGGCTGGAGAAGTTAATTGAAGATTTATTTGCTTATACCAACGTAAGTTTTGGGGAAGTTGCCATGGACTATACGGAAGTGGACATGGTGAAATTTATGAATCAGCTGGTGGATGAATTCTATCCAAGTTTTCAAGACAGTGGATTGGAATATGAATTTACAACCAATGTGAATTCGGCTATTGTTATGGCCGATGGAAATCAGCTATCCAGAGCGATTGCTAATCTAATTAGTAATGCCATTAAGTACGGCAAAGACGGAAAAAGAATCAAAATTAAGTTATGGAAAGAAAATGGAAAGGTGATAGTGGATATCATCAATTACGGAAGATTAATTCCAGAGGAAGATATAGAGAATATATTTAAGAGGTTTTACCGGGTAGAAAGCTCCAGATCCAGTGAAACAGGGGGAACCGGACTGGGTCTTGCCATTGCAAAAAGCATTATTGAAATGCATGGAGGCACTGTTCGTGCAAGGAGTAACTTTGATGGAACTGTGTTCGAAGTGACTTTGGATGAGAAGTTTTATAAAGAATGATAAGGGATAAAGTTAGGAAATAAGTTCATTTTGATATATATGCGTGCTAAGCGCAGATAGGAGTTTCTATGAAAGAGCATTGGCATAAAAAGAAGGTTATATGGATTATAATCGCCTTGGGTATTATACTGGGTACTTTTATGGGGCTATCCATAAAAGTGGCAGGTAAATTTCAGAATAAAACCCAGAATCAATTGTCGGTTTATTCCGGGGATATATCTATGACGATTGATTATGGTTACAATCAGTATGCCAAATACGGAAGATATATGAATGTCCGTGCAGATGTTACCAATGAGGGAACAGACTTTCATGGATGGTTTCAAGTAATAGCGCCTAAACTGGATAAAAACGTATTTTACCGGAAAGAAATAATGGTGGAATCGGCTACGACAGAGAATATCTCTATTAACATTCCTTTGACAGATGATACAGGGATCTTACAGGTTAAGCTGCTGGATGACGACGGAAAGTCCGTGGTAGAAAAGGAAATTACCATTAAGATTGGGAATTATCAAAAAGAATTTTATATAGGTGTATTAAGTGATAATACTTCCAGACTGGATTATGCCCGCCAAGTAGGTTCTCAGGTATTTTATCTTGATGAAAATAATCTGGCAGAAGATTATCTGGGACTAGATCTTTTGGATGTTATTATTATAAACCAATTTGATACCAACCGTTTGAGCGATTTGCAAATCAAAGCCATCCAACAATGGGTTTACAATGGAGGCTCCTTAGTGCTGGGAACCGGAGAGTATGCTAAGGATACATTGGCAAAGTTTAAAGATGTATTCGACATACAGTACTGGGAGGAACTTGAGGAATATAAACTGACCTTTGGCATGAATGAAGATATTCTGGAACGGCTGAAAAGAGACATTATAAAATACGATGAGGCAAGAAAGCTATTGGCGGAAACCATAAGGCAAAATAAAGCCATGTACTACGGTTATTCTGTAATGCCGGAAAAAGACACTACTTTGACAGAAGATGCAGGTATTTTAAGTCCTTCCGGCTGGGTGCAGGATCTGTTGGATAAATTAAAGATTTTTCCTATACGTAAGAACATTATTCATGCTTCCCTAAAAGATGGGGTGCCAAAAGTAATGGAGAAAAAGCATGTCTTAATGGAAATTAGTCCATATGGATATGGGAATGTGCAATTATTTAATTTGGACATGGGCGTGGAAGTAGAACAGGAGTCCTTTGGAATTGCCATGTATTATTCCATTATGAAGAATATGAGCAGTACCAAACGCTTTCAACTGGATAATGAGTACTATGGAAACTATGTGGATTATAATGTATACAATGGGATGTCCTATGTGGATACAGAAAACATTCCTAAAGTAGGAAAGTATCTTGTTATTCTGTCCATCTATGTAATTGTAGTGGGACCGGCATTGTTTATAGTTTTAAAGAAACTGGATAAGAGAAGTCTGACTTGGGTTTTGGTACCCTCCTTTGCAGCTGTATTTACCGCTCTTGTATACTTGGTAGGTTCCGATACACGAATTAATGAACCTTATGCAGGGTATGTAGAGATACTTTCTTTTGAAGAAGAAAATATCGTACAGGATAATGTTTATTTTGCCTTAACAGCTCCTTATAATAGAAAATATAAAGTAGATGTAGACAACAAATATGGAGTGGTTCAGTTAAGCGACAGTAACAGCAGATATATGTATAGCAATCGTAAGAGTATGGAACCCAATTTGGACAGATATCTGACAGCGATTAATTATGGGACTGAAAAAACAACCCTGGAAGTAAACCGTAATGCTGCCTTTACACCGATATATTATTATTCTAAGAATCATTATCCTTTAGAAAATAAAATCACTTTGGATATTCACTATGATGGTAATGAAGTGTATGGAAGCATAACCAATGGATTTTCCTTTGATGTTACCAATGCTCTGCTAAAATGTGACGGATTTATAATTAATATAGGAACCATAAAGAAAGGTGAAACTGTTTATGTGAAAGATAAAGAATCTCAGATCTTAACATCCAGAGATGATTTATATACCACTACCATTATAAACCGTATTGCAGGGGGAACCGATAAGCTGTCAGAGAACACAGCGGAAGTAAACCGCCGGAACAATGTCTTTTATCACCTGTTAGAACCGAATATGCAGGGACATTCCAAAGAAAATTTTCTCATTGGATTTATACAGGGAGATGAAGAGCATGGTGTAATTGGTCAATTATCTGAGGAAATGGATGTATACGGAACTAAAGCACTTAGTGTGCCGTTTGATGTGGATCATAGGAAGGGGAACAAAGCCTTCGTGCCTTCTATTGCACCTTTTGAAGAGGTAGAAGAGCTGGGAGAAACTCCTTATTATAATTACAAAAACCTTGAAGGTGGTATGAAAACGGTAGAATATCAATTACCGCCGGATGAAAAGATTTCATCTTTTGAATACCTAAAAAACCGTAATCAAGTAGTGAAAAAAGAATATTCCAGTAACTTTAATGGAGATATTTATTTTCTGAATTATAGAACTGGAACTTATGATTTGGTATTTACCACAGGAAAGTTTGGACGTTTAGATGATGTAAGCCCTTATATAACAGATGAAAATAAGATTACTATCCGGTATGAAGCAGGACTATCTACTAATGAGTACCAGGTGATTTTACCAAATATTTCTTATTGGAAGGAGGCTGATCATGTTACAAATTAGGAACCTTACAAAAAGATACGGTAAATTTACCGCATTGGATAACTTAAATCTTACTATAGACAACGGTCAAATCTTCGGATTTGTAGGACCTAACGGAGCCGGAAAGACAACTACCATGAAGATTGTAGCTGGATTATTAAAATCGGACTCCGGGCAAGTTTATTTGGATGGAATAGAACAAAAAGAACATGTTAAGGAATTCAAAGAAAGAATAGGTTATATGCCGGATTTCTTTGGAGTGTACGATAACCTGAAAGCTATGGAGTATATGGAGTTCTATGCATCCATCTATGGAATTGAGGGAGAACAGTCAAGAAAGCTTGGTCTGGAACTTATGGATCTGGTAGGTTTATCTGATAAAGCGGATAGCTATGTGGATAGCCTCTCCAGAGGAATGAAGCAAAGGTTATGTCTTGCCAGAAGCCTGATTCATAATCCGGAATTCCTGATTCTGGATGAACCTGCTTCCGGTTTGGACCCAAGAGCCAGATATGATATGAAAGAAATTATCAAAGAACTGAATAAGAGAGGTAAAACCATCTTAATCAGTTCACATATCCTTCCCGAATTAGCTCAAATGTGTACCAACATCGGCATTATTGAGAACGGAAAGATGATAGTGACTGGCACTGTGGAAGAAATTATGACAACCCGAGGGGCTGCAAGTCCGTTAGTAATGCGATTTATCACTGGTCAGGAAAAAGCCATTGAAGTTTTAAAAATGAATGAACTTGTTGATAACATAACCATTCGAGACAATAGTGTATCTATATTATTCAAGGGAAATGAAGAAGAAGAAGCCATGTTGTTGGCTGACATAATTAAGAATGGTGCATATGTAAATTATTTCTCAAGAGAAGAAAGCGATTTGGAATCTTTATTTATACAAATTACCGGACACACAGAGCAAGATTCCGGCGAAGTATAATAACGGTTAATCCGATTTTAAAGCTATTAAAGCTAATTCTCGTTAGAAATGCATCTTAGATAGACACAAAGTTGAAGCTTATGTACGGAAAGGAGTCCTCACATGAAAATTAACCCGGTATATAAAAAAGAATTAAAAATTGGTGTCCGCACCATTAAGACAGCACTGATTATATTAGGGTATAATGGGTTGTTGGCATTGTTCGGACTATTTGCTTTTTATGCAACCTTTCAATATGGCAGCAGATACGGAGGAACTATTAACTATGCTAAAGTTTTAGAACTATACGCCATTATTGCAGCGGTAGAGTTCGGTCTGGTACTGTTTACCGTACCTGCCTTAACGGCTGGTTCCATATCTGGAGAAAGGGAAAAACAAACCTTAGATATTCTTCTGACAAGTAAATTAACACCTCTGCAGATTATATTTGGGAAATTGGCATCTTCCATCAGTATTATGATTCTATTGGCATTCTCCAGTTTGCCCATTATATCATTGGTATTTTCTATAGGGGGAGTTACTTTCTTCGATTTACTTAAATTCATGGTCTTAATTATTATTACAGCCATATATATAGGAAGCATTGGAATTTTTTTCTCCTGTTTATTTAAGAAAACAACTGCGGCTACCGTATCTACCTATGGAGCATTGCTATTTCTGGTATTGGGAACCTTCTTTATATTGGCCGCTATCGCAATACTAAAGGACATGAAAGCAGCAGCTTTGGTTACAGAATCGGATTATATACGTCAGTCCCGGGACGCAGGATATTGGATATTAATATTATTGATTAATCCGGCCATTACTTGTTTTTCTATGATTGAAGACCAGATAGGAACCGGTTCAAGATTTGTAAGTTTTCTAAGAGAATTTGGGGTTACCTCTAATTGGATAGAAAATAATTGGTTCTTAATCAGTGCAGCAATACAAGGAATACTATCCATAATATTTATATATTTTTCATCCAGACTACTAAATCCTTTGAAGGAAGGGCGGAATAGATTTAAGAGGAACGATAAAAAATAGAAATAGAAAAAAGTATGAATAGAAATATGGTAGAAATAAAGTGGGGCGAATATAAAGAGAATATAGGTAACAAAAAAGAGCCGTCAAGTAATCTTGTAAGCAACACTTACCAGATCCCGTGATGGCTCTTTCCGAAACTATGAAAAATGGAAGAAGAATTAATATACAGACATTATAACATGTTATCGAAAAAAAGTGTAGTATTTTATTTACTTTTTAAATTACTTATATATAACATGTATTTATAAGTCTGAATAATAATTAAGGGCTTTGAAATATAATTTAAAGAAAGCGAAGAATCTCCAACACGTGTGAGATTCTTCGCTTTCCTTAGAATGCTTTCTAATAATAAAACTGCACTAATATAATTAATATTCTTTTACATTAATATATGGATATATATTCTCTCCGGTTTCTGCCGGCTGCTTCATTTGAATAGCAGATAAATCCACACGGATGGCAGGACGTATGGCGTCGTAACGTCTTCCTACAAAATAGGTTGCAGTAATAGCACCTGTGGTAAATACATAAGCAGCATATTTTTCATGTAGAGCAGGTGAGCGAAGCCACCAACAGGTATTACCATTGGTTTTATTTTTATAACCGCCATTTTTACGGGCATAAATAGTACATTTTAACATTCTTGTTTTAGAGGGCTTCATTCCCTTTTGGAAACCATAAGCAGGATTCATAACATCCTGCATGGTTGGCAGAAATACTTTATCGATGGTATCATTTCCGCCTTTGGTGCCCCAGTAGTTACTATCCGGGGTAGCGATGTTATTGTCTAAAATAGCTCTTCTTTCTAAGTTGGTAAATGCTATGTCTAAAAAGGAAGTATTTAACCAATTTCGTAAGGAACAAGTTTCCCATGTGAAATCATCAAAGGTTTCGTTGATATTCTTACAGATTAAACCGTATTCTGACAATAGAAGTGCAGAATCTTCATTCACTTCAAGAACTCTCCATAATATAGGTTCTTTCCCGTTACTGGTTTTATTATCCTGTTCAAATACACCGAAGTAAACCCGGCTACCCTGCCAGTCATCCTCTTCAGTAAAGTTTTCAGCATTTACCGGATTATCAATAGGAAGACTTTCAGCGTTAAAAGCAGAAACAGTAACGGAGACCTCTTTCACAGTAATGGTTCCGGATACATCCGCAGTAACGGTAATGGAAGCCGTCCCTTGGGAAACTCCTGTTATAATACCGTCAACACCGTCATTCACTACAGTGGCAACTTCTGGATTGTCCGATGCATAAGTAACACCACTTAAAACACCTTTATTGACTTTCGTTTTTATCTTTTTAGAAGTACCTTCCATAACGGTAACCTCTGAAGAAGTAACGGATACCCTGCCTGATAATACAGTAACGGAAGTTAGGAAGGACATATTTTCACCATTTAGTGAGAATGAAGTGGTAACATTAGTAATGCCTTCCTGTTTTGCAACTACATGACCATTAATTACCTCCGCAATAGAGGTGTCTTCCGGCGTATAAATAATATTTTCCGGTTTGCCTTCTGTAGAATTAATTTTAATACGATCTGTGTTACCGGAGTAAATAGTAAGATTCTTGGTAACTTTGATAGGTGAGGGATCGTCGTCTGTATCTTCGGAAGAATCCAATGCATCTGTGTCATTTTCTGAGGCTTCTTCCAAATCTTCATCATAATTCTCATCCGAATTTTCAATGGGGCTTTCAGATTCGGAAGGGTTGCTTTCATTTGGTTTTGAAGGTTGGTTATTACCGGATAAAGAAGAATCCATTTCCTTATTGCTGGCGAAATCGGAATCCTTCATATAAATAAGCTCTGAATCCTCGGTTTCACTGCTCTTTTTATTTTTGTTTAATGTCTTGTTTAATAAGAAAGCAAGGCAAAGAATTAATGCTATGATTACAACGCCTGTTCCTAATATAAGTTTTACATTTCCAAACATATTATCTTCCAGACCTTTCTTTTGTTGTGATTTGTTATTGTGTTGTAAAATGATAACATTATATAAAGAAATTTTCAAGCAGGGAATATGGTATATTCTCTTATCTTTTTAGATATTCTTACCTTATTATATAGAAGGGCATATTCAATCTCGTCCAAGCCCTCAATATAATTTAAAGGATAATCTTTCACAAAACCCTTATTTTTCATAATATGAACTGCTTTATTATAAGCAATGGCAGCCTCCGTTTCAGAAGAGTATCTTCCTATTATATAATCACCATTAATATGTAATTTAGCCGTATATATCGGCAGCCCTTTCGCAAAAGATTTAGTTATGCCGTAATAGGGGTTTACAATCTCGATATTTCCATACCGGTAATCGGTAGTATCTCCATTAACAAATCGGTAATCTCTTCCGGGCACGGCAAAATTTTTAATACCATAGCGGGAGAGAATATTCACCTGCATACCATAGTCAGAGACAAATAGGTGTCCGCCTCTTTTCATGATCTTATGTTCCGCATAATAGAATAAGTCGTCTACGTCAAATTTAAAGAATAATTTCTGACTAAAATAGTATAAAAAGTAATTTTTCTTCAGATAAATAGGATTTTTGAAATATATTCCGTTATCTCGTAGATTAATAAGCACAACCCATTTATCAAAGGATAAAGTATAACTATTCTTATAATTTTCGATTTTATAACAATTTTCCCGCAAAATAGCTACAGCGGTGTCGTATGCCTGTCCTGCTAAACTTTCGGTGGAATAACTGCCCAGACTTATGTGCTTGCATTTGTGTGTAATGGAAGCACGGTAATAGACATCCCCGTTTTTCTTCTTAGTAATGTAAACACCCGGTACCCGTTTCAAAGAATGCTCCTCCTTAAAGTAAATGAATATAATCTTAATTCGCTGATTCGCAGTAATGTATCATTACCATCTTAAACTGTTGAGTAATAGAATGTCAATGTCAGGATGGCAGCAAAACTTTTTTCGTTCTATATGTATAGAAAGTAATAAACTGGATATACTGCAGAAGTAGTCTCGTTTTTCCCTAGCGTTTTCAATAATGTGAACCATAAGACCTACAAAACAAATATTACGTAAATATTACATAAATGTTAAATTATAACGTGAGCAAAACAAAGGAAAAGCAGTTAAAATCAGGGTTTTTTATAGCTAAAAAGAAAAAAACTTATTAAAAAGTGAATAAAAGAAAAAAAGCGGTGTAAAATATTTAATAAATGGTTAACAATTTGTTAAAAACTGATTAGAGAAAGTGACTAAAAAAATAATTATCAACACACTTATATTTGTTTAAAATATGGCATAATGGAAAAGTATAGAAAATAAAATATGTATTATGTTCCAAAATTAGCAAAAGCTTATTGACACCATTAAGTGAGATGATATAATTGTTAAAGCTTAAAAGAGGAATTGTAAAAAATGGTAAATCAATCAAATATTACCATACTACAATTGAGCTAAAAAAATAAGAAAAGAGGATGTATGCATGCTAAATATACACTCGTTTCTTCATAGGATTAAGATGCCATCACTGAAAACAATTTTTAACAGAAGTGGCAAACATAAGAATCGTATGGCAGTTATCGCTTATATGATGGCTACGGTCTTATTTATACTTAGTCCAGACTATATCTACGGTGCAAGCAATTATGATATGCAATTTGTTGGGAGTACAATTACAAAAACCGAAGTTATAGAGGAAGAAACAGCTAATGAAGCAATAGTACGAACCGATATAGTAGAAAGACTTACAAAGGAGACAACGAATAGCAATCCATTCATACTATTAAATTTGACAGATAATTACCAAGAATATAAAAAACCATTTACCAAGGGGTTAATGTTGGATAACACATTAGAAAGTACTTCAGAGAATACAGAGGCAAACTCCAAAAAAGGAGCAGCTGCCAAGGTTGATAGCAGTTCAACTGATAAAAGTACAAAAAAGGATAAGAGTAAAAAACAAACAAAAGAAATGAATACAAAAAATATCGAATCCAATAAAGCTGGGGAAGCAGCAAAAGAAACACAGGCAGCAGCAAAAGCAAAAACCGTTGTTAATTTATCCGTAGAGGATCAGGAAGTATTACAACGTATTGTGGAAGCAGAAGCCACCGGAGAAGACATCAAAGGTAGAATACTTGTAGCAAATGTTATTCTAAATCGAGTAAATAGTAAAACCTTCCCGGATACTGTTAAGGGTGTTGTTTTTCAAAAAACCGGCAGTACGTATCAATTTTCACCAATTAAAGATCAAAGATACTGGTCAGTTACAATTTCAAAGAAGACCATTACTGCTGTTGAAAAAGTAATGGACGGAGAAGATTACTCCAAAGGAGCATTATACTTCTCAGCAAGATCCAAAGCAGAGAAAAAAAGCATGTCCTGGTTTGATAACAATTTGGAATTCTTATTCAAATACGGCGGACATGAATTCTTCCGCTAAATAAACTAAATGCCATTCTGAATGTAAGTCGTTCAGAATGGCATTTTTGGTTATAAATTACGGCATATATGAGACAGGTATTTTCTATTGTACTTTCTATTTTCAAAATTTTATTTAAAAATGTTGTTCTCCCATAATTAACATGTTATAATACATAAAATTTAACACACTAAACTATTGAAACCTATAAATAAATATTAATAATCAAAAGGAATGAATAACTATGAATCTTATGTATCAAAGTACACGCAGCAATAGTGACCCCATTACAGCCTCCCAGGCTATCTTAAAGGGACTGGCTGATGATGGCGGTTTATACGTACCTATGTCTATTCCAAGGTTGAACCTTTCCATGAAAGAGTTATCGGATCTGACTTATCAGCAAACCGCATATGAAGTAATGAAGCTTTTCTTAACCGATTTTACAGATGAGGAACTAAAATCCTGTATTGAGAGAGCCTATGATTCCAAGTTCGATACAGAAGAAATAGCTCCATTGGTAAAAGCAGACGGGGCTTATTATCTGGAGTTATTCCACGGTGCAACCATAGCTTTTAAAGATATGGCACTGTCTATTCTTCCTCACCTATTAACTACAGCCGCCAAAAAGAATCGGGTGCAAGATGAAATCGTAATCCTGACAGCAACCTCAGGGGATACCGGCAAAGCAGCCTTAGCAGGTTTTGCAGATGTAGAGGGAACTAAGATTATTGTATTCTATCCGAAGGACGGAGTCAGTGTAGTACAAGAAAAGCAAATGGTAACCCAAAAGGGGGACAATACCTACGTAATCGGAATAAACGGAAACTTTGATGACGCCCAGAGCGGTGTAAAAGCAATGTTTAACAATAAAGAGCTTGGAACGAAATTGAAAGAGAGAGGTTATCAATTCTCCTCAGCCAACTCCATTAACATTGGCCGTTTGGTGCCACAAATCGTATACTATGTTTATTCCTATGCAAACTTATACAAGAATGAAGAAATTACCGAAGGTGAGAAGATTAACATAGTAGTACCAACGGGTAACTTTGGTAATATCTTAGCTGCATATTACGCAAAAACCATGGGAGTGCCAATAGGTAAATTAATTTGTGCTTCTAACGACAATAAAGTATTATTCGATTTCTTCCAGACAGGAGTCTATAATAAAAATAGAGAATTCATTCTTACCAGTTCTCCCTCCATGGATATCTTAATCTCTAGTAACTTAGAGCGCCTTATCTTTAAAATTGCCGGAGAAGATGCAGATAAGACCTTGGAACTTATGAAATCATTAAGTACAAATGGAGAATATGAAATAACAGAAGAAATGAAGAACAAGATGCAGGAATTCAAAGGTGGATATGCTGCTGAGGAAGAAACTGCAGAAACTATAAAGAAATTATATGAGAAAACAGGTTATGTTATTGATACGCATACAGCAGTGGCTGCCAGTGTGTACAACAGCTATAGAACACAAACCGGAGACAATGCTAAAACAATAATTGCTTCTACTGCCAGTCCATATAAGTTTGCAAGAAGTGTGATGAATGCCATTGATACGAAGTATGATGGTTTAAGCGAGTTCGAATTGGTTGATGGATTAAGCAAGATATCAGGAACCGATATTCCACAGGCAATTGAAGAAATCAAAACTGCGGCTGTACTTCATACAAGAGTATGTGATAAAGATAAGATGCAAGAGACGGTAGAGGATATACTGATGTAAAATTGTACGTTTTTGAATTATGTTATTCGGATATTGTGTTATTTGGATATTATGTTATTTGAATTATTATGTTAATCAGAGTCCAAATAATAAATCTGCAAATAATAAACTCTGCAAATCATAAATCTACAAGTAATAAAGCTATGAAAAAAATAATAGGGCTATTTCATAAGAGTTATCGCTATTTCTATTCACTGAGGAAATGGAGATAGCTCTTTGTAATTTTACACACTGCCCAATATATTACAAAAAAATAAACTGATTATGACAAAACCATGACATAAATTTGACACAATCAAGGTGCATTATATAAGCAAGTCAAAAATAATGAGGACAATATAAAACTTCCTTTGTTCCATTAGAGTGGCTTAGATATAGTCAATTCCATACAAAACATCAAACAAATACGGTATAAACCTATAGAAGACATTTGGAACAGATTGCCAGAAGATTGACCTAGAATGACTTGATAATAAACCGCTGAAATGTGTCAAAAACAAGGCAAAGCAACGATTTTTCAACCCAACTGGAAAATTGCCAAAATAGTAAAAATATAGGTAAAAAGACTTGACCTTTTGTTTGAATATTGTTATAATCAACTTGTTATTGGAATGATTATATTTATGTGTGTCTACGGGTTGGGGTTATCCACCATGAATTTGATGGATGATTAACATCTTGGGACATAAGAAAATATAATTCCAAACATATATTTTAAGGAGGAAGAAAGAATATGAAGAAAAATTTCTTTAAGAAATTAGCTTCTGGTCTTGCTTTAGCAATGGTAGTTACGAGCTTCGCTCCTGCTGCACCAGCATTCGCAGCTGCAGCTACTAAAATTGTTGAACAAGGCGGAAAAACTGCACCACAAACAGTTTATGTGGGCAAAAAGGTTGATTACAGCCTAAACAATGTATACAAAACAAACACTTACAAGTGGTTTACTAGCAACGCAAAAATCGCTAAAATCACTCAAACAGGTGGCGTTGTAACTCCAGTAGCTCCTGGTAAAGCTACAATCAAAGTTAACGCTTACAAGAAATCAACTGGAAAGCTTATCAAAGCATTCAAATTAGACTTAGATGTTAAATTACGTGCTACAAGCGTTAGCATCGGTGCAGAAGATTTCGAATTAGCAGTTGGCGAAAAGAAAGATCTTGACGCAGTTAAGACTCCAGCTAACTCAACTGATACTTTAAGATACTTTTCAAGTGATGAAAAAGTAGCTACAGTTGATACAAAAACTGGTATCGTAACAGCTGTTGCAGCTGGTGAAGCTACTATCAAAGTTGCAGCTAAAGGTGCTTGGTTCACAGCAAACAATAGCAAATACAACAAGTATGACGAAGTTAAAGTTACTGTTGTTGATGGTTTATTAAAAGTAGAACAAACTAAATCAGCAGAACTTAAATTAACATTCAGTAAAGATGCAGCTGATGTTAAGGCTACAGATATTGCTATTGTTAACAATGAAACTAACTTAGTATATCCTGTTAAATCAGTTGAAGCTAATGGTAAAGAACTTACTGTTACTACTTATTCTAAGATGGTAGATGGCAAGGTATATACTGTAACTAATGCTGATAAGAAACTTGAGTTTACTGCAACTAATAATGTTGTAGCATCTCTTGCAATTAGCCCAGCTACTGTTGCATTTAATACAGCAACTACTATGAAAGTAGCAACAGTAGATGCTAAAGGTGTTATCTTAGACGAGTACAAATATGGCGAAGTAAGTGACTATAAACTTCAATTTGCTATTGAAACTACACAAGGTTACACTGCTGGAAATGAATTATTATTATATGCTAAAGGTGATACCGCAAAAGCAACAGCAACATATCACACTTATGAATATGATACAAATGGTCTTGAAGTTGGAGCTATTAAAACAGAATTAACTATTACAGCTGTTGATAAGACTGCCGTAAACGTTAAGGAACATAAATATACAATAGCTACAGAAACTCCAGATTGGAAGAACTTAAAGGCTAATACTAGACTTGCAATTAATGATACAGAATACACATTATTCTTATATGTATTAAGAAATGATTCAGATGCTAACGTAGCTAATGAATACACTTTAACATCATCCAATAGTGATATTCTTATAGTAAATGACAACGGCAATGGTTCTGCTTCTGTAACTGCAGTTGCTCAAGGTAGTGCATACGCTCTTGTTAAAGATAAAGACGGTAATGTAGTATTCTCACTTCCTGTAAGCATTGTTGCTAAAAGAGAAGCTGGTAACTTAACACTTGGTGAATCTACAATATCATTATCAAATGCATCAGCAGCAAAAGATAATAAAGCTGTAACTGTAACTATTAAAGACCAATATGGTGATGATATGAAATCTGCAACTACTGCAGACAAAATTACTGTTACTGCTGTTAGCGTTCCTGCTGGAGTAAATGCTACTGATGTTGCTGATACATCTCACGTAAAAGTAGAAAATGGTAAAGTAACATTCTTAGGTGCTGGATTTGCTGATAGTGAAATCGGTTCTTATAATTACAACATTACAGTTGGTAAATTCACAAGACCTGTAAGAGTAATTGTTGCTAAACCTGATACTGCTAAAGATTTTTCTTATAGTTTAGTATATAACAACAAACCTCTTGATATCGTATTTGACAAAGACGTTAAAGAAGACAAAACTGTAGAAATTAAAGTTGCAGCAAGCCAAGGACCTGCAGTAGCAAAATATGCTGAGGTTACAGGCTTTGAGCTTAGAAAAGATAATAAAGTTGTAACAGGTGGAGCAATTGTAAACTCTGTTACTGGTTCTTCAGTAGTATTTACTGGATTACATTTAAATGGAAAGAATGTAGAAAAAGCTGCTACAGGAACTTATACATTCACAGTAACTGTTTTAAATGAGAATACAGGTAAACCAATTTCATTTAATGGTAGCTTTGTAGTTAAAGATTCTCAACCTGGTTTATCAGCTGTTCTTGATAAACAAGTTGTAAATAACACAAGTGTGTTTGCAGCTGTAGACGAAGCATTTGACTTCTATTATGCTGGCAAGAAATTAGCAGCTGGAGAATATACAATTACTGATGTTGCTACAACTCCTGATGTAACTGCATTTGTATCTGGAAACAGCTATTCTATCAAGTCTATTACTCTTGATGTTGCTGTAGATGGATACCAAGTACCAATTACTGTATCAGTAGGTAGATCAATTACAGTTAGATAATTAATCTATTAATAAATTAATAAAAAAGCTGTGCTAGGATTCTAGCATAGCTTTTTTATTATAAAGAAATTTTTTAATCTTATTCCAATAAAGTTACTTTCTAGGATTATTATTGCAATCAAACGTCAACTATGTTAAAATCCTTCTTAGTGGATAGCCATCAAATCAGGAGGTTTTATATGAATAAATACAAGGTTAGTATTATTGTCCCTGTGTATAATGTTGAAAAGTATCTTAAACAATGTATGGAAAGTTTGGTTAACCAAACCTTACAAGAGATAGAGATTATTACAGTGAATGACGGTAGTCCTGATAACAGTATAGAGATATTGGAAAGATACGCTAAGAAGTATCCGGATAAAGTAAAAGTGTTTTCAACAGAGAACCGAGGTGTTAGCCATGCCCGTAACTATGGACTGGATAGAGCCTCTGGTGATTATGTTATGTTTGTTGATAGTGATGATTACATTGAACTGGATATGGCGAAGAAGTTATACCGGAAAGCAATAAAAGACCACAATGATTTAGTTATGTGTGCCAGGTACAATGTATACGAAGTAGAAGGTAAAAAAGAGCCAAGGCGTAAAATCCTAAAGATATTCTCCATGAATCAGAACTTTAAGATGTCTGAGAGAAAGTTTGAATTGGCACATGCTTCACCATTCCCTTGGGACAAGCTTTATAAACGTTCTTTATTAGAAGGAATACGATTCCCGGAAGGAATAAGATTCGAGGATCTTGTTGTTGCCTTTGAAGCAGTAACAAGAGCGGAAAGTATTGGAGTGGTTCATGAGCCTCTCTATAATTATCGTAAGACCACACAAGGTGGGTTCCTAAATAGTTTTTCAGAAGCAACCAAGGATATTGTTACAGCCTTTGGTTTATTATTTGATTTTATGAAAGAACATGATTTGTTTGATACTTTCAAAGAAGAATTAGAATATATCTGTACAAGGCATTTCTTTTATCGTTATGAGTCTTTCTATGCCGATGAAAAGAAAGGGCAATTACAGCTAAAGATAGATATTATTAACGAAACACAAGATTTCTTAGAGAAAGAAATACCGGGCTGGCAGGATAACCAATACCTAAAGTATTGCTCCGGCGCGGCTATTAAAAAGCATCTAAAATATTATGTAGACAGGAATAAGACCATACGTTATATTACTTTCCGTGACAGGGTTCCTGGCTTTGTATTACGAATTGCGCAGAAACTAAGAAGCTTAAAGACTAAGTTAAAAGGAAAGTGGAGAAAATTTAGAAGAAGCAGAAACAAAAAGGCTTTGATTAAGAAGAAGTTAAAGAATATTCCTTTTCTTAAATTATTCCATATGCCGATAGATGTGAAATATACCAAGTATTATGAAGAATTAAGTGTCAATGATAAAGACATTCTCTTTGAATCAAAGCATGGAGAAGATTTAGCCGGTAATATATTTAATATGATTTATGAAACTGGTAGGGATAAATACAAGGACTACCGCGTTTTTCTTGTTCTAAAGAAAGATCTGTATGATACCTATAGAACATTATTAAATAATTATGGTATTCGACATGTACGATTTATTGAATTGCATTCTAATGAATACCTGAAAGCCATTGCAACTGCTAAGTACCTTGTAACTGATACTAGTTTGCCACCTTACTTTATCAAGAAACCAGAGCAGGTATATTTAAATACTTGGCATGGAACGCCTCTTAAGGCCATGGGTAGAGCCGTACCGGATAGAGAATACGGTCTTGGTAATGTGCAGAGAAACTTTAATATAGCAGATTATTTGTTATACCAGAATGATTTTTCAAAAGATGTATTTTTGAATGATTATATGTTGGATAAGATATATGAAGGTAAGGTATTATTATCCGGTTATCCAAGAAACTCTGCTTTTTACCGCACAGACAGAAGAGATATTATCCGCAAAGAATGTAATATTAAAGACAAACAAGTAATTGTATATATGCCTACCTGGAGAGGCCTGCTTCATAAGAAACAGAGCAAAGAACAAGTAGCGCAAATCTATAGTTATTTAGCGCGCATTGATTATAAATTACAAGAGAATCAGGTTTTATATGTAAAATTGCATCCTTTTGTTAAGAGTGAAATTAATTATGATGATTTCATTCATATCCGTCAATTCCCAAGTGAATATGAAACCTATGACTTCTTGAATGCCAGTGATATGCTAATTACGGATTACTCCAGTATTATGTTCGACTATGCTGTTTCTATGAAGAAAATGATTCTATTCACATATGACAGAGAAGAGTACTTAAAAGATAGAGGTATTTATATCAGTTTGGATGAAATGGATCTTCCGAAAGTAGATACGGTAGAAGAATTAATAGATGAAATTAATAAAGAGGTAAGCGAAGAATGCGAATATCCTCTATTCTTTGAACGTTTCTGCAGTTATGATTCTGAAGATACTGCAAGAAATGTATGTGATACAGTATTCTTACAAGAAGAATGCGGACTTAAGACCATTGAGTATAAGAAAGTGAAGAAGCCTAATGTGCTTATTCATGTAAAGGCACTTAAGGATACTGAAGAAGATAATAGTTTTATTCGTAAAATGAATGGATTAAATTTGGAGAAAAGAAATTATTTTATTCATTTTAAGGCAAATGGAATGAAGAAGACCTCCAGCCTTTTATCGTTATTCCATAAAGACATAGGTTACTTTCCTATGCAACCGGGTAAAAACTATATGTTATCCGAATATATTGCATTCACGTTAACATTTAAGTATGGTATTGAGAATGGCTTTACGAAACGTAAAATACAGAGCCTGGCTTTAAGAGAATTAAGAAAACAACTTGGCGACACAAACTTTGAATACCTTATTAATTATTCTGGTATGGATTTAATGCTGCTTCATATTTTGGATCAAATACAAGGCAAAAAGATATATTGCTTTAATGACTTTACGATGGCACAATATAATAAATCTAAAAAATACCGTAAAGATATAGGATATGCATTGAGACATCTGGAGAATTATGACTTAGTAATTCTTCCCGATGCTATGAAGAATATGAAGGAAGTTCATGAATTAAAT
Source organism: Anaerocolumna sp. (assembly GCF_032079385.1). NCBI lineage: Bacteria > Bacillati > Bacillota > Clostridia > Lachnospirales > Lachnospiraceae > Anaerocolumna > Anaerocolumna sp. The sequence continues at coordinate 131,025 of NZ_DAMAUC010000001.1, forward strand.
AAGAAGACAAAAGTGCGTATGGTGGAATCTCTTCCGATGGAGATTGACAAAGTCGTAAAGTTGCTGGATAATGAAAGATTAGATGAGACATTAGTAAAGGAGAGTGAATAGTTTGAAAGCAGGTGTTGTTACATTTCATAGTGCGCATAACTTTGGCGCCAGCTTACAGACTTGGGCGTTGCAGAAGGTCCTTAAGAATTATAAGGTAGATGCCTCAGTTATTAATTATCATCCAAACATTATTGATGATTTGTATGATCCCCTTAGCGGTAAGTCAGGATTAAAGAAAGAATTAGCCAGATTAAATCTGAAAAGGACAAATCCAAGAAGCTTAATTCGGTACAATAACTATACTAACTTTATTAAAAAAAGTTTTAACTTATTGGGTGATTATTCTACCTATAAGGAGTTGGAAGCTGGGAATGTGGATTTAGATGCCTATATAGTTGGTAGTGATCAGGTATGGAATAGTGAGCATATAGGAGGTTTCGATCCTGCTTACTTTTTGAATTTTGCAAAACCGGGTGCTCTTAAGATTGCTTATGCTGCAAGTCTTGGTAAGGATTATATCCTGCCGGTCTATCATGATAAAATTAGAGAAAGTTTAGAGACCTTTACTTCTATCTCTATAAGAGAAAAAAGCGGTAAAGCTGCGGTAAAGCAACTTACCAGTAATTCTGTGAGTATTGTATTAGACCCTACTCTTTTAATACCAAAAGAAGAATATGAAGAGATTAAGACAGTGCCGGATGTGAAAGAAAAATATATTTTCGTATACATGATGGAGCATAATCCGGATGTAGTGACCTTTGCTAATAGGGTATCTAAGATGACAGGACTCCCTATTATTCAGAGAAGACCTAATAAGCTATTTAAAAATGAGATTGGAACCTGCTATACTTCTGCTCCTGGGGACTTCCTTGGACTAATTGAGAATGCAGAGTATGTTATTACGAACTCTTTTCATGGAACCGTATTTTCGGCTATTTATGAGACACCTTTTGTTTCTATGCTGCATTCCAATACTGGCAGCAGAACTGTTGACTTATTAAATGCATTGAATTTGGAATCTCATTTGTTATATAATATTGAAGATTTTACAGACTTTGAAAAATTCAAAATAAAGAATGTAGAGAAACTAAGAAGCCGTATATTAGAACTTAGAAGAGCATCCCTGCTATTCTTAGAAGATGCGCTTAGATTAAGTGAAAAATATAGGAAAGTAAATTGTCCTACTAATATTAGCAGAGATGAGTGCTATGGCTGCTTTGCATGTAAAGAGATATGTCCAACCAATGCAATTACAATGAAAAAGGATGCAGAAGGATTCTATTATCCTGAAGTTGATGCAGGAAAATGTACCGATTGCGGTGCATGTGCTAAAGCTTGTATTCGCAGGGATAAACACATCATTGATTATAAAGAAGAATATCCTAAAGTATATTCTGTTATGAACAAAGAGGAAGACGTTCGAATGAAGAGCTCTTCCGGTGCAATCTTCCCTGAACTTGCAAGATATGTGATTGAAGAGAAGAAGGGATATGTTGTTGGTGTTAAGTTTGACGAGAACATGAAGGCAGTGGCTTCTATAGCAGATAACATAGAAGATGTAAAAGCATTCTATGGCTCTAAGTATGTAAAGAGTGAATTTGATGGTATCTTCCCTCAGATTAAACAATTATTAAAGGATGGGCATACGGTATTATATTCCGGTCTACCATGTGAATGTGCAGGACTTCGATCTTACTTAAGAAAAGACTATGACAATTTGATAATATGTGAGATAGTCTGTCATGCAGCTCCATCACCTAAGATATTAGAACAGTACATGGAGTACTTAAAGAAAAAATTTGGTTCTAATGTTAAGAATATAACCTTCCGTGATAAAGAAAAGGGTTGGTTAATTCACAAAGCTACTATGGTAATTGAATTTGAAAATGGAAAAGAATTAAGAGTGAATGCAAGAAGAAATAATTATTTCCGTGCATTCCTGAATGACTTTATTGCCCGCCCAAGCTGTAATAAATGTGAATATACCTTTACAAACCGTGCAGGAGATGTGACAATCGGAGACTTCTGGGGTATAAGAGATATTGAACCGGATATGTTCGACGATAAGGGCGTAAGTTTATTAACAATTAATAATGAAAAAGGCAGTAAGGTATGGGATAAGGTGAAAGAAAGCTTTATCTATAAAGACAGTGATATGACCAGTGCATTTACGAAAAATCATATTGCAGCCAGTCCTTTCCGGTTAGAACGATTAGAAATATTCGACAAGTTGGATGAGACACCAATAGATGATCTGCTACTTGGATATAATGATTTAAAACAACAGGAAACCAATGAATCTTAAATTTGTAAAGATTAAATTTTAGTATTGCATGAATAAGTTGTCATTCTGAGATTAAAAGGTAAGGAACGCTAGATATTCATATATTAGATTCTTTAAATTGAGGATTTAGTTACTTTAACTAACTCAGAATGACAAATGCAAAGGTTAATTTGACATAATCAATATAACAATAGTGGATTTTAAATTTATGTAGAAAGGTACCTATAAGGGACACTGTTCTAATCAGAATAGGTATTTGGGTATAAAGAAGATATGAAAAAATATGTTCAAAATTTTGTTAAATATAGATTCTTATTAGGAGAATTAATTAAAAAGGGAATAGCCCTAAAGTATAGGAGATCTTATCTTGGTATCTTATGGACCTTAATTGAGCCATTACTTACTATGATTGTCTTAACTGTAGTGTTTGGTACATTATTCGGTAATGAAGATAAAACTTTCCCGGTATATATTCTATCCGGCAGATTGTTATACTCTTTCTTCTCTATTAGTACCAAAATAGCAATGAAATCAATACGTACACATAGTTCTATGATTAAAAAGGTGTATGTTCCTAAATATATGTATCCACTGTCAAGCGTACTTACGGAATATATTATATTTTTAATATCTCTGATTGTATTAGTAGCTGTTGGTGCAGTATTAAAAGTAAAGCCTACAATATATCTATTTGGTGCTATTGTACCATTAGTTATTATAGCGGTCATGGCCTATGGTTTGGGTCTTATATTAGCAACACTGGCAGTATTCTTCCGTGACTTGGAGTATATTTGGTCAGTAGCATTAATGTTAGTTATGTATACATCGGCTATCTTTTACAAACCTGCCAAGATAATTAACGCTGGTTATGGATGGTTACTGGATATAAATCCGTTATACTCCGTAGTCTCCAATTTTAGAAATTCTATATTCGGTGCACCGTTAGATCAAAGAGCATTAATAATATCAATTGCTTATAGTACAGTATTTTTAATTGTTGGTACTATTATGTTCGCGAAGAAACAAGATGTATTTATTCTTTATGTGTAAAAGCCATGGCATTCTTCACAAATGTCATTTTATATACGTGTTAAAAGAAAAGGAGGCATACCATGGGTAAGACCGTTGTTGATGTACAACATGTTAGTATGCGATTTAGCCTATCTTCAGAAAAGGTAGATAATCTAAAAGAATATTTTATTAAATTCGTTAAAAAAGAAATTAGTTATAATGTGTTTTGGGCTTTAAAAGATATAAACTTGAAAGTGAATAAAGGAGAGCGTCTTGGAATATTAGGACTTAACGGTGCCGGAAAGAGTACCTTGCTTAAGATTATTGCAGGTGTATTAAAGCCTACAGAAGGCTCTGTAACGGTAAGAGGCGTAATTGCCCCTCTATTGGAGTTAGGTGCGGGATTTGAACCTCAATATACAGGCGCAGAGAATATCTATCTGTATGGAGCAGTACTTGGGTATCCAAGAGAATTTATAGCAGAGAAGTATGATGAGATAGTAGCTTTCTCAGAATTAGGAAAATTTATTAATGTTCCATTAAAGAATTATTCATCCGGTATGAAATCAAGACTTGGATTCGCTATTGCAACTATTGTGGAACCGGATATATTAATACTGGATGAAGTATTGGCAGTTGGTGATGCGAAGTTTAAGAAAAAGTGCGAAGCGAAAATTCAATCTATGTTTGATAAAGGGGTTACTGTGTTGTTTGTATCTCACTCATTGGCGCAGGTGCAGAAGATATGTGATAAGGCGATATTGTTGGAACATGGACAGGTTATAGCACAAGGCGGGATTGATGAAGTTAGTGCTATATATGAGGAAAAGACGAAATAAAGAATTATAAGTAAATTATAAAAAGACAAGAGACACTTCACGTTGAAGGATTTCTTGTCTTTTTGTGGCATTTAAGGCCTTTTTTATGTTTGTCTCTATAATTCCTGCTTTTGGGTATGCCAAATAAGCCTCTTCATTTTCGTTTTTTCGTCGTCATGTTATCATCAGATAGAGCTATGAATAATTCTTGTCCAAAAACGCTTAAAGTTACGGACTACAAAAAATATTCTTTTAAGTACCTTGTTTTATTATTATAGCCTTCCGTAGGGGCGTCGGTATTATTTATATTTAAAGACGTTCAGAATTCCTTTAGGCCAGTTTCTGTATGTCTTTGCTCATTCTTCAAATTCTGGAATTCCGGAGTTCTCAGCAGTTTTTACCCAGTCCCAGAAAGAGGTTCTTTAATAAGAAGATTTCTCGTTCTGGCAAATATCGTAGAACCATTCCTTTAAATAATGGTCTTTCCGTAAATCATCTTTGTAAATAACATGAGATCATAAGCTTTTTTGCTTTCTTTTCTTAACTTTTTAACAGGTCAGGTTAGCTTCCGGTTTCTTTTGTAGTACTTTCTTAAATCTACAGACATTGTTTTTTGAAGCCTTTTTCTAACATTTTCGATTTGGCCCACGTCACATATCGAATGAAATGATATCTGACTATGATTATGGCTGCACTAGGTAGGTATACTTTGAACACACCCCAACATTTTAATAGAACCTTTTTTATAGTAATTAAGCTTTGAGGATTTCGTTACTAATCTGTTCTTTTACTTTGTAGTTACAAGCAATTCCTATACCAATTAATGTCCAAGCAATAGGAGCCACAGTAATGGTTGAGTCATTGGTTATTCCTGAAACCATATAAGCAACAACTCCAATAAAGATAGCTACTCCAACTCTTTTAAAATAATTATCGAATCTACCATTTATGTATATCTTTATACTTGAAATAAAGTATGCGATAAAGAATACAAGAAAAGCTATTAATGAAAAGACACCGGATTGAACTCCAATCTGCAAATATAAACTATGAGGTTTAGTCATTATTTGATCATTATAGTACATATTAGTTCGATATACATAGTCTTGATGTGGAAATTGGGTTGTAAAGGTATCTGCTCCAGAACCAAAAACAATATTTTCCTTTAACAATGGAATTGTTCGAGACCATATGTAACCTCTACCTGAAACAAACTTCTCATAGCCAGTAAACAAAGAAGATTCTGCTTTATTAATTTTATCAAACTTACCAAAATAATTAAGGTAGTAAAAAGTATCATCACCTAGCTGATTAGAGAATACCCAATTCCTCCCTTCAATATTTACTTGAACACAAAGAATGGAATCATAAACGACAGGAGCAACTGTGATACCAGAAAAGCGTTCATCTACAATAGTAAATGTTCCTGTATTTGCATCTATTGTTGTTTCAATATTTTTACCTCTTGAATCTTTTATGAAAACTATAATATTTTCATCTGATATATCTTGGTTAATAACTAGGTTATTATCTTTATAGGTTATAGTTAATGCATCTTTTGTTTTAATGTCTGTCAATGAGAATTCCGCTTTTTGCCACGCAAGAATATTCATGTTACTAAATACTTTATTAAAAGTTGATAAAACAGTAGATTTAAAACTAATTATTATAGTTATAGAAATACCAATAACAAATAAGGTTATCTTTATATTACGAAAAATATATTTTCTATAAAATATCAATATAATAAGTAACGCAATAAACAAACTAAAAAAACCTGCTTTTGATTCGGAACCCATAAGACAAAAGATTAGTCCAAGTATTGTAATTAAATAAATTAAGATGTTTTTTGCTTTTTTTTCAGTTAGTAGTAAACCAGCTAAAAATGGAATAATCAAAGATACATAAACACCAACATAATTTGGATTATATAGAGTCATATAGACTCGTTTAAAACCTAAAGTAGATGTAAAGGCATCAAGCTGATTCCAATATTTCTTAGGAAGATATAATTTCTTACCTATGTTAGTTGCAAAAAAATCGTTACCTGTAGCTTGTAAAATACCTAATATCATGATTATTAATATACCTATTATAAAGTATTTTAATACAAATTTTATATCATCTTCAGAATCAATAAATAGATAAGCATAATACACAACTAAACAATAACCTAATATGACGAAGATGGATTCAAAGTGTTCCGCAATTCCTCTAAAACCCAAGGAGGGGTAATCTGAAAACAATGTGGAAAGGAAAGCTAAGAATCCATAAAGGGATAAGGGAATAAAAATGGGTAAAAACTTTACTGTTTTTTTCTCAATAAAGACTTTCCAAAATATAAGTAATAACATAAAAAAACAAACTGTAATAAAAAAGATTTGTTTGCAATATAAAAATATATCAAACTGCTCACTACTTTTAGGGTACCATGAAAAACCTGATAAACCAGAATCAAATTCATGAAGATACATAATTAATGGAAGTATAGATATGATTAGTATTAAGGGCAATATGTATAACTTATTGTGTGCGTTGCTCAACATATAAGAAGAACTTGTTATATGCTTAGAATTTTTACTTTTTGGTAAATGTTTTGACTTCATATAAATAAATCTCCTTTATAGGTAAATGGTATAAATGTACTTATAATATTGTAGTATGTTCTAGTCTAAAATACAAGTATTACAATAAATATAATTTAACATAAAACTACTTGAATATTTCTGGATAAGCTTATTTCTGATGTATGGAGATAATTCTCTATTCAGTACAAAATTAACACCTTTTACAACATTTATATTGTTTTAATCGATTATAAGTGGTAAACTACTAAATACGGGGAAAAGTATAATAAAATAATTACTGTACCGCAAAGGATTAAAAAGAAAAATAAGAGGGAAAGTAAGTATGTTAAAGAATATAATAGATAAGAAATTAACCATAAGAAGATTTTTTATAATTATTACTGATATCATAATTATTCTAGTAGCTAGTGGCATGGGATTATTATTAAGATTTGACTTAGAATTTAGCAAGATCAGTCCAATATATGTTGAATCTGTATGGTGTTATCTGCCTATTAATATGGCTACTACATTTGTTATATTCTATTTATTCAAACTATATCATAGTTTGTGGATATTCGCAGGAGTGACTGAAATGCAGAATGTATTTTCAGCTTGCGTAGTAGCATCTGCTGTACAGCTTATAGGTATGGAAGTCTTGGATTATCCAGTACCAAGAAGCTATTATTTTTTGTATGGGGGTGTCTTACTATTGTTAACTATAGGAAGTCGCTTTGCATATCGCCTTATTCGAATTCAAATACATAAGAAAAGAAATAACGATTCAATTATTATTAATAAAATTATGATTATTGGTGGTGGTAATGCGGCAAATGCAATTATTAGAGAAATTAAGTCGAGTGATCATATTAATCATATGGTTGTAAAATGTATTATAGATGATGATGCGAGTAAACAAGGAAAGTACATACATGGAATTAAAGTAGTTGGGACACGAAACAACATTAAAGAATGTGCTACTTTATATGATATTAATGAAATTATTATTGCTATGCCTTCTGTATCTAAAAAGGAAATACGGGAAATTGTTGAGCTATGTAAAGAAACAGAATGCTCGTTAAAGATTCTTCCTGGAATCTATCAACTTATGAATGGAGAAGTAAGTGTTAGCAAGTTAAGAAATGTGGAAATAGAAGATTTACTTGGAAGAGAACCTGTAAAGGTAGATTTGAATTCCATCATGGGATACATTAAAGATAAGGTGGTTCTTGTAACAGGTGGCGGTGGTTCTATCGGTAGCGAATTGTGTAGGCAACTTGCGGCCCATGGACCAAAACAACTAATCATAATAGACATCTATGAGAACAACGCTTATGATATCCAACAAGAACTTAAGAGAAAGCATCCACATCTTAATTTAGTTGTATTAATTGCATCTGTGCGTAATGAAAAAAGAATAGATTCTATATTTGAAACATATAAGCCAGACATAGTATATCATGCTGCGGCACATAAACATGTACCTTTAATGGAAGATAGCCCTAATGAATCTATCAAGAATAACGTAATTGGAACCTGGAACACCGTAATAGCTGCTGATAAATACAATGTAAAACGTTTTGTGATGATATCTACGGATAAAGCAGTGAATCCAACTAATATAATGGGGGCATCAAAACGCATCTGCGAGATGATTATTCAAACCTATGATAAAAGATCACGAACGGAGTTTGTAGCTGTTCGATTTGGTAATGTGCTAGGTTCAAATGGAAGTGTAATTCCATTATTTAAAAAGCAAATTACAGCTGGTGGTCCGATTACGGTTACTCACCCTGATATTATAAGGTATTTTATGATTATACCTGAAGCAGTATCTTTAGTTCTCCAAGCAGGTGCTTATGCCAAGGGGGGAGAAATATTCGTATTGGATATGGGAGAACCAGTTAAAATACTTGATCTTGCGATAAATTTAATTCGTCTATCCGGATATGTTCCATATGAAGATATCGCGATAGAATTCACAGGATTAAGACCAGGTGAAAAATTATATGAAGAACTATTAATGGATGAAGAAGGAATGCAAGATACAGAAAATAAATTAATACATATAGGAAAGCCAATTGAAATTAACGAGGATATATTCATTGAACAGCTAGAAGAACTAAAACAGACATGCTATGAAGAATCTACTGAAATAAGAGAAAAAATAAAGACCATTGTTCCAAGCTATGTAATTAAGGAGAAGGGTAAGATGTCCATGTTACAATTTTCAAATGGCATTGATAAAAAGGGAGATAATTACAAAGGCCAATCAAGGTATGTAGAAAAAACAAGTTGAACTAAATAAAAAAACCAAAAATAAATATTCTATTTCAGGATTACTTTATATGCAAAGCAGGAGGGGCTAACAAATGGTTTACTTAAAAATCAAAAGATTAATCGACATCATATTATCTTTATTAGGACTTATCATATTATCTCCTGTGTTTCTGATACTTATTATTGCAATTAAACTTGACTCTAAGGGACCTGTTTTCTTTAAGCAAAAGAGAGTCGGAATTCATAAGAAATTTTTTAATATTTTAAAATTTAGAACCATGCATATTGATACACCAAAGAATATCCCAACTCATCTCCTTGAGAATCCTGAACAATGGATTACAAAGGTTGGTAAGTTCTTAAGAAAGACAAGTTTAGACGAGTTGCCACAAATCATTAATATCCTTAAAGGAGAAATGAGTATAATCGGTCCTAGGCCAGCTCTATGGAATCAGTTTGATCTTATTGAAGAAAGAGATAAGTATGGTGCAAATGATGTGCTAGTAGGATTGACAGGTTGGGCGCAGATTAATGGTAGGGATGAGTTGGAGATTGAACTTAAGGCAAAACTTGATGGAGAATATGCTGAGAAGATTGGATTCTTAATGGATGTTAAATGTTTTTTTGGGACAATTTCTAGCGTTTTACAAAGTGATGGCGTTCTTGAGGGCGGAACCGGTGCGAAAAAAGCTAGAAAAGATTTATTGAAATAATAGAGGTGATCAAATGCTGCTAGTTACAGGTATTACAGGACGTACAGGACGTTACTTCTTACAAGAGCTTATAGACCATAAATACGAAGGTTCAATTCGCTGCATTATTAGAGAAAAATCTGATACTTTATTGCTTGATAATTGTGGATTAAATATTGAGAAGGTTATTGGAGACTTAAATGACAAAGAATTCATTGTGAATACTATGGAAGGTGTCGATACTATTATGCATATCTATAACATTCACCATTCACCAATAATTGTACAGGCAGCTATTGAGAATAATGTAAAGCGAGCAATTTTAGTACATACAACAGGAATTTATTCGAATTTTAAGTATGCTTCTCAGGCGTATAAGGATGTTGAAAGAAAAGTATTTAAAATGGTGTCAAACCCAAACTGTTTTACTAAGGTAACGATTCTAAGACCAACGATGATTTACGGAGACATTGGAGATAGCAACATGAGTAAATTTATTAAAATGATAGATAAGTTTAAAATTATGCCAATTATAAATGGTGGTAAGAATTTAATTCAGCCAGTTAATGCTAGGGACTTAGGAAAGGCTTTTTATACAGTACTATCATCTCCTGATAAAGTAACTAAAGAAGATTATAATTTATCTGGCGAAAAACCTCTACAGATGATAGAAATTTTTAAATTGATAAGTAATAACCTCAATAAGAAAACGATTTTTATTAGTGTTCCACTTGGACTTGGGGTAATTCTGGCAAGATTAGCAAGATTATTTACTCTAGGAAAGATAGATTATGTGGAAGCGGTTCAGAGGATGGGTGAAGATAGAAGTTATTCTCATAAAGATGCTAGGAATGATCTTAATTATAAGCCTATGAGTTTTAATAAAGGTATAAGAATTGAAATAGAACAGTATTTATCTAGGTAACTGTTTATGAAAGTAGGATAGATATTATGAAAATTGCCATACTTTCAAGTCATACGTCATCACTGTTTTGGTTTCGTATGGATATGATGAAAGAGTTTGTAAAACATGGACATATTGTTATCGCGTTGGGTCCAGAAACGGAATTTGGTTGGAAGAATAAGTTTGAAGAAAATGGAATTCAATATAAGCAATTTTTTGTAGAACGTAATGGTATAAATCCTTTCAATGATCTAAAGACATATAGAGAACTTTGTCGTTTTATGAAGGAAGAAAAGCCAGATAAGGTATTCGCATATCAAGCTAAAACTGTAATTTATGGTAGCCTAGCAGCAAAAGCAAATGGTATTGTAGAAAACTATTTATTAATTGCTGGGTTAGGTTCGATTTTCAGGGGAAATGGTCTAAAGAATAAAATTATTAAAAATGTAATGAAAGTTGAATATTACGCAGCGTGTAAGGCAAGCAAAAAGGTATTCTTTCAAAACAATGATGATAAGAAGGAATTTATCAATAATAGACTTATTGAGGAAGATAAAATCACCATCATTAATGGTTCAGGGGTTAATCTTGATAAGTTTAAACCTGCCCCATTACCTGAAATACCTGCTTTTCTCTTTATCGGTAGGCTTATAAAGGATAAAGGGGTTATGGAATATCTCGAAGCATGTCAGAGAATTAAAGCAGAGTTTCCAAATGTGAGATGCTTGCTTGTGGGACCATATGATAGCAATCCATCTGCATTACAACAGGAAGACCTTGAACCCTTTATAAACCATGGTATTGTTGAATACTTTGGAGAGCAGAATGATGTCAGACCATATATTAAGCAGTGTAGCACTTATGTACTTCCTTCTTATCATGAAGGAACACCAAAAACTGTTCTTGAAGCTATGGCCATAGGGCGTTCAATTATAACAAGTGATGCGCCGGGTTGTAGAGAGACTGTAATTGATGGATATAATGGCTTTCTTGTTACTGTAAAAGATATTGATGATTTAGTTATAAAAATGAAGAACCTTATATTGGATTCATCAATGAATAAGTTAATGGCAGAACGTAGCTTAAAACTTGCTAGAGAAAAATACGATGTCAATTTGGTTAATAAATCGATAATGGAAACAATGAAATTACTATAGTGAAAAGGAGTAGTTAAATATGAACTTATATGAAGAAATTAAAAACAGACGTGAAAAAATTTCACTTGTAGGGCTAGGCTATGTTGGTATGCCAATCGCGGTTTCTTTTGCTAAGAAGGTTAATGTTATTGGATTTGACATTAGCAAAGAAAAAATAGAGTTATATAAAAAGGGCATAGACCCAACTAAAGAAGTTGGAGATGCAGTTATAAAAGAAACAACAGTAGAATTTACAGCAGATGAGTCAAGACTCAAAGAAGCAAAATTTCATATTGTTGCAGTGCCAACTCCTGTTAATGTGGACCATACTCCGGATTTAAAACCGGTTGAAGCCGCTAGTAGAACAGTGGGAAGAAATTTAACGAGAGGCTCTATTGTTGTATATGAATCCACGGTTTACCCAAGCGTTACGGAAGAAATTTGTATTCCCATTCTTGAAAAAGAATCCGGTATGAAGTGCGGTAAAGACTTTAAAGTAGGATATTCACCAGAAAGGATCAATCCTGGTGATAAAGTACATAGATTAGAGACAATTATAAAAGTTGTATCTGGCATAGATGAGGAATCTCTTGATATCATTGCAAAAACATATGAACTTGTAGTTGACGCAGGTGTATACAAAGCAGAATCAATAAAGGTTGCCGAAGCAGCGAAAGTAATAGAGAACTCTCAAAGAGATATTAATATAGCATTTATGAATGAACTTTCTATTATTTTTAATAAGATGGGAATTGACACAAAAGCTGTTCTTGAAGCGGCAGGGACTAAATGGAACTTTTTGAGCTTTTTTCCTGGCCTTGTAGGTGGACATTGTATAGGGGTAGATCCATACTATTTAACATATAAAGCCGAACAGTTAGGTTACCATTCTCAAGTTATTCTTTCTGGTAGAAGAATTAATGATGATATGGGTAAATATATAGTTGAGAATTTAATTAAAAATCTTATCAAAGCAGATGTTCCAGTCAAGGATGCTAAAGTGGCGATTCTTGGTTTTACATTCAAAGAAAATTGTCCTGATACAAGAAATACCAAAGTTATTGACATTTTAAATGAACTTAAAGAATATGGTTTAACCCCAATGATAGTAGATCCTGAAGCTGATGTAGAAGAAGCAAGACATGAATATGGAATAGAATTTGATTCTATAGATGACATTAAAAATATGGATGCTATTATTATAGCTGTAGGGCACAATCAATTTTTAAATCTCTCGCAAAATGATATTAATAAGATGTATAAAGAAAGCCCTAATGGGAATAAGGTGCTATTAGATATTAAGGGGATATTGGATAAAAAAGAGTATGAGTTGACGGGATATAGATATTGGAGGCTATAAAGAAAGGTAGAATATATAATGGGATATCAAAATATTTTGTTTGAAAAAGATAGTGTTTTCCTTGTCACAGGTGGAGCTGGTTTTATTGGCTCAAACCTTTGTGAAGTTTTATTAGATAAAGGATGTAGGGTAAGATGCCTTGATAATCTTTCAACTGGTAAGCGAAGCAATGTAGATTTATTCATTAATAATCCGAACTATATTTTTATTAAAGGAGATGTGCGTGATTTAGAGACATGTATGAAGGCTTGTGAAGGCGTAGGTTATGTGTTAAATCAAGCGGCTTGGGGAAGTGTTCCCAGAAGTATAGAGATGCCCTTACTTTATGAAGAGATTAACATTAGAGGAACACTTAATATGATGGAAGCGGCTAGGCAAAATGGTATTAAGAAATTTGTCTATGCATCTAGCTCATCTGTATATGGGGATGAATCGAATCTTCCTAAAAAAGAAGGTATAGAAGGTAATCTGTTATCACCATATGCTTTAACAAAAATGGTTGATGAGGAATATGGTAAACTTTATACAAAACTTTATGGACTAGACACTTATGGCTTAAGATATTTTAATGTATTTGGAAAAAGGCAGGATCCAAATGGAGCTTATGCGGCAGTTATACCTAAATTTATCAAACAGCTTCTTAATAATGAGCAACCTACAATAAATGGTGATGGAAAGCAAAGTAGAGATTTTACTTATATTGAGAATGTAATTGAAGCAAACTTAAAGGCGTGTAAAGCATCATCTAAAGTTGCGGGAGAAGCGTTTAACATTGCATATGGTGGACGAGAATGCTTGATAGATGTTTACAATTCACTATGTAAAGCATTGGGAAAAGAAATTGTGCCTATCTTTGGACCTGATAGAAAAGGAGATATTAAGCATAGTAATGCCGATATTAGTAAAGCAAGGGAGATGCTTGATTATAATCCGTGCTGGAATTTTGAAAGAGGGATCGGAGCCGCGATTGAATGGTATAAAGAAAATTTATTATAATAAAAAAATCAAAGGTGATAAATTTGGATAAAGTAATATTGATTGTGCCTTCTCTTGCTAGAGGTGGTGCAGAGAGAATAGTTAGTTTGATTAGCAAGAAATTATCTAATATTTATAAGATTATAGTAGTAACTTACCGGGAACGAGAGGGATATGACGTTTGTGGAACCCATGTAAGCTTAAATACTGAAACTAATGGAATTTTGAGTAAGATAATAAATGTATTTAAGCGTTCATATAGAATCCGGAAATTAATTAAAATTGAGCGTCCTAAAAAAGTAATATCATTTGTAGGAAATGTCTCGCCAATTTTGTCATTTAAAAGAGTAATTCCAAGTATTCATAATAATCCATCATATTATCCTTTTTCTGAAAGACTATTTTTAAATACAATTTATAAACTGCCTAATGTTGAGAAGATAATTACAGTCTCGAATGGTATTGCAGATAATTTGAAATTAGAATATCATTTAAAGAATGTTAATGTAATTTGTAATCCAATTGATGAAGAAGATATTGATTTGAAAATAAAGGGAAATCGTCCAATAGAGGGAGATTATATTATCGGAGTTGGGAGATTACATAGACAAAAACGATTTGATATTCTTATAAAAGCATATAACAATTCCGGCTTAAAAGGCAGAGTTAAACTATTGATACTTGGTGAAGGGCCTCTAAGAAATGAATTGCAAAAGCTGATAAATAGTTTTTCACTTGAAAGCGATGTGTTGTTAATAGGATTACAAACTAATCCTTATATATATATGAAATATTGCAAATATCTAGTACTAACCTCGGACCATGAAGGTTTTGGAAATGTCTTAATAGAAGCATTATATTGTGGAGTGCCTGTAATAAGTGTTGACTGCAATTATGGTCCTAATGAGATAATTACAAATAATTATAATGGCCTATTAATTCATGAAAATACAATAGAGGCAATTGCAGAAGCGATGAAAAAATTATATGAGAATCAAAATTTTTATACTGATTTACAAAAAAATGCAAAGCAAAGTGTAGAGAGATTTCAGCTAAGTAATATTATATCTAAATGGATTGAGATTATTGAAAACTAATAATTTATCTAAGAAGGTGACATTATGAAAATTGCAATAAGGGACGATGATACATCGTACTGGACAAACTATAAAGATTTGGAAAAAGTTTATAGTAAATTATTTGATTTAGGCTATAAAATCTCACTAGCGGTTGTACCGAAGTCACATCGGCTTTATTGCCCTGGAGATAGAAGCAAATTCTATATTTCCGATAATACTGAAGAAGTGTCTAATAATGAAGAGTTAGTAGACTGGCTTAAGGAAAATATTAAGAATAATAAAATTGAAATAATGCAACATGGTTATGATCATTCATATTACATCCAAGATGAAAGTAATAACATATTTAAGATTACAAAAGATGTAAGAAACCGACTTGATAATACTGGAGAAAACTACTCATATATCCCTGAATTCGAGTATAAAGATTTTTCTACTGCAAAAAAGGAAATAGCTATAGGTAAGGAAATTTTAGAAGATACTTTCGGAGTTAAAGTGAAAGTTTTTGTTCCACCAAGCAACACATTAACACGGGAAACTGCTAGAGCGGTAGTTGAAAATGGATTTAATATTTCAGGTTTAATTGGTAGAAACATAAATAGGGATATTGATGCTAGAACTGTGTGTAATTATTTAATTAAAAACATATGGAGGTTATTTTATGAGTTTCCATATCCAAAGGTATTACAGTATGCTAATCATAAGGAAATATCTAGTACTGCAATAACACCAAAAAGTGATTTTAACAAGATAAGAAAAAGTCTATATATAAGAGAAGAAAGAATCGGAAAGTTTAACCTTGCAACTCATTATTGGGAAATTATAGAAAATCAGAAATTAGCCAAGGAATTTTATAATCTTTTGGAGATGGCAACTATTAACTCAGAAAAAGTATTTATTGGCGAATTGTTTGAAGAATTATAATGGAGGTGAGCTTGTTGAAGTTTTCTGTCATTATGCCAACATACAATAGAGCACACATTATCAAAAGAGCTATTAAAAGTGTGCTTAATCAATCATATACAAATTGGGAATTGATTATTGTTGACGATGGGTCTCAAGATAACACAGAAGAAGTAATTAAAAATATTAGAAATGATAAGATTAGATATATAAAATTGATGGATAATAGAGGTGTAAATACTGCTAGAAATGTTGGAATTGAACTAGCTGATTCGGACTATATTACTTTTTTAGATAGTGATGACGAATTTTTAGAAAATACGTTAGAGATAGCTTATACTATTATTAAAAAATATATGGAATATAATGTATTTGCCTTCAAGACAAATACAAATAAAAAGCCTAATGATAAAATTGATTATATTACAAAATTAGATTTTAAGGAAATAATACGAGGTAAGAAGAACAGAGGTGAGCATTTGTTTATTGTTAAAACCTCTGAAATTAAAAAGTATAAGTTCTATGATGGCATAAATGGTGGAGAGAGTATATTGTGGCTGAAAATGGCTCAAAACAACGATTTTTTGTACGTTAATGAATGTCTGAGAATTTATAATCAAGATGTCGAATCAATTACTAGATTCCATAGCAGTGATGATGCAAGTCTAATTCGAAGTAAAAAGGTCTATGAGATATATTTAAAGGAGTTAAAACCTTTATTATTAAGATATAATGTAAGGGGATATCAAGGTTATACTCAAATACTATCTAATCTTGCAAAGGTAAATATTTTATTAGGAAATCATAAGCAAGGCTTAAAACTTAATCTTAAAGTGCTGAAATATAACATTTTTGAACTTAGAGCATATAGAAATTTACTGCTATTTATTAAAATGAAATTTAGTAAAAGTTCTGGGACTAGGAGTCGGTTATGAATTTGATAAGAATCATTGATAAAATTAAGTTATATAAAGCAAAAAAGGCGGGGATGATGGTTGGTAAAGGTGTAATGTTTATTTCACCTTTGGATTCTTTTGGAACCGAACCATATCTAATTAATATTGGGGATAATACGATGATATCTTCAAATGTTCGATTTATAAATCATGATGGTGCACTTCATGTGGTTAGAAATTATAATGAAAAGTATTCTGAACTAAGGAAAGTTGGTAAAATTACTATTGGTAGTAACTGCTTTGTAGGTGCACATAGTATAATTATGCCAAATGTAAAAATTGGGAATAACTGTATTGTTGGAATAGGTTCTTTAGTACTAAAAGATATTCCTTCCAACACTGTTTATGCAGGTGTGCCAGCTAAATTTATTTGTACTTTAGAAGAATATATTGAAAAAAGGATAAAAGATAATACTGATTATCCTCGAAAATTAGATAAGGATCGAAAAAAGTTAGCTAAGTTTCTAATGGAACATTTATAGGAGATTATAATGAAGAAAATATCAATTGCAATGTATAGTACTTTAGAAGGTGATTCTTTTAAAGGAGCGATTCTAGCTCCTATTATAAAAAGTATTGAAGAAAAGGATTCTCTAGGTAATGTTTATGGATTGATAGACATTAAGAGTAAAAGATTTAACACAAAAAAAAATTTTCATGTTACTCGTATTCCAATAATTGCAAGTTCAATTATGAAGAAAATTTCCCATGTATTTAAACTACCTAGTTATTATGCTTATAGGTTTGGTGAAACAATCACGGGCCTAGTTTTTTTTCCACGAATACTGGTAGACCCATCTTTAACAATTATTTTAAAACCGCGACCGAACATTTTTGTGAAACTTTCTGCATTAAAAAAGAAAAAAATTGTAATTGATTCAGGAGAAATGCATCCAAGATATTATCAAAAAGCATGTTTAAAAGAATATGAAAAATTTGGAATTCATCAAAAGAGTATTTTTGCTGATGAGCGTTCTGTAAGGCAAATTGAAAAATCTTTGCAAGCAGCAGACATTGTGATTACATTGACTGAAGCATCAAAGCAAAGTTATTTGGATTATGGAGTTCCTTCTAATAAAATTGTTTGCTTTAATTTGGGGGTTAGTGCAGACTATAAGAAAAAGTTAAGACAGTTTGATTCAACAAAAAAGATAGCTTTTTTTATTACTGCTCATCATTCAATTCTAAAAGGGACTCATAGAGTAATAAATGCTTGGAAAAAGATAAAAGATACGAAAAATTCGGAGTTAATAATTATTGGATCCTTGCACAATGATTTAAAAGAGTTTCTTTCTAAAATTGAGTGTCCCGATAATATAAAGTTTACTGGTCCATTGAAATCTCATGATATTTTAGAGTTGTATAATAATTATAATTCAGTAGGTATTATGAATTCCTTTTCAGAGGGATATTGTAGGGCTGTAGTCGAATATTTACAGAATGGTATGCCAGTTGTTGTATCAAAGGTCTCTACATGTGATGTTATAATTCATGAACATCACGGATTTATAGTAGAACCAGAAGATGAAAAAGCTATACAAGAATATCTAGAATTTTTTATAAACAATAGTCAGGTTTATGGGAAGTTTTGCGAGAATATTAATAAATTAAGTTTAAGAAGTACACTTGATTATGCTAATGATATTAGTGAGTTATTAGTTTCTGATAACTAATTAAATAAATTGAAAAGGTTGAATAAAATGGAAAAGATTGAAACGAAGTATAAAATGGTTGATTACCTTTTAATAAGCTTAGTACCATTATCATTATTAGTAAATGTATTTGGTACTATAATTAGAGATGTGAGAATAGCAACAGTTTTTACATTAGTTCATATATTTATAACTGGTATTTTGGTTATAATAAATAATACATCTATTCAAAAAGGACTTATAAAAGAATCAAAGATAATGTTACTTTTCCTATTATTTATTCTCTATTTATTATCATTGGCAATTTTTAGTGGGCATAAAGAAATAAATGCGGTAGTAAGACTAGGTACTATATTTGCTTATAATTTCACGTATTTAATATTCGTCTTAAGATTTAGAAATGAATATGAGTATATATATTTATCTTATAAAATGATTTTAATAAGCATAATTGCTTATTTAATAATCTCTAATATTTATTATAATGATTTTCAATTACATTTAAACCAAATCATGGGAAGCCGATACCAGGGGATATTAGGAACAAATGCACATGGAATAGTGTCAGCTATTGGAACTATGTTTTCAATTGTCTTATTAAGATTAAACCATAAAAAAATATTTATACTTTCCATTCTTTATACAATGTTTAATTTATACATTACTGGTTCGAGAGCTTCCTATTTATCTCTAATACTTTTTGTTTTGTTGTTCGATTATTTTCTCATAGAAAAAAGCGCTATTAAGAGATTTATACATATAATGTTAGCTATTATTTTTATAAGTATATTAGTAATGTATATTCCTAATTTAATTAAATTAATTCTGAAAAAGGATATCTTACAGGCTTTTAGAATAAATGAATTTAGTATAAGTGGAAGAATTTTGCCTTTAATTTTTGGAGTAGAAACGATATTGTATAATAATGGATTACCAATTGGCATAGGAAAAGCAAATATTGATGCAGTTCTTTTAGGAAGACCATTGGATAACATATATATAATAATTGCTTTTGAAGTTGGAATTATCGGACTGATTGTATTTCTTTCGTTTATACTTAGTGTGCTTTTAAAATCTATTAAAAATTTAAGAAAAGTTGCTTTTTCAGATAGTTTTACTAAAAATGAGAAAGTTATATATAAATTTTCAACTATAATAATTATTATTATATTATTTCATTCAATTTTTGAAGCAATGTTATTTTCAGGGTTCAAAATAAATACATTTTTATTATTATTATTGATGACATTATTGTCAAAATATAACTATAAATTGAAACTTTTAAAATGAGGGATTTACTATGAAAAGAATTATTCACATTATTTCCGGATTAAATAATGGTGGAGCAGAAATGATGTTGTATAAATTACTACTGAATAATGATAATTATAAATATAATTGCGAAGTCATTTCTATGACAGACAAGGGAGTATTGGGAAGAAGTATTGAAAGGTTAGGAGTTAAAGTGCATTGCTTGAATCTTAAGCGTGGATTTCCAAACTTTCAAGCTTTGATTCAAACTGTAAAAATTATCAAAGGAGCAGATATTGTTCAATCATGGATGTATCATGCAGATTTACTAGCTTTCCTTAGTACGAGAATTATTAAATCCACTAAGTTAATATGGGGTATACGAAGGAGTAGTTTGAATAAAGAGGACATAAAAAAAAGCACATTCCTTGTTGCTAAAATAAATGCAAAACTATCTAAATATGTAGATAGAGTGATAAGTTGTTCAGAAGCAGGCAGGATTAATCATATTCAGTTTGGATATAATTCTGGTAATATTATTACAATACCAAATGGATTTGAATTAGAAAGATTTAAAAAAACTAATATTTCTAAAAAGGAACTAAATAAGTTATTTAATTCATACATATCAAATGATACCAAGATAATTGGAATGATTGCAAGATGGAATCCTATAAAGAATCATGAATTGCTATTTAAAGCCCTTAAAGAACTCGATGATAATATGAAGTATAATTATAAATTAGTATTATGTGGTCCTGATGTCGATGAAAAGAATCATTCTCTTAATGTAATGTTGAAGAAATATGATTTGCAAAGTAAGACGGTTCTACTTGGAAGAAGAGATGATATCCCGTTAATTATGTCTGCAATAGACATATTTGTATCACCATCCAAAAGCGAGGGATTTTCAAATGTTATTGGCGAGGCTATGGCATGTGAATGTATATGTATAGTAACAGATGTGGGAGACTCAAAGTATATTATAGGTGATGAGGGGCTTGTAGTATTACCTGGAGATTTACAATTAATGTGTGAAGCACTTGAAAAAGCGATTACATTACCAGAGAATGAAAGATTAGCACTGGGAAGGCTAGCAAGAGAACGGGTAAATAACAATTTTGATATAAGGAAAATTGTTTATGAATATTTTAACGTGTATGAATCAATATAGAAGGAAAAATTGAAAGTAAGGCGGAAAAGATGTGAATAATATATATAAATCAGCAATTATATTAATGTTAGTAACAATAATATCTAAAATTTTAGGCTTTGGTAGGGAAGTGGTTTTAGCTTCTTACTATGGAACTTCAATTTACAGTGATGCATACATTACAGCGTTTAATATACCCACTTTAGTGTTTATTCCGTTTGCTACAGCAATTGGTATTGCAGTTACACCTCTTTACTTTAGCATAAAAGCAGAAAAAGGGGAGTCAGCTTCGTTGGAGTACTTAAATAATACGATAAATCTTACCTTAATAATATCAATATTGTTAATATTATTAGTATCGATATTTCCGGAAGTATTTGTAAAGACAACTGCGTATGGGTTCGAAGGTGAAGTATTACAACTCACTGTTGACTATGTTAGGATCATGGTCTGGAGTATACCATTTATTGGATTAGCGAATATTTTGACGTCTTATCTTCAGATAAAAAATAAATTTTCTATTACAGGTTTAATTGGAGTACCATATAATATTATATTAATAGCTTCAATTATTTTAAGCACGAAGTATGGTTACCCAATACTTGGATTTGGCTCGCTATTAGCATTAGCAGGAAATTTTATATTTCTGTACCCTTTTGCCAGAAAAGAAGGTTATAAGTATGTTTTTAGAATGAACATTCATGATGAAAATATTAAAAAAATGATTTGGCTTGTAAGCCCTGTTTTAATTGGAGTTGGTGTTAATCAGATTAATGGTATTGTTGATAGAACCATGGCATCTACATTAGCTGAAGGAAGTATTTCTGCCTTGAATTATGCGGATAGATTAACTAGTTTGATTTCAGGTGTTCTTATTGTTCCTATTGGATCTGTTATTTATCCTAAATTATCCGAAATATCTAGTAATAAGAATGTAGGACAATTTAATGAAATAATATCAAGGAGTATTAATATCGTAATCATGTTTCTTATACCGATTACTATAGGTTTTATAATTTTAGCTGAACCTATAATCAAAGTATTGTTTGAGCGAGGTTCATTTGATATTAATGCTACTGAAATGACCAAAAGTGCACTTATTTTTTATTCTATTGGTATTATTGGGTTTGGACTTCGTGATATATTAGGAAAAATATATTATTCACTACAAGATACAAGAACTCCTATGATTAATGGAGTCATAGCAATGACTCTAAATATTATTTTGAATATTATATTAGCACAATGTATGGGACATTCAGGGATAGCTTTTGCAACTAGTATTTCTTCTTTAATAACGGTTATCTTATTAATAATAAATTTAAAAGTTAAGTTAAAACAATTAGACTTTTCTAAAATTAAGCTATTTTTATTTAAATCATTAGTTTCAGCAATTGTAATGGGAATTTTTGTTTCAATAAGTTATTCATTCATGGTGGAGAGTCTGGCAGCAACTATAGGTGGTAATTTTCTTAGTCTCATACTAGCTGTTTTTATAGGAATTTTTGTTTATTTTGGTCTATTAAAATTATTAAAGGCGGATGAACTAAACAATATTAGTGATATATTTAAATTTTCAAAACGTTAATAATGTTATTATTAGTTGTAAGTTTAGATATTCAAAAATCATAGTAAATAGCACGGTCGGAAGATTTTAAATTTACTAGCAGTATTCATTTCTGCTATGCTAGCACTAGTATTAAAAAAGATATACAGTGTAGTCTGAGGTTTTACTTAGATATAAAGATTAATTTATGAAAAAGGTTTGATTAAATTCTTGTTTTTATTGAAATTGATATATATAATTGATATACTAATATGAATTGCTATTTTAATAAATTACATGTTAAGGAGTAAATCATGAATGAAAGTCAAAATAATAGACAGCAATATGATAATGAGATTAATTTAAGAGAATTGATTATGGTATTATGGAAGCAGAAAATTATGATAATAAGTGTAACTCTAATAATTTCCATTTTAGTTGCCTTATTTAGCAAATTTATTATTTCACCAGTATACGAAACCAATTTAAATATAGTAATCAGCATGCCTGAAACCTATATAACAAGATATGGCGAATACAAACTCCCAATTTCCACTAATGGTGAATATATTAATTTAATTAAAAGTAATGATATTATAGTAAATACGATTAAAGATATGGGGTATAATGATACGCAGAAAGTTTCGGTTCAAGACCTAAAGAGCAGAATTACTATAGGAGAGATTAGCGATAATGCTAATATAGTTCAAAATAGTTTTACCGTAACGGTCTCTGCAAATAACCCAGAAGAATCTCTTAAACTGGCAAGGCATTTATATCAGAACTACATAGATTTTATGGATGTAATGATGAAGGATAGAGCAGTGAGTTATTACTCTAATGATTTTACTGTTCAAATTGAATCTTTAAAGAATGAATTAAGTAAAACTCGTGAAGTTCTTGCTAAGGACGAAGAACTTTTAGCAAATACGCCGGAAACCATTAATCAGAAAGCAGCAGCTTCTGAGCTGAAGAACGATACTACTAATTTTGTAGTTCTTGAAAATATTATCAATCCTAATTATACCGCACTTGAAGCTTCTATAATTGAAAATAAACAGATGATTTTTGATTTGGAAAGTTCTGTTGAACTGTATAAAGGATATATGGAAGAATTGGAAGTAGAACAAGCAGCTCTTGATAAGTATTATCAATCCGGTAAAACAGGTAAAATTGAGGCTAGTATTATGGATGTTGTAGAAGTTAGTATCTATCAACCTTCCGAGCCAGTTGCACCTAATCATAAATCAAGTCCTAGTACTTTAATGAATACTGTAATTGGTGGTGTTCTTGGCGGTATGCTTAGTGTTTTCATTGTATTATTTAGAGCATACTGGAAAAAAGAGATTTAAAAATAAAATCTAATTAAATATATTATCAAATAGACCACTTCTCAAGTAGGAATTTAATGAAAGATCCTACTTGAGAAGTGTTTTTTGACTTGACAAGTAAAAATAGGTATTATATACTATTGCAGTAGAAGGATTTGGATGAAATGCCATAAATTATAATTGAATTACACTACATATTTAATATTATCGTCTAATATCAAACTCATTTTGTATTATCGTTAAACATTTTAAGATTTTTAAGAGAGCCCGTATTTGGACAAAAATAAGCGATCTTATTCTATTGACTTTTATATATAATATTCTATTATTATTATAAATAGGCATAATGGCCTATATTTATAGGCTTGGCAATACTAATGTTCTTGTATGATGAAGTCACAAGTTCTATAAGTGAAAATCATATACTCTGTATTAACAAATAATATTTGACATTTATAATTACGAGAATAATAATATCCATTTTATGAAATCACTCAAATTCTTCCGGAGTGTTTTTTTATCTATTCATTTATATAATCTTAATTCGAATTAACAATGAAAGTATTGGTAAGGTATTTTAAACTAAATATATTTAAAGGGATAAATATAAATGTACAGGGGAGAAAGTGATATGTTTAATATTGTAATCTGCGAAGAGGATGCTAAGACAAGAAATTTAATTAGTACCCATGTAAGCCAATATCTTTTATCTAAGAAAGTAATTGGTAGAATTGCTTTATCTACAGACGATCCTCAAAAAGTTCTGGAGTATGTTAAATATAATAGTAATCAGGTGAACATCTATTTGTTTGGCATATTTTTTGATGCTGATGTTAATGGTCTGACTTTAGCAAAAGAAGTTAGAAAAAATGATATATCAGGTTATCTAATCTATATTACGGCATATCCGGAATTCTCACTAAAAACTTTTCAATACAAATTAAGAGTGTTTAACTATATTATAAAAGATGACAAACTGTTAGAACATATTTCCGAGACTTTAGACGCTGTAATCTTAGAAGAAAAGATACGAAAACATAAGGAAAAAGACGAATTATTATATATTCAATCCGGAGAACTTTCTTATGTCATACCAACGAATTCTATTATATCTATTGAAACAACCCTACAACACAAAATTATCATTACTACAACAAAAGGAAGATATGAGATAAGCAGCAGTTTATCTGATATTGAAGAAAGATTAAACAATAGTTTTTATCGATGCCATAAGTCCTACATAATTAATATAAACCATATCAAGCAAGTCTGTACCGACAAAAATAACCTTTCTGTAATTATGGAAAATAACAAAAAATGTCTGGTGTCTAGAAGAGCTTTGAAGGAGGTTATTGATTATGTCAAAAGTGATTACTGATGTTTTGATACTGATGGTGTTAGGAGCTTCACTATTAGTTGGGATGTGTATAAATACAAAACTGACAATGCAGCGTGCGAAGTTAATGAATATAATTGGAGAATATGAAAGAAAGGAAAAAGAATCAGAGAATTTCAGATTGTATACAGAAGCCATAGAGAGTATTGTAGTAGAATACAGAAAGTTTAACCATGATTCAAAAAATATGATGGCTGCATTGATAGGATACATTGATAATGAAGATCTTATTGGACTGAAGGAGTTTTATAAGAATGAAATGCTTCAGGAATCAAAGGCTTTGGCTCACTTGGACATGAGTTATTTGAATTATATTAAGAATCCGGCCTTAAAAGGTTTGGTAATTACAAAGATGTTAGAGGCACAAAAACAAGGAATTCATTTTAAAATCAATGTGCTTCAAGATATTGAGAATATGTATATGAAGAATTTAGATATATGCAGGATTACCGGAATATTGTTGGATAATGCCATTGAAGCAGCTTTATTATCCAAAGAAAAAATTGTGAACTTTGGAATTATTGAAGATAGTGAGGAGATATATTTAATTGTTTCCAACACATTTGCAGAAAAGCCGGTAATAAGCCAGATCTTTACAGAGGGATACTCTACTAAAGGTAAGAACAGAGGAATGGGACTAAATATATTAAAAAGCATTATCAATAATAATATCAATGTATTATCCAATACTCTGATAGAAGACAATCTGTTTACGCAAGAGATTATGATACAAAAAGAAATGAGCTGATTAGGGAGAACTATGATTGACATTATTATTGCAGAAGATAATTTAGACTATCAAAACTTTTTACAGAAATATGTTAGTTCCTGTATTAATGACATAAAACTGGATGCCAGAATTAACTTAATAACGGATAACCCCAATAAAGTTATAAAATATGCTTCAGAACATAACACAGATACAATAAACGTATATTTTTTAGATATTAAATATGATAAATATAAGACCAATGGAATTATAGTTGGAAAAGAAATTCGTAAACACGATCCCTTTGGTTATCTGATATATATAACAGTGCATCTTCAATACGCTATGGACATCTTTCAACACAAATTAGAAGCCCTTGATTATATTTATAAAGAAGATACTGATATAAAAGAAAGAATAACTCAGTGTCTTGAAATTGTTAAAGAAGAAGATAGTAAGAAGACGGTACCTTCAGCCCCGGAAAGAATATTAATCAAGGCTGGAACCAATTATTACAACCTGCGAATAGAGGATATTATTTATATTGAATCTTCGCTGCATAGAAAAATAAGAGTACATACACAAAACCAGAGCATTGAATATTATAATACTTTAAGTAACATCGAACAAAGCCTTACAGATACATTTTTTAAAACTCATAGATCCTATATTGTTAATACCAATTTCATTAAGGCTATTGATGCAAATAAAGGTGTAGTAATCATGAAAAATAATGCGAAATGTTTGATTACCAAGTCGTTAATTAAAGATTTGGAAAATATGTTAAAGACCTAGAATATTTTCAGGTCTTTTTTTGATGAATCTGTGAATCTGATATGTAATTTTGTCATCACAAATTGAGCAAAAACGGTACTTAATTTATAAAAATAGTACATAAGACCTATTTCGAATACAAAAAGTGACCAGTTAATCAAAGGGTATTTTAAAATAAATTTTTCATGCTATTATAAGTATACACGTGCATAGGTATTTTAGACTATATTTTCGAGATAAATATGTTAAATATATACAATAATGTAGAAAGTTGGAGGTTATATTTTTATTTCGTTTATAATACAAGTGAATAAAATTATGTCTGACTAATTTGAGGGGGAGAAAGAATAGTCGTTAATTAAGATACAGAATATTTTAATTGAAGAAATCCTGGAATTCGGTTTTCCTCAAAAGGGTTCTGTATTTTTTATTGCCATTAAACGGATTAATTTAAATCTGTTATTCACGGATATTTTAAGCCGTTGAATATAAAAAACAACATAATATATTGAGAAAAGGAGTGGGTAAAACATGATAAGGCGTAAACATGCAGCAATGGTAAAAGCGATATTTGCCAGACTGTTAGTTATGGTGATGATAGTATCATCCGTTATTACAGTTGCACCAAACACGTCAGCTTCAGCGGCTACAAAAAAGCAACCAGCAATCGCAAAGAAGGTAAGTTCCATACTAGTAGGGAAATCCTATGATTTTAACATTAAAAATTGGGTGAAGGGTTCAACCTATAAGTGGACTACCAGCAACAAAAAGGTAGCGACAATAGACAAGAAGGGTGTTGTTACCGGTGTAAAGCAAGGTACCGTTACTATTACCTGTAAGGTTACTACTCCCCAAAAGGAAACTTACGTTCTGAAGAACAAAGTAACCATTAGACAACCGGCAAAATCTATTAAGATCAATAATAAGATCACTACAGTTAATGTAGGTCAGACTTATGATCTGAATAGAACAATTACGCCAAAAACTTCTCTGGATACAACAACCTGGACAAGTAATAACAATGATATTGTTAAGATGGGCAAATGGGGTGAATTCACCGCATTAAAAGAAGGAAAAGTAACCATCACCGCTAAAACATTAAGTGGAAAAACAGATAAGGTAACCATTCAAGTTATTGATAAAAAAGGCTTAGTATCTAACCAGAAAGAGTTAGAAGCATTACTGGGCAGCGGAACTGGATTAATTACCTTAAAGACAGACGAAGAAGTTGTATTTACAATTCCGGAAGGAAATTATAGCAAACAAACATTAGTTGTAGATGCACCTAAAGCAGATATTGTGAATAAGGGTGTATTCAAAGTAGTAGAAATTAAGAATATTAAGGCAGAAACCTGGACAGAGCAAGCGATTGGTAATGTTCTTGCTATATCGGCTGCCAATGCGAGAGTTATTATTGACAAGGGAGCAAGTTCTTCTCTAGAAGTAAAATCCGATGGCAGTAAATTAACTCTTGTGAATAATGGAGCTGTTAAAGAGCTAACAGTGGCCGCAAAGGCTGAAGTAACTATTTCTGGTACTTCTAAAGATGCGATTCCTGTAAATGCGAATGCAGCAGATGCTGTAATTACAACAAGTATTCCATTAGCAGTAAAGAGCAATGAGAAGGTTAAATTAGTAATTCTTCCAGGTGCTGAAAAAACAACAGTTGTCGTTGAAGATGAAAAGTTTATTCCAACTATTATCGGTAATGTAACAATTGTAATTACCATTGAAAAAGGTGATAATGCTGAAACTAAGCAGGTAATAGGTACACCGGACACAGCACAGCCAGGTACAGGCGGTGGTGGTGGCGGAGGCGGCTCCACACCAACTCCAAATCCTAGCAGTAAAACAGTTACAGTAAAACACGAAAATGGTAAATTTACTTTACCGGTCAAATACACGGAATTGACCAAAGTAGTAGTTAATTATAATGGTGAGAAATATACAATAGGAGCTGATATTCTTACTATGTTAAAAGGCTTCCTTTCTAATTCTCGTACTACAATTGATTTATGGAATAGTGTTGAAAGCTACTCAAAAACATATGAGGGCAAGCAGGTAACTATTAATGGGCCTGTAGGACTCACAAAGGATGTAACATTTGGTGATAAAACGTATAGTGTAGAAGTTAAAGATGCAGGAGATAATACAACCATAGTTGTAACTACTCCATCTGGCATGGTTTACAGTCTCGATAAGAGTGCAGATAATAAATCATTAATAATTTCCAATGCACCGGATTCCTTAACATTTGATGTTACATACTTTCAATAAATAGAAATAAATTAAATTTGTATATACCAGGTAAAATAAGCGAAAACTTATTTTATTTGGTATATACTTTCATGTAGCATAGGAGAAAGCTTATGAAGAAAATATTAGCTGTAATAGGTTTTATACTGCTTTTTACTACAAAGCAACAAGTGGTATATGCCGGATCATTAAATGAATATGAAACAGAAGTTATTCGTGCTGCAAGGGGACGATTTGAGTCTCGTGGCATTACATACCAGGTAGATTCTGTTTATGTGGATGAGCTAATACGATATCTTATGCAGGATGATATTGATATTACTGCTGAGCAGAGAGATAAAGCTATCTCTATCATGTTTGATAATGTAGAGCAAGGTGTAGGGGCAGGATATCTCATACCAGTAGAAAGTAAGAATAGTGCGGAGGCAGACATTAATATAGAAGAATCCGGAAATTTAGAGGAAACCGATGATTTTACGGATTCCCAACACATGAATAAAATAGAAGAAGAGTTAAATGGAGCGGATGTAAGCACTAATAATATTACAGGGGATAGAGTAGAATTTGTTGATCAAATTATAAATGGGTCGGAAAAAACTACAAAGATTGATACAGACAGGGGTAAGATTACAGTCACTTCGGATGATAGTAACAACTTGATTACGGTAAATACCGTTATTAAAAATACCGGGTTTAATTTGAACGGTACCCTTTTTATGGTGACGATACTGACGGTTATAATAGTATTATGCGTAGTTGCAGCAATTCAATCAAGATTATTTGTTCACGAGGAAGAGAAGTATAAATATGAGAAGTAATAACAGTAAGAGAATTGCGTCATATATCCTCATGCCATTATTATTCATAATACTAGGGTTTATAGTTTTATTGATATCAGGTAAACCTGTGGCAGATATGATAAAATCCTACGGTAATATGATAATTACCAAGGGTGCACCCGGTTATGGCAATGAATTCGATTCCGAATTATCTAAGATAGAAATGAATAAGAAAAGTACTTTTGATGCCATTCAGATTCAGGTGCCTGCACTTGAAACACATTATGGCAATCTTTATTGTGAAAGGGTGGAATTAGAAGCACCTATTTATTATGGTGATAGTGATACCGTATTATCCTATGGTGTAGGACAATATACAGCCAGTGGACTTCCAGGGGAAGGAAAGCCTATTCTAATAGGTGGACATGACGGGACCTATTTTTCACCATTAGAACATATTGAAATTGGTGATGTTGTAATAATAGAAACCAATTATGGACAATTTGAATATAAAGTAGCTGCTACAAGAATCGCAGATGCCTTAGAAGCAGATGCCTATGACTTAAGTCAAGAAAAAGAGCAGCTAATTCTATATACATGCTATCCTTTTAATCAGTTGTTAAGAAACAGTAGTGAAAGATTTTTTGTATATTGTGATAGGATTTTAAATTCTGAAACAGTGTCGGAATAACTAATAACTGGAGGGAAAAGGATGAAAAAGAAACGAATAATGCAAAAAGGCATAAGCAGTATATTTGCTTTCCTGCTTACCATGATATTCGTATGCTTATTTACCCTGACAGGGCTATATTATGGGGTATTTAATAATCGTATTATATTATCTAAGGTAAATGAAAGTAATCACTATAATGAAGTATATGAGGAACTACAGGAAAGGGCTCAGGATATCCTGGAAGAAGCAGGTCTTCCCCTTAGCCTTCTGGCTGAGACTATTACTTTAGAGCGGGTATATATTGGGGGAAAGTATTATATTGAAGATACGCTCGCAGGTAAAGAGCCGGTGATTCAATCAGATAAGGTAAGAACCCAATTAGAACAAAATATCAATGAATATCTAATGGAAGAAGGGATTTCAAGAACAAAGGAATTAGATGCTGGAATTAAAGAAGTGATTGACAAAGTGGAACAAGAGTATAAACGGGGGATTCATTTTCAATTTATAAATTATATAGCGGAATACAAAGCTTCTTTTATGAGATTATTCCGCATAGGAATTCCTATTTTGGTACTATTGGCTGGTACCATAGGTGTATTACTGATCAAGCTGCATCGGTACAAGCATTCAGGAATTCGCTATATTGCTTATGCAATGATTGCTTCTTCTTGTATCGTTATCATTTCTTCTGCTTTTTTATTAATTACTAAAAGTTATGAGAGAATGGTACAGCAACCGGATTATTATAACAGGTTTCTTACCAGTTACTTAAGATGGGATATTCAAGTATTTATGTATCTTGGTGGAATTGGAATGCTTTTAGCTGCATTATTGATTATTTTAGTAGCGTATTTGAAAAATAACATAACCAGCAGATAGGGGTGATAATGGATGGCCGCAAAACAATTTATTGATATACATTCACACATATTGCCTGGAGTAGATGATGGCTCATCCAGTATGGAAGAAACCATGGAGATGCTTAGAATTGCCGGGAATGAAGGTATAACAACTATAATTGCAACACCGCATTATGCTGTCGGTTCAAAAAACATGACCATAGAAGAACTAATAAATATCAGAAATCAAGTACAAGAAACAGCAAGAGGTCTGGGTCTTAACTACGATATTCTACTTGGTAATGAAATATTTTATAGCGAATCTGTATTAGAAGATGTTATTTCAGGAAAGGCCATGACCTTGGCAGACAGCAGGTATATTTTAATAGAATTCGGAGTCAGAGAACACTTTAAAACCATATACCATGGACTTCAGGAATTTGTACTGGCAGGATATGCACCTGTTCTTGCACATGTAGAGCGATATAACTGCCTTGTAAAAAGGGAAGACTTAATGAAAGAATTGATAAAGCTAGGCAGCTATATTCAGATGAACAGTGCCAGCTTAAGTGGAAGGTTTTGGAATACAGAAGCAGCTTATCACAGAAGACTTGTGAATAAAGGTTTGGTACATTTTATAGGAACGGATTGCCATAATGCTAAGCTAAGACTTCCTTTGATTGAGGATGCTTATAAAGCAGTTAGTAAACATATGAGTGATATGCACATACAGCAAATATTTATAGAGAATCCTAAAAAAATCCTAGAGAATAAATACATATAAAGGAGTAAGACATGGAAAATTACAATAACGATGAAGTGGAAATAAACCTGAGAGATTTGTTTTATCTTATAAAATCAAAATTATGGATTATTCTCTTATCCGGAATTATTATGGCTTCTGCAGCAGGCCTCTACAGTAGCTTTTTGATAACTCCAGTCTATACGTCTACAACTAAATTATATATTCTTAGTAAGACCACTACTTTAAGTAGTTTGGCAGATCTTCAGATTGGTTCACAGTTAACTCAGGACTATATGGTATTAGTTAAGAGCAGACCAGTAGTTACTCAGGTAATTGAGAATCTTGGTCTGAATATGTCCTATGAGGAAATGGTGGGAATCATAACCCCAAGTAACCCGTCAAACACTCGTATACTTGCTATTACAGCTAATTATACGGATCCTTATCTGGCAAAGAAAATTGTAGATGAATTTGCTACAGTGTCTGCAACTCAGATAGCAGAAATTATGGATGCAGATAAGCCAACTATTGTTGAAGAAGGTTATATGCAGTCCCATCCATCCAGCCCTAATACGAAGATGAACATAGTAATCGGTGGAGTATTAGGTGTATTTATAGCTTCTGGAATTATAATTTTATTAAACTTGTTGGATGACACCATTAAGGATTCTGACGATATAGAGAGATACCTGGGTATGACTACCCTTGCGCTAATTCCCATAGAATCAGGTGCTGCAAAGTTATCCAAACAAGATGAGAAGAATCGTAAAAAGAGGAAGAAATCAAAGCAATTGAAAGATATGAGGTAGATAGCTGTGGAGAAGACAATATTTGAAGAGAAAACTCATGAAAATAAGATTTATGAAAATAAAGCTTATGAAAAGAATGCTTATGGGAATAAAGTGAAAGACAAAAATATGGAGATAAAAACGATTATAGAAAATAGTGAATTAGAGCAGGTTACCTTTGAAAAAAGAGAAGAGTTAGATTATAGAGCCAATGAAGCCTATAAGACATTAAGAACCAACATCCAATTCAGTGGTGATGAAATTAAAGTGATTACTTTTACCAGTTGCACCCCAAATGAAGGTAAGTCCAGTATAGCCTTTAACCTGGCAGTGTCATTTGCACAGACAGGAAAGAAAGTGATTCTGGTAGACGCAGATTTAAGAAAATCAGTATTAGCCGGAAGATACAAAGTAGGAGCGGTTGAAAGTGGCTTATCACATTATTTATCCGGACAGGCAGAATTAAAAGATGTAATGTTACATACAGACATTGAGAATATGGACATAATCCTGGCGGGTACCTATAGTCCCAATCCAGCAGAACTACTGGAAAATAAACGGTTTAAAAACATGATTCAAACTATCCGGGAACTTTATGATTATGTAATTATAGATACTCCGCCCCTTGGTTCTGTCATTGACACCGCAGTTGTTGCTAAAGTGTCCGATGGAGCTATTATGGTAATTGAAAGTAATATAATCAGCTACCGATTTGCGCAAGATGTAAAGAGACAGTTAGAGAAATCTAATTGTAGAATTCTCGGGGCAATACTGAACAAGGTACCTATGGAAAAGAAAGGGTACTACGGAAAGTATTATGGCAAATACTATGGTAAGTATTATGGTACCTATGGGGAATAGAGGTTTTGTTTATAGAGCGATTTAACCTGGGTAATAACTAAAGAAGGTAAGTAAGAAGTAAAAGAACCTTAAAATTTAAAACCACTGGAAGCTTCTAAAGCCTCTTGTGGTTTTTTCAAATCAGTAAAAGTGCGAAGCTGCTTTGGAATACTTAACCATTTTAACCATAACCCAGTTGAAATATATGAAATAAAAGCTTATAATATTATACAATATAAACGTGTTAGCAATAATGATGTACTATATATAGACAATAAAGAAAAAACACTAATTCACAGAAAGGACATACGTATGGATAGGGCGATCGTATTTCAATCAGATTTTGGCTTAGTAGATGGAGCTGTTTCTGCCATGCATGGTGTAGCATTTTCAGAAGATCAGAACATGAAGATTTTTAACTTAACCCATGATATTCCCCAGTATGATATATGGGAAGCATCCTACCGGTTAATTCAGACGGTGGAATATTGGCCTAAAGAAACAGTATTTGTTTCTGTTGTTGATCCTGGGGTCGGATCCGACAGACGAAGTATAGCTGTAAAAACAAAAACCGGACATTATATTATAACTCCGGATAATGGTACATTAACTCACGTAAAACGAATGCTGGGCATTGAAGAAGCCAGATTAATTAAAGAATCCTCCAATCATTTGCCTCATTCTGAATTATCCTATACCTTCCATGGACGAGATGTATATGCATACGTGGGAGCCAAATTGGCTGCAAAGCATATTGAATTTAGAGAAATTGGAGACGAGATTCCTGCAGACAGTATTATAGAATTACCAATTGTGAATCCGGTATATAAAAATGACGTGATTACAGGAACTATCGATGTATTGGATGTTCGTTTTGGCAGTTTGTGGACCAATATCAGTTATGATACTTTTTCTAAGCTTGGAATACAAAGGGGAGAAAAAGTAGATATCTTAATTCAAAATGATACCAGAATCGTCTATCAAAACTTTATTACATATGGTAAATCCTTTGCTGATGTTCGTTTTGGAGAGAGCATTGTGTACATTAATTCTTTACAGAATATGGCAGTAGCAATCAATCAGGGGTCTTTTGCCAATGCCTATAACATAGGCACTGGCCTTAGTTGGAAGATTAAATTTAAAAAAGCGCCGCGTATCGTATACGCAGAATAAGGAGGGTTCTTTTATGAGTAAAATGAAGTTTGGTATTCGTGAAGTTGTAGCAATCGGTATAGGGACGGCATTATTTATTGTTCTTTCCTATGTATCCATTCCCTTTGGGGTTATTCCCAATACTTCCATTCAGACGAGAATGGCTTTACTGGCATTCTTTTCAGCGATTTATGGACCTATTGTAGGTGGTTCTGTTGGATTTCTAGGACATGCTATAGCTGATGCATTTCAGTATGGCGGTGTTTGGTGGAGCTGGGTAATTTCGGATGCTATCTTTGGAATAATTGTAGGATTAATTGCTTCAAAGTATCTAATTGAAGAAGGTGGATTTAAGAAGAAACAAATTCTTTTATTCAATGTAATGCAAATCATAGGAAATGCTGTAGCTTGGGTAGTTGTTGCTCCAATCCTGGATATTTTAATTTATGCAGAACCAACCAATAAAGTATTTGTTCAGGGAGTCGCTTCATTTATCAGTAATTCAATTACAGTAGGTGTTATCGGAACATTACTGGCATTTGCATATACTAAAGTAAAAGCGGGATCTTCCAGTTTATCTAAGGAAGATTAATCGCTTCATAAGAGAACTACTGTATATATGATTAATTTTGAAAGGACAAATAAATGAAAAAGCCGGTCATTGAATTTATAGACTATTCATTTAAATATAGAACACAAAAGGAACCTACTTTACATAATATTAATCTAACAATCATGGAAGGAGAAAAGGTTCTAATTGTTGGTCCATCCGGTTCAGGAAAATCAACACTAGCTCATTGTATCAATGGGCTAGTTCCTTTTTCGTATACGGGAGAAAGTACAGGTACTTTAAAGGTAGGAGAAAAGAATACCAAAGAAAGCAGCATTTTTGAGATCTCAAAAGAGGTAGGTACAGTGCTGCAGGATCCGGATGGTCAATTTATAGGTTTAACAGTAGGTGAAGATATTGCTTTTTCATTAGAAAATGCTTGTATTCCCCTTAACCTTATGAAGGAAAAGGTATTAGAAGCGGCTAAAATAGTAGGCGTTGATTCTTTACTTTCTCATTCCCCTCAGGATTTATCCGGTGGACAAAAGCAAAGAGTATCTATGGCAGGTGTTATGACCAATGATGTCAATATACTGCTTTTTGATGAACCTTTGGCCAATCTGGATCCTGCAACCGGTAAATATGCCATTGAATTAATTGATGAGATTCATAAGAATACAAAAAAGACAGTAATTATCATTGAACACCGCTTAGAAGATGTTCTTTACAAAGGCGTAGACAGAATCATACTAGTTTGTGACGGTAGGATAAAAGCAGATCTAAATCCTAATAAGCTTCTGACTATGGATTTGCTGCAGACAGAGGGTATTAGAGAACCTTTATATATAACCGCAATGAAGTATGCGGGATGTCTCATAAGAGAAGAAGATTGTCCTTCTGTTTTGAATAACATGTATATAGAACCTTATAAAGAGCAAATCAAGGAATGGTTTTCTTACAGAGTGAAACCTCTTATTTCCGAGAAAAAGGAAGCACTGTTAGAGATAAAAGATATTTCCTTCTCTTATCAAAAGGGAGAAGAAGTTCTAAAAGACGTTTCCTTTTCTATTAATAAAGGAGATATGCTAAGTATTGTTGGAAGAAATGGTGCCGGAAAGTCCACATTATCGAAGCTTATATGTGGTTTCCAAACACCGGATAAAGGGCAGATACTATATCAGGGACAAGACTTGGCTGGAGAGTCTATTAAAAAGAGAGCAGAAAAAATTGGTTTGGTTATGCAAAATCCAAACCAGATGATTTCTAAGCCTATGATTTATGATGAAGTTGCCTTAGGTCTTGTAGCCAGAGGAGTTCAGGAAGAAGGGATTAGAACAAGGGTGGAGGAGGCCCTAAAAATCTGTGGATTATATCCTTTTAGAAATTGGCCTATTGCTGCACTTAGTTTCGGACAAAAGAAGAGGGTTACCATAGCTTCCATATTAGCTTTAAATCCTCAAATTATTATATTAGATGAGCCAACGGCAGGACAGGATTTCAGGCATTATACAGAAATCATGGAATTCTTACGGGAAATGAATGAGAAATTTGGGATAACCATTATCATGATTACCCATGACATGCATCTGATGCTAGAATATACCTCCAGATGCGTAGTTATATCAGATGGAACTTTAATTTCTGACAGCACAGGAGCGAACGTTCTTACTGATAGCAGCATTATTAAAGCAGCAAGCTTAAAAGAAACCTCCCTTTATGAGCTAGCTATAAAGTGTGGAATTGAAAAACAGGATGGTTCCGCATTTGTACAGCATTTTATTGAATATGATAAGGGGGTACGTACTCATGGCTAAGTTCTTAACGTATTCCGATAAGGACACTTGGATTCACAGCCTTTGCGGTGTTACTAAGCTGATATTCTTTATTCTTTGGTCTGTGGTGGGTATGATTACCTATGATACAAGAGTTCTGTTAGTAATGCTGGTAATTAGTATAAGCGCATTTAAGATGTCTAAAATAGAGTATAAACAAGTTTCGATGGTATTTAAGATCATTTGCTTATTCTTGCTTATTAATATTATTGCCATATTTATCTTTTCCCCTTATGAAGGAACAAAGATCTATGGCACCAGAAACGATTTACTGCATCTGTTTGGGAATTATACCATTACAAAAGAGCAGATCTTTTACGAATGCAATGTTGCTTTAAAGTATTTTACAGTAATCCCTCCAGCTCTTCTTTTTATTGTTACTACCAACCCAAGTGAATTCGCAGCATCCTTAAACCGTTTAGGAGTAAATTATAAAATCGGATATTCCATTTCATTGGCTCTTCGCTATATTCCTGATATTCAGAGGGATTTTAATGAGATAAAACAATCTCAGGAAGCCAGGGGAATTGATATGTCCCAAGATGTATCTTTGCCTACCAGAATCAAGAGTATGGGTGCAATATTATTTCCACTTATATTTTCCAGTATGGAAAGAATAGATGTGGTCAGTAATGCAATGGAATTAAGAGGATTTGGCAAGAATAAAAAAAGAACTTGGTATACGGCAAAGCCTTTTACAAGAATGGACTACATAGTTATTGTATTTACTATAGTGTTTTCTATTATATCTTTAGTCTTTACTTTTTATGATGGAAATAGATTTTATAATCCGTTTATGTAGGTTGTTAGTTTGCACTACCTGTTAAATGAGTGTTTAAAGTAACCTAACAATTGAATAATATTGGTGCTCTTATGTAGCTGAAGTCAACTGGTGGATGTTGAGAACTATAATTTTGTTTCTTATTGAGTATTGTTTCGGAATTAACTTGCCTAAAGTAATTAAATAACTACTTTAGGCAAGTTTTTATTTTTAAATTTTGCTAAATAACTATTGTATATACTACTAAATCAATATATACAATAGAAGCGTAACAAACAAAGATATAATTTTGAACTTTATATAAAATAGCATATAAGATATAAGGACTTTATGCAATTATTATGGTAAAATATAAACAAAAAGGCAATTGTTATTTGTTACGTTTTGATGTAACATAATGTTATATTATTCCAAAGGAGAGGGGAAGGTATAAATGACAGACTTTATTGATTCGTTGCCATTGTATAAGGATAAGTTGGATGAAAACTATGCCTCTATCTTGGCACCTTTTGCAACGAAAGCACCTAAAGAAAATAGCAGAATCCATACTGAAGATAAAAGAGGTGGTGAAAATAGAACGGATTTTCAGCGCGACAGAGATCGAATCATTCACTCGAAAGCTTTTAGAAGGTTAATGTATAAAACCCAGGTTTTTGTAAATCATGAAGGGGATCATTTTAGGACAAGGCTTACTCATACATTAGAAGTTTCACAGCTTGCAAGAGGTATATGTAAATCACTAGCCTTAAATGAAGAACTTGCAGAAGCGATTTCTTTGGGGCATGATTTAGGACATACTCCATTTGGTCATGCAGTGGAGCGGTTTTTAGGAGATGAGCTTTCTAAGAGAGAGATGGGAAATTTTCTTCACAATGAACAAAGTGTTCGAATTGTGGACTTATTAGAAAAACGATGTGAAGATTATGATGGGTTGAATTTAACATATGAAGTAAGAGAAGGAATTTTAAAGCACAATAAAGATAAATGTGAAATATATTCGAGTTTAAATCCTAATAAAGTTTGCTCTACACTGGAAGGACAAGTTGTAGGCTTAGTTGATACAATAGCTTATATATGTCATGATTTGCAAGATGCTATTAAATCGGGTCTGATTGAAAATTCATATTACAAAAATAATGAATTCAGGGATCACATTGATGAGTTAAGAGAAAGCATCGCAAAGTTTATGAATATTGAAACAGACAGAATAGAAATGAACCGGTATAGTGAGACGTTCTTTATTGGAGATTTAATACATAAATTAATAATAGATGTAACAGAACATAGTGTTACTAATTTGAAAGAGGAGAAGGTATCCTCTTGCGAAGATGTTAAGAAGAAAGCAAGTAATAATATTATGTTAATATCATTTACAAAAGAAACTAAAAAGTTTTTTGATCAGATAAAAGACAGTATTTATAAATATGTTTATGGATTAAATACAATTCAGGCAATGGACGTAAAAGCTGTAAATTTAGTAAAAGACTTATTGTATGGCTTTGAGAATAATCCCAAATTACTGCCTCCAGACTGGTATTTTCGGTATAAGAATATAGAAAAAGAAATTGCATATGATGGAGCACCTGCAAATGAGCTGAGAGTTATTTGTGACTATATAGCAACCATGACGGATCGTTTCGCCCTGGATGAACATGATAAATTATATAATCCAAGAATTAAAATTTAGAATTTAAATCGAATTAATAATTAAAAATTCTCCCCAATTAAGGAGGACATTATGAATAAATTACAAGGATTTTATTCTTTAGAAAAATCTAATCTTCCGGCTGTTCCGTGGAGAAAGTATTCGTCTGGCACTATTTTCAGTGATAATATTTTATGGACAGTTCGAAGTGCTGTAAAAGAAGGCGAGGATTTGAACTTACCCCGTAAAGTAGGTGTCAGCGCTGAGATTGCAAAAGAATTTGCTGAGAATCTTTATTCAAGTTTAAAATCAGAAGACTTGATTATTTACTATCCATATTTTATAGCCCTTAAGAGCGGGGTGATAGATATATCACAACACCGTACCGTTATTGAAGCGGTAGAAGATGATTTA
This sequence comes from Anaerocolumna sp., assembly GCF_032079385.1. Lineage (NCBI taxonomy): Bacteria > Bacillati > Bacillota > Clostridia > Lachnospirales > Lachnospiraceae > Anaerocolumna > Anaerocolumna sp. The sequence continues at coordinate 171,150 of NZ_DAMAUC010000001.1, forward strand.
TGGAACTTAGTAACATATAACAAGAAAGATGTTACGATTATTTTTAATGATGACATTGAAATTATAGGAAATGAAAATTTTTTTGAGCAAAATGAATTATTAGAATTAATTGATTATTGTATAACTATTAGGAAGAAATTTCAGCCTGAAATTAATAATCAAAAGTCAGTTTTGCTGGAATGGAGCTTTGCCTGTGAATCTGATCTGCATAAAAATCCGATAGGTGATGCAAAGTTAGTTTTTTATGAGATTAGAACTGTATAATGGGCAATCGCTTATAAAGGAAGGTATTGTTATATGAAAAAGCTTACCAAGCTATGTATACTCTGGATTCTAATGGCCATTACTCCATACCCTGTATATACAATGCAGAAGAATCCTCCTAGACATTAGAATCCTACAAAGATTTCGGCATTAAGATAGATAATTAATGACTATTTACGTTATTTGCATGGAATATATATAAATGATTTTGGTTGATATTACAACCAAATAAGTAGTATAATGATCATACGATTATGATACATATTATTACAAAATTATTGTCATTCTGAGCCCAAAGGGCAAAGAATTTCACTTCTTAAAGGAGGTAGTTTTATGAAATTAAATAATATTACAGATATTGACGCGTTTTTTAAAGTAATTGACTCATGCAAAGGAAAGGTAGAGATGGTTTCTGATGAAGGAGACAGAATTAATTTGAAATCAAAACTTTCTCAGTACTTTTCTATGGCTAAAATTTTTTCTGACGGTACAATAAACGAATTAGAAATAGTAGCTTATGAACCGGATGATATCAATAAGTTAATTAATTTTATGGTACGTGGTTAGTATGAGCGGTAAAAAAGGGGCTGTTGTAACGGCCTCTTTTTTTTATAGAATAAAGAGAGTGAAATGTAGAAGTAATTGTGCGAAAGTAATAAAAACATATTGACAATATAACAACTAAAATATACAATATAACAAAGAATTTATAATATTAATGCAAAAATGTAACCAAAATGTTATTGGGATATGGAACTATCTTTGTTTTTGAACTAGGTTTATTGTGAAAAATAATAAAACAATATAACAATTAAATTGTTATAAAGAGTTAAAAAGGAGGATAATATGGTTAAAACAGTGAGAATGACTACAGCTCAGGCACTGGTGAAGTTTTTGGACAATCAATATGTGAGTGCAGATGGAGAAGAAATCAAATTTGTAACAGGAATATTTACTATATTCGGGCATGGAATGGTATTAGGACTTGGTCAGGCATTGGATGAAAATCCTGGTTCTCTAAAAGTATACCAAGGAAGAAATGAACAAGGTATGGCTCATGTGGCCACTGCTTATGCCAAGCAGAACAATAGAAAAAGAATCATAGCCTGTGCCTCATCTATTGGTCCGGGTGCAGCCAATATGGTAACGGCAGCAGCCGTAGCTACCGTTAATAATATTCCTTTATTATTATTTCCAAGTGATACATTTTCAACAAGACAGCCAGATCCGGTATTACAACAAATTGAGCAAAGCAGTGATCTTTCCATAACAACAAACGATGCCTTTAAGCCCGTTTGTAAATATTGGGATAGGGTTTCCAGGCCGGAGAAGTTAATGACAGCCTTAATCAATGCAATGCGGGTGCTGACTGATCCAGAACAGGCGGGTGCTGTTTGCGTTGCAATGCCTCAGGATGTACAAGGAGAAAGTTTTGATTTTCCGGAACAGTTCTTCCAGAAAAGAGTACATAGAATAACCAGACAAGTCCCTGTGGTAGAAGAAATTGAGGATGTTACTACCTTGATATTACAAAGCAAACTTCCTATGGTTATATGCGGCGGTGGAGTCAAATATTCTTGTGCCGGTAAAACATTGGAACAGTTTTGCGAGGATTTTAATATACCTTTTGCTGAAACACAGGCAGGAAAAAGTGCATGCAGTTCCAATTCACCATATAATCTGGGAGGAATAGGAGTAACGGGCAATCTTGCTGCTAATACCATAGCTCAAAAAGCAGATTTAGTAATCGTTATAGGCTCCAGAATGACTGACTTTACAACCGGTTCCAAATCTCAGTTTAGGAATCCAATGGTGAAGTTTGTTACTTTGAATGTATCTAAATTCCATGCTTATAAGTTCGATAGTGTAAAAGCCGTTGGTGATGCAAAAGCCGGCTTAGAAGCAATCAGCGCTGTTTTGAAAGACAAAGGTTACCATTCTGCTTATACAACCCAGATACAAGAAGCAAAAGAGGCGTGGAAAAAAGAAATGGACTTTTTTGCTTCCTATACATATAATGACGAGTTCGAACCGTTAATAAAGGCAGCAAATCCAGGAAGTATTCAGGAATTTAATAAATTAACAGGAAGTAATCTGACACAGGTGGCGGCAATTAGCTTAATCCGTGATGTAATAGAAAAGGATGCTATTATTACCGGTGCATCAGGCAGCTTACCAGGAGATTTACAAAGAATGTGGACAACGGAGGTAAAAGACAGCTACCATATGGAATACGGATATTCCTGTATGGGATATGAAATAGCTGCCGCATTAGGTGCAAAGCTTTCTGAGCCGGATAGAGAAGTATATGCTATGTGTGGAGACGGAAGTTACTTAATGCTGCATAGTGAAGCAGTTACTTCAATACAGGAGCGTAAGAAAATTAATATTCTTTTATTTGATAACAGTGGTTTTGGCTGTATTAATAATCTGGAGATGTCAAATGGTGTTGGTAATCTTGCTACTGAATTTAGATATCGTGATGATGAAAGCAGTTCTGCACATGATGGAGGATTAATTACCATTGACTACGCGATGAATGCTGCAGGATATGGACTTAAGACTTATAAAGCCACAACTTTAGAAGAATTAAGAGAAGCCTTAGAAGATGCAAAGAAACAAAAAATTTCCACTTTAATTGACATAAAGGTTCTGCCAAAAACCATGACAGAGGGCTATGATTCATGGTGGCATGTAGGAATCGCCAGTACATCTAAAAAAGAATCCGTACAGGAATCTTATAAAGATAAAGAAAATAATCTAAAGAATGCAAGAAGGTATTAAGAAAAGCAATATGTTTGTACCTTGTGCGAAGTGAAAGGAATGAAAAGTTATGAATAATAAATTTGGTTATCCTCAATTTGATGAAAATGGTGTCAAAGTTCTTACCAGAACGGAAGGACTTTATAAAGATATGCTAATGAATATTACAGTTTATAAATTAAAGAATGGTGACATTCGGGAATTTTATTCAGAGGATGAAGAACAGGCGGTACTCCTTGTAACTGGAGAGGTTAAGTATGAGTGGGAGAAGGAAATCAGAACTGTAAAAAGAGGTAACTTCTTAAAAGAAGGTCTATGGTGTCTTCATGTGTGCAAAGGTACTAAGATTACAATAACTGCTTTTGCAGATACTGAGATTCTGGTGCAATCTACTGCAAATGAAAGAGAGTTTCCGTCCGTATTCTATACACCGGAAGACTGTATTGATGCATTAGCGGGAAAAGACTTATGTGAGGGTACTGCAAGACGAATTGTAAGAACTGCCTTTGATTATAAGAATGCACCATATTCTAATATGGTATTGGGTGAAACCATCAGTTTCCAGGGTGGATGGTCCGGTTATATACCCCATCATCATCCTCAGCCTGAAGTATACTATTACCGCTTTGATAAACCCCAAGGCTTTGGTGCGTGTTTTATCGGGGATGATGTATATAAAATTAAAGATGGAAGTTTTTGTGCAATAACTCCGGGAAAAACACATCCCCAAGTAACAGCTCCTGGCTACCCCATGTATGTTGTTTGGATGATTCGACATCTGGACGGTAATCCCTGGACAGATCGGGTGGATGATCCGGATCATTTATGGATGGTTGATGCCCCTATTACTTATCGTTAATAATTAAAGAAATTTTAAAATAAAAACATTATGAGAAGAATTAATATTTTTCTCATAATGTTTTTTTATTAGGACTATTTATAAAAGTGCTGGCAGAATATCAAAATATAACAATAAATCATTATGTAAATCATATTTAGAGAAATTACACTAAAATTTAAAAAATTTTATATGATAATTATTAAAAAGTATAGTGGTTAAATGGAATAGGAAGATAATGTGTGGTCATATGTGTGGTGTTTTGAAAGAAATAATACAAAAAATTGAATAAAAATGATAAATATATATTGACAAAACTATAAACTAATTGTAATATATAACAAAGAGTTGGTAATATTGAACTAAAACATAACCAAGATATTGCAAATAATTTGTGATTTTGTGAGCTGATTTGAATACTGAATCTGATGTGTTCGGGGTTATGGATGATTTAGTAATACTTTTTCACAGAAGTATTGTAATTTATTATGGAAGCAATTAATTATACATAGATGAAGATGTATTCAATTACTTGTGAGAATTGCTTTACAGCAACAAACAAAAAACAATGTATTGTGAAGGGAGATTTACTATGAAAAAAATTTTAGCTTTATTAACAGCGGCAATGATGATTGTTGGTTTGACAGCGTGTGGAAGTACAGAAAGCAAAACTACATCGAAACCGGAGGAGAACAAAGAGACAACAAATTCTGGAGAAACATCAGGGACATCAGAAACACCGGAAAAAGCAGAAGATTCAAACATTAGAGTGGGTGTAATTTTAAAAACTTTATCCAGCGAGTATTGGAGTTACGTCGCTGCTGGTGTAAAGCAGGCAGGGGAAGACTTAGGCGTAACGGTTGATTTACAAGGTCCGGCTTCTGAAACAGCTTATGATGAACAAAATAATATGATTGAAACCATGTTATCTTCACCAGATCTTGATGCTTTTGTAATTTCACCGCTGCAGCCGGAATCGGTTGTTTCTGTAATTGGAGATACAAAAGTGCCAGTTCTATTCGTAGATACGGATGCTCCTTATGATAATAAGATTTCCTATATCGGTACCGGTAATTACCAGGCAGCATACCTTGGTGGAGAATATGCAGCTAAAAAAGCTGGAAAAGGAGCAAAAGCAGTTATCATTGGCGGTGTTCAAGGTAACACATCAAGTGATGAACGTGAAAAAGGATACAGAGAAGCTCTTGAGGCTTATGGGGTAGAAGTAGCAGCGGTTCAATACGCAGAAGGACTTGCAGATAAAGCAGCAAGCATTATGGAAAACTTGCTAACAAGCTTAGATAACGATGTAGATATTGTTTTATGTAATAATGACGAAATTGCAACAGGTGCTTCAAGAGCAGTGGAACAAGCTGGCTTAAGTGACGTTATAATAGTTGGATTTGATGGTATTCAGGCAGGTGTCCAAAACGTTGCAGATGGTAAATTTACTGCTACAGTTGCCCAATCACCTTTTGATATGGGATATACGGCAGTAGAAAAAGCAGTAGCGGCAGCAAAGGGAGAAGATGTTATGACATATATTGATACGGGGGCTATTGTTATTACATCTGAGAATGCAGAAACCTATTTGGCAGAATTAAAATCAAAGCTTAATTAAAAGACAGGGTAACCGAATTGGTACTTATAGAGCAACATTTACTCCTACAGGTAATGTAGGGGTAAATGTTCTAAGGAAGGTGAAAAATGGAACTAAGAATCGGGGTTATTGGAACCGGCGCAATCGGAGAAGATCATATCAGACGTTTGACAGATACCATTACCGGAGCCAGAGTGGTGGCGTTATCCGATATTAATAAGGAGAATGCCTTGCGGGTATCCCAAAAATATAATGTAACTTTTTACGAAACGGGTCATGAAGTAATCTGGTCACCGGAGGTAGATGCAGTTGTTATAGCATCCTGGGATCCCACCCATGCGGAATATGTATTAGAATGTATCAAAGCAAAAAAATATGCATTATGTGAGAAACCATTAGGAACCTCAGCAGAAGAATGCATGTCAATTGTTAAAGCTGAGACAGCAGGCGGTAAGAAATTGGTTCAGGTAGGATTTATGCGCCGCTACGATAAAGGATATAGGCAGCTGAAAGAAATTATTGAAAGCGGAGAAATTGGAGAACCCTTAATGGTACATTGCTGCCACAGAAACCGCGTTCCTGGCCCCCAGCATACAACGGATATGACCATTAAAAACTCAGGTATACATGAAATTGATATTTTAAGATGGCTGCTTGGGGAGGATTATGAATCGGGACAGGTATTGACGGCAAAACAGAATCGAAATGCGCTGGATGATTTAAAAGATCCTCAAATTATGTTATTAGAAACAAAAAGTGGTGTAAGAATTGATGTTGAAGTTAATATGAATTCTCATTATGGATACGATATTCAATGTGAAGTTGTTGGTGAAAAAGGTGTAATTCGCTTACCTGATCCAATTACCATATTAAAGAAGAAGTCTGGTATGCGTTCTTATGAAATATTAGCAGATTGGTCTCAAAGATTTGTAGAAGCTTATGATGTGGAATTTCAACAGTGGATTGACAGCATTAAGGAATCGGGTCCGGTGGGCCCAAATGCATGGGATGGATATGTTGCTGCAGTAACGGCAGATACATTAATAAAGGCAAGAAAGCAAAAAACGATTGAACCTATAATACTAGAGCCACAACCTGCATTCTACTGCTAAATTGATAAAGTAAGAATAAGAGAAAAGGTGATAAAACGATGGGTAATTATGTAGTAGAATTGAAAAATGTCACAAAGCGATTTCCGGGAGTGGTTGCGCTGCGAGATATGTCTTTGCAAATAAAACCGGGGGAAATTCTGGGGCTAATTGGTGAGAACGGGGCAGGAAAGTCCACGCTGATTAAAGTCTTAACTGGTGTTCATTCTGCTGATGAAGGAGAAATATTTGTTAACGGCGTAAAGCAGAACATGAAAACTCCCAGTGATGCAAAAAATGCAGGAATTGCTTGTGTTTATCAAGAATTAAATATAATCAAAGAACTTTCCATTACGGATAATATCTTTATTAACAAATTTATACATAAAAACAATAGCAAATTTCTTGATTACAAGGCGATGCATAAAAAGGCACATGAAGTTATGCTTTCCCTGGGTCAGGATGTAGATGTAACAAAGCCTTGTGCTAACTTTGGTATGGGAATTTTGCAAATGGTTGAAATTGCCAAAGCGGTACTTATTGATGCAAAACTAATTATTATGGATGAACCGACTTCAAGCCTTGGTGAAAAAGAGGTTAGGCAGTTAATGAAAACGGTTCGTAGCTTAAAGGAACAAGGGGTTTCAATTTTGTTTGTATCCCACAAATTAGAAGAGTTATTTGAATTGTGTGATAGAGTTACAGTTATGCGGGATGGCGAGCATATCACTACAGATGATATTGAGGACATGGATAACGACAAACTGATTACTGCCATGGTTGGACGTACTCTCAATAACCAATATCCCAAGATAGAAGGAAAAAGAGGAAAAGAAGCACTCAGAATTGATAACTTAAATTCAACAGGTGTTTTACATAATGTGAGTTTTACGGCGTACCATGGTGAAATACTGGGAATTGCAGGCTTAGTAGGAGCAGGCCGTACAGAAACCTTTCAGGCAATCTTTGGAGCTTTTCCTATCGATGGAGGACAAGTTTACATAGAAGGCAAAAAGGTAACTATAAGGTCGCCAAAGGATGCAGTTAAGAATAAAGTTGCACTGTTGACAGAAGACAGAAAGGGACAGGGTTTGGTGTTATCACAAGGAATTGATACCAACCTTATACTTGCTAATTTATCAAAGTTTACAAAAGGTCTTTGGCTGAATAAAGGGAAAATAACAAGTGCCGGTGATCAAGCTATAGAGGATCTTAAAATAAAAACCCCGGGTCTGAGTGCAATAACAAGTCAGTTATCTGGCGGTAATCAGCAAAAAGTAGTTATTGGTAAGTGGCTTAATACAGACGCGGATATTTATCTCTTTGATGAGCCAACAAGAGGAATTGATGTTGGCGCTAAGGTAGAAGTTTACAATATTATGAATGACTTAGTAGCAAAAGGTAAATGCGTTATTATGGTTTCTTCTGAGCTGCCGGAAATCTTAGGCATGAGTGATAGAGTTATTGTAATGCGCGGTGGAAAAATTATGGGTGAAATAGACAGACATGATGTAGGATTTACTCAGGAAAATATTATGAAGGCTGCTTGGGGAGGAAGAATATAATGGAGAACATAGTAAATATTAAAAAAATTCTTGGAAAGTTAGGCCCACTGTTGGCATTGATAGTATTGGCAATTATCTTATCTTTTTCCAGTCCTAATTTCTTAACAATCAATAATATAATGAATATTCTAAGACAAACTGCTGTAAACGGAACCATTGCCTCCGGTATGCTTGTAGTATTAATAACGGCTGGTATTGATTTATCCGTTGGAGCAAATGCAGTTTTATGTGCCAGTATAATGGGTATGTTACTTGATAAGTTTGGAGTTACTAATCCAATTATTCTAATTGGAGCTGCATTGATTACAGGTGTGCTAATTGGCTGTGCAAATGGTTTGCTACTTACGAAATTCCATTTACCCCATCCTTTTGTTTCTACATTAGGAATGAAGAATGTACTATGTGGTTTGGCGTTATTTGTAGTATCTACTAAAACAATAAGCGGTTTTCCTAATTCCATTACCTGGCTTGGCTCTGTGAGTCTTTTTAAGAGCAGTAAGTTCTCAGGAATACCTATTGCTTTTGTAGCTATGCTGCTGCTATTTGCTGGATTTCATGTATTGTTAAATAAAACGGCCCTTGGAAGAGCCATATATTGTGTGGGAGGTAATTTGGAAGCAACCCGTCTATCTGGAATTAATACAGATAATGTTTTGATTTTTGTATATTCCCTTTCCGGATTTGTTTGTGCAATCGCAGGTATTATCATTGTAGGACGTTCCGGTGTTGCGAATCCATCCTCAGCAATTTCTCCATATGATACAGATGCAATTGCCGCATGTATTATTGGTGGAGCTTCCTTTAGCGGCGGCAAAGGTACAATATGGGGAACCCTAATCGGCGCCTTAATAATATCCATCATTAGAAATGGATTAACCTTGCTTAAAGCTGCAAGCGATGTGCAATATATGGTCATTGGTATTGTTATTATAGCAGCTGTGTTTATTGACGTTACACGTAACAGAATGGAAGAAAAATCAAGAAGATTAGCCGGTAAATAGATTATAATAAGATAAACTTGAAAGATTAAGTTTTCAGACAGTGAGCAATTGGCTTTGTAAATATTGTGCTGGCCCTTAAATTCATGGTGTTTCAGCAGAATGGAGATTACTATGAGATTAGGTTATATTCCAGATAGCTTAGGACATCTAAAATTAGACCATATGCTTGATACAGTTCGTGCCTTAGGAGTAGATGCGATTGAGTTAACAACCGGTAATTGGTCTAAAGCACCTCATATAAATCTGGATGAATTGGTAGCTGATTCAGAAGCAAGAAAGCGGTTGAAAGAAAGCTTTTCTTCCAGGAATATGGAGATTGCAGCATTAAATTGTTCCGGAAACCCTTTAGCTTATGAAAAAGATATGGAAGTTACTCTAAAAACATTTCAACTTTCGGAACAACTTGGAATAAAGAAAGTTGTTATGATGAGTGGACTGCCCTCTGGTTGTAAAAATGATATAACACCTGTATGGATTACAACCAGCTGGCCCCCTATTACACAGGATATTTTAAAATATCAGTGGGAAGAGGTTGCAATCCCAACTTGGATTAAATTGGTAAAACAAGCCAGGGATTTTGGTATTGAAAAAATAGCTTTAGAAAATCATGGCTGGCAGTTAGTGTACAATCCGGAAACCCTTTTAAAGCTTAGAAAAGAAGTTGGTCCCATGATAGGTATGAATCTTGATCCAAGCCATTTGTTCTGGATGGGAGGGGATCCCATAGAAGCTTTAAGAGAATTGGGAGATGCACTTTACCATATCCATGCAAAGGATTCCAGATTAGAAAGAGGATTGGCAGGCCCCAATGGTGTGCTGGATACAAAGCCAATAGAAGATTACTCTAATCGTTCCTGGAACTACGTAGCAGTTGGATGTGGTCACAGCGTTCAATGGTGGAAAGAATTTTTCTCTGTTGCCAGAATGATTGGTTATAATGATGTAGTTTCCCTTGAAATGGAAGATCTGACAATAGATGCTTTGACCGGAGTGAAGATGTCTATTGAGGTTATAAAGCAAGGGTTAGGTATATAAGACAGTAATACAAATAAGACAATATTACAAATAAGAAAGGAAGGATTTAGCATGATTAAAATAGGTATTATAGGAGCAGGCAGAATCGGAAGAGTACATATGGAGGGGGTCACAACCGGAGTTAAAAATGCAACAGTAGTTGCAATAGCAGATCCTTTTATGAATGATGATATAAAGAAATGGGCAGCAGAATATGGGGTTAAAACCTGCTATTCAGATTACCATAATATTTTAGAAGACCCGAACATTGATGCGGTTATGATTTGTTCTTCTACAGATACTCATGCAGATATTGCAATTGAAGCTATTAGAGCCCATAAACATGTATTTTGTGAAAAACCGATTTCTCAAGATTTAAGTAAGATCAAAGCAGTAATGGAAGAATTAAAGAAATCAGATGTGAAATTCCAAGTGGGCTTTAACAGAAGGTTTGATCATAACTTCCAGGCAATAAGAGATGCTGTAGAAGCAGGAAAAATCGGTGATGTTCATCTTATAAGGGTAACAGCACGTGACCCGGAAGCTCCGTCTATTGATTATGTAAAATGCTCCGGTGGAATGTTCCTGGATATGACTATTCATGATTTTGATATGGTATGCTTCTTATCCGGCAGTAAAGTAAAAGAAGTATATGCAGCAGGAGCAGCGCTGGTGAATCCGGATATTGCAAAGGTTGGAGATATTGATACTGCTGTTCTTACATTAAAGATGGAAAATGGGGCAATTGGTGTAATTGATAATTCCAGACAAGCAGTTTATGGATATGATCAAAGAGCTGAGGTTTTTGGTTCGAAAGGTCAGATTAATGTGGCAAATGATACACCTTCCACAGCAGTTCTTAGTACAGCAGAGGGAATTACAGGGGAGAAGCCATTATACTTCTTCCTGGAACGTTACATGGCATCTTTTACTAAGGAAGTAGCTGAATTTACAAAAGCAATTGAGAATGGCACAGAGGTGCCTGTAAATGTTGAAGAAGGATTACAGCCGATTCTAATTGCAATTGCAGCAAAGAAATCACTGGATGAAAATCGCCCGGTTAAAATTTCAGAAATCGAATTCTAAATTAGTATAAAAACTGTGAAGAAAATATTTTCACAAATGGAAGACTATATCTTTCATTCGGAAGAACTCCAACATGAGAGCTCATTGGAATTCTCATGTTGAACTTCTTCGTCTATTATTTGAAATATTACAAAGAAACCTCATGTTTAAAAGTTACTATTTGAAATATCACAAAGGAACCTCGTGTTTAAAAGTTAAAAGGTTGCAAAATAAAACTATAAAACTAAAAAAACTATAAAAGAATAATGGGGGTAAAAATGTTAGATAAAAATAAAGTGAAGCTGGGAATAGCACCAATAGCATGGACTAATGATGATATGCCGGATTTAGGAAAAGAAAATACATTTGAACAATGTGTCAGTGAAATGGCATTAGCTGGATTTGCCGGTTCGGAAATTGGAAATAAATATCCAAAGGATGTTGATACCTTAAAGAAAGCGTTGGATTTAAGAGGAATCCAAATCTGTAACTGCTGGTTTTCTTCCTTTCTAATTACAAAACCCTATGAAGAGACAGAAAAGGAATTCATTAAACAAGTAGATTTTCTAAAAGCTATGGGTGCCAAAATTATCGGTGTTGCAGAACAAGGTCATAGCATACAGGGCCTTGATAAAGCAGTTTTTGATGAAAAATATATAATGAATGATAATGAGTGGGATATGCTCTGCGCGGGACTAAACAAACTTGGAAAAGTTGCAAAAGAGAGAGGCTTATCTTTAACCTATCATCATCACATGGGAACTGTTGTACAAACAGAAGAAGAAGTAGAACGTTTTATGAATAATACGGATCCTGAATATGTAAGCCTTCTTTTTGACACGGGACATTTTGCTTATAGTGGAGTAGATCCTTTAAAAATGGTTCAGAAATATGTGAATCGTATAAAACATGTTCATCTAAAAGATATCAGACCAGATATTGTTAAGAAAGTAAGAGAAGAACATTTAAGCTTTTTACAAGGTGTTCGTCTTGGAACCTTTACCATACCGGGAGACGGCTGTATTGACTTTGAACCTATTTTTAAGGTGCTGGAAGAAGCGGGTTATGAAGGTTATATGTTGGTAGAAGCCGAACAAGATCCTGCAATTGCAAATCCTCTGGAATACGCAATGAAAGCAAGAAAATACATAGCAGAGAAAACAGGATTATAATTTGAATTATTAGAGGTGTTGTAAAACATTAATTTTGAACAGGAAAGGTGAAGAATTTTACGAGACTCTGATTCTGAACCGGAATGGTAAAGGATTTATAAAAACTGTCATTCTGAGCCAGTAAGGCGAAGAATCTCACTCTTAAGTGGGATTTTTCGAGCAAGTGATTCAACGATGTTGAATAAGTTCAACTAAAATGAATTAGTGCTCATAGAATGACAGTTTTTTATTTTGTAACGAATCTGACCAGGATTGATTCAACCTATTTATCGTCTGCTAATACAATGCTGCAATTATTTTTGTTTAAAGCTTCCTTTAAAGAAGCAGGAGGCATAGCATCTGTAATAATTGAGTCAATATTATCAAAATTTGAAAAAGTCATTAATGATATTACATCAAATTTTGTGTGATCCACTAACAAATAGTTTTTCTGGCTTTTCATTAAGGCAGTACGTTTTATTTCTGTTTCAGCCGGAGATGAATTTGTGCATCCGCCCATCAATGATATTCCAGTAGCAGCAACAAAGGATTTGCTTATATTATATTGACTTAAAACATCAGCTGCAGATGAACCGGTGAATGATAGGGTCTTACGATTTAAAGTACCGGATAAAGATATTACATTAATATTCGGATAGGGAATGGAGCGCATGATTACTTCAATATTATTGGTAAGTATTGTTAGGTTTTTTAGATCTTTAATATGTTCAATCATGTGCATGGTTGTAGTTCCGGAATCAATAAAAATAATTTCGTTATCATTGGCTAATTCGGCTGCCTTTTTTGCTATTATCTGTTTTTGATGTAAGTTACTAATGTTGCGTTCATCAAAGGAAATCATAGGTTTAAAACCATCTACGGTAACACCGCCATAAATTTTTTTGATTTTCTCCGTTTCAACTAATTCATCTATGTCGCGTCTGATTGTGTTTTTGGAAACTTGAAATTCTTCGCATAATTGATCAAGGGTAACCGTTTTATTTTGATAGATATATTCTTTTATATCATCAATACGTTTGGACCTCATTATAGTACTCCTCTCTATGTATATGGTATTTTAAAACTAGCTTATATAATAATAAATTAATAATATTATATCTAATTATATAGAATAATGCAATTGTTAAATGACTAAAAACAAAAAACATTATCATAATTTACAATAAAAGTGATAATAAAGTGCCACCATTGTTGCCCTAAAATGATAGAGAATTATACTTAAATGATTAAATTGACTTGACTAGTGGTTAAATCTGTGGTATAAAATGAGTATATTGGTATAAAGTTATTAAAAAATATTGGTAAATGTTAAAATACATACGGAAGAGGTGAAAGACATGCCGCTAGTTAATATGTCACAACTTCTAAAAGATGCCCAAAGAGGCAATTATGGTATTGGGGCTTTTAGTGTAGCAAATATGGAAATGGTAATGGGAGCAATTAAGGCAGCAGAAGAATTAATGTCGCCAATCATTTTACAGATTGCACAAGTTCGCCTTCCTTATTCTCCTTTATCTATGATCGGGCCATTAATGGTTGCAGCAGCAGAAGCAGCAAAAGTACCGGTAGCAGTACATTTGGATCATGGTTTGGATTTGGAAGTTGTGAAACAGGCATTAGATTTAGGATTTACATCAGTTATGATAGACGCATCCCAGTTACCGATTAAAGAGAATATTGCAATTGTGAAACAGGTTATAGAAATTGCTAAGCCATATGGCGCAAGTGTAGAAGCAGAGGTTGGTCAATTAGCAGGAAGTGAAGATGGAAGTGAAGATAATGAGATGTTATATTCCGATCCTGACGAAGTGGAAGAATTATATAAGAATACGAAGCTGGATGCAATAGCGCTTTCTATTGGAAATGCCCATGGTCTCTATAAACAGGAGCCAAAATTAAACTTTAGCATTTTGGATCAGGTTAGGGAAAGAGTTTCTGTGCCATTAGTCCTTCATGGAGGGTCTGGCATTAGTGATGCTGATTTTAGAAAGTGTATAGCCGGAGGCATTAGAAAATTAAATGTTGCAACTGCTACTTTCATATCGGTAGAGAAAGCTGTCAGAGAATACACTGAAGGTGAGAAAAAAGACTATTTTCAAATGAGTAGTGCAATGGTACAAGGTGCTTATGAAAATGTAAGCAAACATATAAAGATATTCCAAAGTGATAACAAGGCAAAATAGATAGGTTTTTAGAAATAAATATAGAAAGGGTGAATGGACTATGGGATTTATTGAATTTGATAATACAAAAAAGTATGATCTAATTTTATTAGGAAGAGTAGCAATTGACTTTAATCCAATTGATTATTATAAGCCTCTATCAGAAAGTACTACATTTAAAAAATATCTGGGAGGATCTCCGGCCAATATTGCAGTTGGAATGGCTAGACTGGGGAAGAAAATTGGCTTTATCGGCAAGGTTTCTGATGATCAGTTCGGAGATTTTGTTACAGAATACTTTAATAAAGAAGGCATTGATACATCACATATTACGAAATGTACGAAGGGTGAGAAGTTAGGACTTACCTTTACGGAAATTCTAAGTGAAACGGAAAGCAGTATTTTAATGTATCGGGATGCTATTGCAGATTTACAGCTGGATGTAGTGAATATAGATGAAGAGTACATAATGAACGCAAAAGCAATTCTTATATCAGGAACTGCCCTGGCGCAAAGTCCTTCCAGAGAAGCGGCATTAAAAGCACTGGCTTTAGCGAAGAAGAATAATGTAAAGGTTATATTTGACGTGGATTATCGTCCATACAACTGGAAAAATGCTGATGAAATAGCTATATATTATTCTATTGTAGCAAAAGAGAGCGATGTAATATTAGGTTCCAGAGAAGAGTTTGACTTAACAGAACAACTGATAGAAAAAGGAAGAACGGATTTAGAAACTGCAAGATATTTTCATTCACAAGGCTGCAAGATAGTAGTAATAAAACATGGTAAAGAAGGGTCAACAGCCTATACCAATGATGGAAATCAATACAGTATCAAACCATTTCCAGTAAAACTTCTTAAGTCTTTTGGCGGTGGGGATGGTTATGCATCTGCTTTCTTATATGGTTTATTTGAAGGACTTGATATTATTGACTGTCTGGAATTAGGCAGTGCATCTGCAGCTTTGTTAGTAGCCAGCCATGGATGCTCCGAAGACATGCCGGATATTAAATCAGTGAAAGAATTTATTGCAGATAGTAAAAAGAAGTATGGTGATATGATAGCAAGAGCTTAAGCTAAATTACATAAAGTTAAAAAATTTAAATAAATAAAAAGGAGAGAAAAAGCATGGAGACAATCAAATATTTTGTAGGCGGACAATACCGCGAATCAAAAACAGATAAATATTATGATGTTTATAATCCAAGTACCGGAGAAATAACCGCAAAGGTTCCTTGTTGTACTAAGGAGGAAGTGGAAGAAGTTATTTCTGTAGCCAAAGAAGCTTATCAATCATGGTCAAAAGTGCCTGTTATAAAACGTGTACAAACTTTATATAATGTGCGTGACTTACTTATTAAACATAGAGAAGAGTTAACTTTATTGGTAGCTCAGGAGCACGGTAAAGTATGGACAGAGGCAGAAGGAGATGTATTGAAGGCACAAGAAGGCACAGAACTTGCATGCTCCGTTCCATCTCTGATGATGGGGGAATCATTAATGAATACCTCCACTGGATACGACACCACCCTTAACCGTGAATCACTAGGGGTATTTGCAGGAATTACTCCTTTTAACTTCCCTGCTATGATTCCATTTGGCTGGATGGCACCGTTATGTGTAGCAACCGGTAACTGTATTGTATTAAAGGCTTCCAGTTCAACTCCCCGTACTGCTTTAAGAATTGCTGAATTGTACAAAGAAGCAGGAGTTCCGGATGGTGTTGTAAATGTAATAACCTGCAGCAGAGATGAAGCAGAAATATTCCTATCCCATCCAGACATTAAGGGAATTTCCTTTGTTGGTTCTACCAACGTGGGTAAACATATTTATGGTGTCGCAGCTTCTAACGGCAAGAGAGTACAGGCATTATGTGAAGCAAAGAACCATGCATTAGTCATGAACGATGCGGCGATTGAACGTACTGCAGCCGGCATCATAAACTCCGCATTCGGATGTGCCGGAGAAAGATGTATGGCACTTCCAGTTGTTGTTGCAGAAGATGGAATCGCAGATGCTTTGGTTGCAAAATTAGTTGAATTAGCTAAAAACTTAAAAGCTGGCCCTGCTTATGATAAAACCTCCACATTAGGACCTGTGGTGGATAAAAAACATAAAGAACGTATCTTAAAGTGGATACAAAAAGGAATTGATGAAGGCGCAACATTAATACTGGATGGAAGAAATGTTACAGTAGAGGGATATGAGAATGGCTTCTACCTTGGACCTACCATCTTTGATCATGTAACAGAAGAAATGACTATTGGAACACAGGAAATCTTTGGACCGGTACTTTGCATTAAAAGAGTAAAGAGCTTTGAAGAAGGACTTACTATTATGAATAACAATCCATTTGCAAATGGTTCGGTTATCTTTACTCAAAATGGCTACTTCGCAAGAGAATTCGTAAACAGAACCGATGGCGGTATGGTAGGCGTAAACGTTGGCATACCTGTTCCTGTAGGCGTATTCCCATTCTCCGGACATAAGAATTCTTTCTTTGGTGATCTACATTGTCTTGGAAAAGATGGAGTAAGATTCTATACGGAAAGCAAAACTGTTACAACAAAATGGTTTGATGAAGAAGAGAAGAAGAGTACAAAAGTTAGTACTTGGGATGGAACCATTTGATTATTTACCTAAAAATTATGACATAGAAAAATAAAAAAGAGACATTGAGGAACTGTCATTCAGAGCTGATAAGGCGAAGAAACTCATTTTAAAGTGAGCTTCTTTGAAAAATGAATTCAACTTCGTTGAATTTGGGCTCTTAGAATGGCAGTTTTTTTGTTTTGTAACAACAACTATTGGTTTGTTAAACCTTATTATCTTTTGTATCGTGCATAAAATGCTTAGTTATCCTTCTAAGTTATCCTTGAATATACTCAACGTACACACAAATATTCGAAAAATGTTAAAGTTCAAACATTTAGTATGGTTTTAATGTAAAGTATTAAAATCATACTAATATTTCGTTAGAAATGAGTAAATTGTATCAAATTTACAGCATTATGATAAGGTATAAACATTTTTTATAATAAAAAATGTTATAATTAGAACAAAAATCTTGCATTAATAGTGCACATATGCTATAATCAAAACTAAATAATACTAGAATAGTGAGAAACAAAACTTAATAAGCAATGTTTCGGTGACATTTTTATAAAAAGATTTAATCGTTGTATGTATGATAAGATGTTGATAATTATAATACAGCAGACAAGTAAATTATTTGAGATAAAAATGTCATCATTCTAAAAGGATGTGACTTTATTAATCATGTCCTTTTTTTCTTGAAAAGTTATTTCTTTTAAATCTGATTACATATCAATGTTATATTAGTGCAGTTTATTTTACGTAATAGTTGAGAAATGACTGTAATAATTCCTAGAAATTATAGTCTGTGAATGCAGATTATAAATATAATTTATTAATTTACATGGGGTGTCTATATGGCATTACTACATAAGAAGGAGGAAGTTCGTGAAGTAATAGGAGGCTCACTACGAGAAGTCTTTGAGATGGAAAATCTTTTTCGAAAGACTGGGAAGTGATAGTTATAAATTTTCTTACGTATTGTGAATTAAGTTGTATTGGGGCTAATGTAATATTAACGAAAGCGGAGAGAAATTTTGACTATTGCGGTAAGAAAACCCGGCAATGGGTTTGTATCTATCAAATGATGAAATAAATAAGGAGGAAAGATTATGAAGAGAATTGCAAAACGATGTCTAGCGATGTTGTTGAGTGTCATGATGGTACTTAACGTGAACCCTGTCATCGGTCATGCAGCTGGGACGTCCGGTACTTATGTAAAAGTTGAGAGTATGGCAGAGTTTACCTCGGGTAAGTATGTATTGGTTGTAAATAGTGGCTATGGGCTGCCTATGCGTAGTGGTACATGGCTTGGTGATGGTAGTGAAGCACCAATAACTATTGTGGATGGTAATAGGGTGGTGAATCCAGACAATAAATTTGTATGGACTCTTGATGTTGAAGGGCAACAAGTGAAGATGGTGGATTCTAATGGGAAGTCGATTAAGCCATCAAGTTCTTCAAACAATATGGAAGAGGGAGATTATACTTGGATATTTGAAGAGTCTGACGGAATATTTACAATAAAAACCACTAATAATGATAAAATTCTTGTAAGTGATACAAATAATGGAAATAAGTTTCGGGCATATGTAAAAAGTACTGCGGAGAAGGCACAGTATAGGTCTGCTTTTACATTATACAAATATGATGACAGTATACCATCAGGACCGGCACAAGCAGCAAAACCGCAGGCAAGTAGGCCTTCCGGTTCAACCGTTGTTTCCGGAAGTGCTATTACACTTTCCTGTACAACACCGGGCGCGACTATTGAGTACCGTGTCACCAGTGTTTCACCGTCAGCAATTATGTATTATTCAGATCCTATTATAATTAGCAGTAATACAACAATCGAGGCAAAAGCATCAGCGCCTGGTTATTTAGACAGTGATATAGCAGAATTCAATTACATACTTGCAAAAGAACCAGATGTGAATCCGGATCTATTCGATCCCATTACAGAAATCCCGGCGGATGCAATATCGGTATTTGATGCCTGTCAGTTAGAGGCCGGAAAGAAGGTTACCGTGGTTGGTCAGCTTGTATATCGATATGGTAACAATGACACGATGAATTCTGCTATTTTGCAGGATGTGATTAATGGACAAATTTATGCACTGCAGATATTTGATAGCCTATCCGGATTTGAAATTGGTGACGTTTTAAAACTAACCGGCACAACAGATATATATGGTGACGTCCCTCAGTTAAAATCTCTTTCGAAAAAGGATATATTAGTATCAGCAGCAGATACACAGCTGATTCCTGCACAGGAATTCACTTCATTTAATGAATTAAAAGCTGTTAAGGATTCTTTACTATCAGAATGGGTAGTAATTAAGGATGTAACACTAGGCAATTATAACAAGGATGGAAGCACAAAAGTTACAGATAGTTATGAAGACAGCATGGATATATATCGAGCAGCACCCTATCCATACGGTGTAACTGCTGGCGAAAAGGTAGATTTATATGCCTGTGTATCCAAATATGGTAAAACCGACCAGCTTCGCGTAGGTTCTTCTTCTGATTATTTAATAACAAATGATGTAAGAGAACCTGCCATTACATTCCCTGCTTTTGATAATGCTGAATTAGGAAAAGATTATAAGGTATCTGTAACAATTGAGGATAACGTAGCAGTTGCTAAAGCAGATTTAACCTATACAGTGAATTCAGTACCTACAACGGTGCCTTTGGTACAGAATGCCTCCGATAAATCCCAATGGGAAGTAACTATTCCTGGAAGCATATTTACTTCAGGGGTATCTAAATTCACAATTAAGGTAACTGCTTGGGATAATGCAGGTAATGTAGCAACAAGTGATGTAAAAGAAATTACTGTTATTGATGAACCCCAGGTTACAAAAGTTACACCTGCCCGCAATGAAAAAACAGGCGAAGATAAGAGACCACTTATCAGCATAACAGCAACTAACATTGGAGAAAAACCTACTGCAAAATTAACCTTAAAGGCAGGAGAAAAGGTTGAATTAAACGCTGTTGCCATGACTTATACTGATGGAACCTTTTCTTATAAACCCACCAAGGATCTGGCAGATGGACGTTACACTGCTTCTGTAGTGATTACTCGTGCGGATGGTAAATTCACAACCTATGAATGGCCATTTACCGTAGGTACACCGGAATATAACTTATACTTTGGACAATTACATAGTCACACTACTTATTCCGACGGTTCTGGTTCTTTAGATGATGCACTTGATTATATTAATAAAATAAGCAAGGGCGATAATGTTGATTTCGCTGCATTTACGGATCATTCCAATTATTTTGATACCAAGGAAGCGGTTAACCCGGAGGCTTCTCTTCATGATAAGACTTTAATGACAGCAGGAAGTCAAAAATTATGGAATGAATATAAAGGGAAAATTGCTGAATTTAATGCTTCTTCAACAAATAGAGGAGTAATTGCTCTCGGTGGTTTTGAAATGACTTGGTCAAGCGGACCGGGACATATTAACACCTGGAATACAGAAGGTATTGTCAGCCGTAATAACGAAACTTTAAATAATAAAGCAAATGATGCCGGAATGAAAGCGTATTATGCTTTATTAAGCAAGGAAGAGGGTGCTAAATCCGTTAGCCAGTTTAATCATCCTGGTAAAACATTTGGTACATTCAGTGATTTTGCTTACTGGGATCCTATCATTGATTCCCGCATTACTTTGGTTGAAGTTGGTAATGGAGAAGGTGCGATTGGTGCCGGTGGTTATTTCCCATCTTATCAATACTACACCATGGCCTTGGATAAGGGATGGCATGTAGCACCTACCAATAACCAGGATAACCATAAGGGTAAATGGGGAAATGCAAATGATGCTCGTGATGTTATTATTACTGAAAATTTCACAGAACAAGGTATTTATGATGCATTAAAGGATCGTAAAGTATATGCAACAGAAGATAAGAATTTGGAGATTGCCTATACTGTAAATGATCAATTAATGGGAAGTATCATTGATGAAGTGCCTGAAAGTCTGGATTTAAAGGTAACATTAAGTGATGCAGATGATATAATTCAAAAAGCAGAAGTAATTGTAAACAGTGGACGTGTTATTCATACATGGGATGTAAACGCTCAGAGCAAGGAACTTAGCGTTACCCTTAAACCGGACTATAGTTATTATTATATCAGGGTTACAGAGAAGGATGGAGATCTTGCGGTAACGGCTCCGGTTTGGGTTGGAAAAACAAAAGTTCTTGGAATTTCAAATGTAGAAAGCAGCACTGCTACACCGGTTACTGGAGAAGAACTGACGGTTAAAACAATTCTGTTTAATAATGAGTCGGAAAGTGCATCCATTAAATCCTTGACTTATAAGTTGGATGGAGCTGTTATTGAGAAAAAAGCAGATGCTGGCATCGTTGCAAAAGGAACTAATACAGAAGTTGATTTTGAATTTACACCTGAAAAAGCCAAAATACAAACCATTACCGTTGAAGTAGTCTTAGAAACAGGTGGCCTTGAGTACGAATTTACAAAAGATCTTACTTTAGATGTAAGAGATGCAAATAAGTTGGTATACATAGGAATTGATGGTAGTCACTTTAATGAATATGTAGCTGGAAATTATAAGGATTCGGTGACTAACTTTAGTAATCTTGCGGCAGAAAGCAATGTAAGATGTGTCATTTTGAAAACCAGTGAGGATTTAATAGCGGCAGCTCATAATACAGATGGTAAGTATAAGATGATCATATTGACAGCTCCAAGTCGTCGTGATGGCACTAAGTTAAGAGAAGGTTATGCAAATTATTCAGACGAAGAGATTACAGCTATTAAGGAATTTTCTGAAGCAGGTGGAAGTTTAGTATTCTGCGGCTGGTCAGACTTATACGAGAATTACAAGCCTTATCCGAAAGATGGAGAACATATGGCGGCACAACAGAATAAGATTCTGGAAGCCCTTGGTGCGTCTTTACGTATCAGTGATGACGGTACTTATGATGATGTGTTAAATGGAGGTGGAAGTGAGTCAAATAAAGCAAGACTTTATTTTTCTACTTACAACTGGAATGATCCATTTACAAAGGGTATCATTTATGATGAAGAACATCCAAACGATAACATCTATTCACAACTTTACAGCCAGTATGGTGGCAGTACAATCTATGCAGTAGATAAAGATGGAAATCCTACGTCTACATTAGAGGACAATGTATCTCCTATTGTGTACGGACATAAATCTACTTACTCAAAGGACTGCGATAATGACGGCCGTGGAGGAGAAGCTACGCCAAAATATGAATATACCCCAGGTGATAATCGTCTGATGGTACTTGCCAATGAAACTCTTAACCATGCCAGTGGAAACCAGTCTCTGTTAATTGTAGCTGGTGCAGCATTTTTAAGTAATTTTGAAATTCAGGCGACATTAGATAACAATGCAGAAAAAAATTATTCAAACTATACAATATTAGAAAACATAATACAGTATGTAAATCCGACACAGATTTCTAAGATCGAAGATGTACAAAAAGAAGCAGAAGAAGGCGTTAAATTTACAGTAGAAGGTATCGTAACTTCCAATGCTTCCGGATATGATAAAGCTACAGCATTTTTCGACTGCATCTATTTACAGGATGAAACAGCCGGTAGCAGGAGACTTTAGGGTTGGTCAAAAGGTTCGTATTACGGGCGCAACTTCTTCTTATCAGGGCGAGAGGCAATTAAATGTTATGAATATCACCCTGGTGGATGATGCTATTACAGAAGTAGAACCAAAAGAAGTAACTGCCAAGGAGATTAATGACAGAACATATCTTGGAAGCCTTGTAAAGATTTCAGGAAAGATAACAAAGGTTGAACTTGCAAATGGAGCGGTACAGACGATTCTTGTTCAGGATAAGGTAGGAAACATTGCCCGGATATTTATTGACGGTTATATTACAACTGACAAGCAAATTAAAGATTTGGCAGTTGGAAACCTGATTACTGCAGTTGGTTTGTCCTCTTATGATGATACCTTTGATGGTCTTGCAGCACGCATCCGTATTAGAGACCGTGGAGATATTGTATGTAAACATAATAATACACCAACGCCGAATCCATCACCGAATCCAACACCAAATCCGACACCAACACCGACGCCAACACCAACACCGACACCGGATGGTAAAGCTGTAATAACTGTCGATAAAGGAACAGGTTCAATTGTAGGTGGAAAGGCAGTTGTAAAAGTAAAAATCAGTGAAAAGGTCCTTAAAGACAGCGTAAAAGATGGTAATAAGAACATTACTATTACATTAGGTAAAGAAATATTAAAGGATATCGTAAAGGATAGTAAGGTTAAAAAGGGTATTGTAATTGATCTTTTCATTCCGGTTGTTAAAGATGCAACTATTGAGAATGTTATATTGAGTAAAGATGCGTTATTATTAGCACAGAAATCAGGACAAAAGCTTACTATCAATGTGGCAGATGGTAAGGGTTATACAATTGATATTTCTGCTTCTGAATTGAAGAAAGTCAAAGCTGATTCAAAAGATATGAATATAGCGGTTGCTTTGAAGAAAGATACGAAAGTAGCTGCAAAATCAGTCGGAATTCTTTCAGCAGGAACGGAAGGTAAGCTGGCAGCAGGTATGGTAGTAACTGTGCCTGTAAAAGACACGCTTTCCTTAGCAGCAGGTAAGAAGGTTTATATTTACCATAAGAATGCTAAAACAGGTGCGTTAGAAGAAGTACCAAATAATCCGAAGGCTGTTGCAGCAGATGGTACTATAAAACTTTCTACTTTAAGTGGAGGAGATTTTGTTATTTGCACAGAACAGGCAAAGGATGCAGTTAAATTGGTAGATAGAGTAAAAGTATCTGTTAACGCTTCTGTTGCAAAAGGCAAAAAACTTACCGTGAAAGTAACGCTACCTCAGGAATTAGCAAAGGTTGCTGCATTTAAAAAAGGCGATCCTGTTGGGCAGGAAGAAGTAAAGGTAACCTATAAGGTAAGTGATAAAACTATTGCAACTGTATCCAGTAATGGAACAATTACTGCTAAGAAGAAAGGAACCATTAAGTTAACGGTTGTAGTCACTTTAGAGAATGGACAAAAGAAAAACTTTAGCAAAACCATAAGCGTAAAATAGTATATTGCTATCAGATAAAAGGCTAATTTATGAAGGGCTGCCACACTAATTTAGTGTGGCATTCCTTTGCTGGGTATTTGCTTTAGTAATTAGAGAGGAATACTTTATGAAAAAGAATCTTAAGGTGAAAATTTTAACTGCAGTATTAATGCTGCTGGTATTTATAGGTGCAGCTGTAATATTAAACCGCCCGGATCCGGACGATGTACTAACTTCTGCCCAGAAACGTGTATTTGCCTTTGCAAAGGTTACTGCTATATTAGGGGATAATGCGGCACCGGATACATGGACAGAAGGAAGACGTATCGGAGCGCAGGAATTGGAAGTCAAGATTCTTACAGGTGAACATAAAGGAACTGTGCTGGAAACGGTTAACTATTTAAATGCTTATTATAATGTGGACGCAAAAGTGGGTACCCGGGTTGTTGTCCGACTGGACTACAACGATATGGGAGAATTATATATTGTATCTATTCCCAATTATGATCGAAGCAGTATGTTGATTGTGGCTTTGGTTATCTTTGCTATGCTTATGATGTTAGTAGGTGGAAAACAGGGAGCAAGAGCATTGATTGGACTGTTATTTACTTTGTTGAATCTTTGGTATATATTAATTCCTCTGGTTTTAAAAGGAGTCTCTCCTATTTTGGCTACTATTCTGATTGCTGCATATACCAGTGCAGGTGCGTTACTTATGTTAACTGGATACACCAAAAAGACACTTTGTGCACTCTTAGGATGTGTTGGAGGAGTTGTAGCAGCCGGAATCTTTGCATGGATTATAACGATTCTAACACCCATGAATGGTTTTAATATGTCAGAGGCAGAGGAGTTGGTAATGCGGGCTTCAGACTCACCATTAAAAATCAATGGTTTACTGATTAGCGGTATTCTTCTTTCAGCGCTTGGAGCCTTAATGGATACTTCCATGTCTATAGTATCTGCACTACATGAGGTTTATGAGCAGAATCCTTCCATATCAAAAAAACAGATATTCCGTTCTGGAATGAATATCGGACGGGATGCTATGGGAACCATGGCAAATACATTAATACTTGCGTTTGTTGGATCAGCGTTTAATATGTTGATTTTATTTCAGGTATATGAGTATCCTCTAATTCAGATATTAAATAGTGATATGATGGCAATTGAAATTATGCAGGGAATTGCAGGATCAGTAGGTATTATTGCAACCACACCACTAGTTTCAGCTTTATGTGCTGCAATATTTCAATTTAAGGAAAATAAAGTACTGTCCGGTAACTTGAAACGAAGGAAAATGATATAAACTGTACAGTGCTGTTAAGATGGTTCTGTAGTAAAAAGATAATATTTTTTTAATTAAAAGAGTTCTTCACTTTAGTATTTTGTAAGTGAAGGACTCTTTATTGATGCATCTATTTTCTTTGATTTTGGGTTGGCAATATAATCTTATCAGCATACATATATTTGATAGTTTGATTTATTCTTATTAATTTCTTTTCAATTTATAAACCTTCTTGATTTTCATCATAAAATAAATCTAGACACTATTTATATTCTTCAATATAGCATTTACTATAGTTAATTCAGTAAATGCTATTGCTTTAAATAAAATAATTACGAAAGCAGCATGTTACAGCATTGGACATTTTGTGACTATATGGGTATGAATCATGTTACTGAAATCGGGCATTTAGTTTTAGATGGCATGCAATCCACGCAACTAAACAATGATAAAAATGTTTAGTTGCATTTTTAATAATAATCTATTGTGATTCCGTAATATTACAATAATGAACAAATATAGAATGATATAACATGAAAAAATATTAAATATGTCTAAAAATATTGACACTGCTCCCTAAAAGTGATATGCTTTTATCAAAGTTAATAAACAAAATACCGCAACTGTTTACTAAACAAAAAGCAAGCATTGAACCTGATAGGAGGCATAACAATGAAGAAAATAATTAACCAACCTGAAAATTACGTAAATGAAATGTTAGAGGGCTTGTATATTGCTCATCCAGATTTAATCACTTATACCAATGATGACCTTCGTTGCTTGGTAACGGCTAATAAAAAAGAAGGCAAAGTAGGAATTGCAACAGGAGGAGGTTCAGGACATTTGCCTTTGTTCTTAGGTTACGTAGGAAAAGGAATGTTAGACGGTTGTTCGGTAGGAGACGTATTCCAGTCTCCAAGCGCAGAACAGATGTTAGCGGTAACGAAAGCCATTGATTCTGGTGTAGGTGTATTATACATATATGGTAATTATAATGGAGATATTTTTAACTTTGATATGGCTGCGGAGATGGCAGACTTTGAAGAAGATATTCGGGTAGAGAGTGTTGTAGCTGGAGAAGATGTTGCATCAGCAGGACCGTCCAAAGAAGGTGAAAAGAATACCAGGAGAGGTGTTGCAGGAATCTTCTTCGTATATAAATGTGCAGGCGGAGCGGCAGATGCTATGCTTAACCTGGAGGAAGTAAAACGTGTGGCTGAAAAAGCTGCAGGTAATGTAAGAACTATGGGAGTTGCTTTAACACCATGTATTGTCCCTCGTGTAGGAAAGCCCGGATTTACCATTGGAGAGGATGAAATGGAAATCGGAATGGGTATTCACGGTGAAACAGGAATACGACACGGGAAATTAGAGCCTGCTGATCAGATAGTAGATGAAATGTTAGAAAAAATTATAAATGATATTCCTTATGTCAGTGGGGATGAAGTTGCAGTCCTTGTAAATGGACTTGGTGCTACACCTTTAGATGAACAGTATATCGTAACAAGGAGGATTAACCAGTATTTAGGGGACAAAGGAATAAAAGTTTATAGATATTATGTTGGAGAATATGCTACTTCCCTTGAGATGGCAGGTTTTTCAATCTCCTTATTAAAACTGGATGATGAACTGAAAGGTTATCTGGATGCTCCGGCACAGACACCATTTTTTGTACAATTATAGAGAGAGTATGAATTATTGAAATACATTTCACACCCAGATTTGCAGTATGCCACAGCTGTAAGTAGATGCGGCGTGCAATGAGGGCTAGTGCAAATATTATGCTATCGCCCCAATTGGGATGGTGGCAGAATGGAGACCAACTATGAACAGAATATATATAGTCAGACTGTTAAAAGCAATTCAGGATATTATGGTAGAAAACAAAGATTATCTCATTGATCTTGACAGTGTAGTGGGTGACGGTGATTTAGGACTTACCATGAGTGATGGATTTGTTGCAGCTTATAAAGCTGTAGCAGATAGTGAAGAAATGGATATTGGAAAACTTCTGTACAATGCAGGTAAGACTATGTCTACTGCAGTTCCCTCCACAATGGGTACACTTATGGCTTCCGGTTTGATGCAGGCAGGAAAAGTATTAAAAGGTAGGACGGAATTAACAGATATGGATATAGCGGATATATTTAAAGCTTATTTAGAAGGTGTGGCGAATCGTGGAAAAGCTAAAGTGGGTGAAAAAACATTTTTGGATGGTTTTGATCCGGCAGTAACGGCACTAAAAGAGGCTTTGAACAAGGGGGACACACTCTCTGTTGCGGCAACGAAAGCCAGAGAAGCGGCAGAGACAGGATTTAAGAATACGACTAATATGATGGCTATCCACGGAAGAGCCGCTACCAGAGGAGAAGCATCAAGAACATTAGAAGATCCTGGAGCTGCTGTAGCGATGCTTATCATGAAAGCATTTGAAAATTCTACTGTAGAATAAATATGTAAATTGCTTATACAGCTATTTTAAATAACATCTAGTATATATACCTTAAAATTGACATTCTGACCGCAGGGAGAATCACAAATATTTTTCCTGCGGTCAAATGACGTTATAGTCTTTCTGGTTAGTTTCATCCATTGCTTATGTCGTTTTACAATTCAGTACCATCATGGGATATTTTTACTAATGAATTTTACAATATTATTACCAATAAATTCTTCTTATTATTGAATAATGTGGATAATTTTGATATAATTAATGAATTAATTATTGTTCATTAAAATTAAATTGGCAAAGGAGAAAGCACCAAACATGTGGAAGAAAATATTAAAGTATTTATTACTGGTTATGGTAGTATGTGTTCTAAACCAATGGAATGTACCTTATATTAAAGCTGCTAATAATGATTTTGAAATCGAAGACACGACCTTAGTAAGGTATACCGGTTCGGGGAAAAAAGTAGTAATTCCAGAGGGAATAACTCGAATTGACGATGATGCTTTTTATGGTAATGAAAAGATTACAAGTATTGAGATACCAGAAGGTGTGACCGAAATAGGTGACGGTGCTTTTATGAACTGCATAAATTTGCAGACCATTACTTTGCCCAAGGGATTGATATCCATAGGAGAGTATGCGTTCTTTGGTTGCCAAAAATTAAAAGAAGTTGAACTCCCTCATGGACTAACAGAGCTTCCCACTCAACTTTTTGATTGGTGTACAAGCTTAACCAGTGTTATCATTCCAGATAGTGTTACAACCATAGGTGCCGGTGCTTTCTACCGTTGCTCTAAGCTTCAATCTATTCATTTACCGGAAAAGGTAACGGAAATTCGGATCGCAGCATTTGAATATTCTGGTTTAAAATCAATCACGCTTCCAAAAGGAATTACCCAGATTGCAGAAGAAGCATTTAGTATGACTTCTTTAGAGCGTATTGTGATACCAGAGGGGGTCACAGAAATAGGGCCCAATGCTTTTGCTTTTTGCAATAATCTGAAATCTGTTTCTTTTCCAGATAGCCTTATTACAATAGGGAATAGCGCATTTAAGAATTGTCAAAAGCTAACAGGAATAAAACTTCCTAAAAACTTAGAAAGAATTGAGGATGACGCATTTTTATTAAGCTGGAAAATAGATAAAATTACAATACCAGATACAGTAACTAAGATAGGAGCCGGTGCATTTAATTGCTGTAATTTGAAATCAATTGTAATACCTAAGAGTGTAAAAGTAATTGAATATGGTGCTTTCTCGAGTAATCCGCTTACTTCGGTAACAATACCTGAGGGTGTTGAAACAATTGAAGCCCATGCTTTTTATAACTGCGATGAGTTAAAAACCATAACAATACCGAAAAGCGTAACCTCCATCGGAAAAGCGGCTTTTGTTTGCAAGAATTTAAATAAAATAATAATTAAAAATCCTTGGTGTAAATTGTTTGTATATAAATATGACAATATTTTCAGTGAAGCAACAATGGATACCGTACCTAAAAAGGTAAAAATATATGGATATAATGGTTCCACTGCTAATGACTTAAGTACACTGATGAAGATGCCTTTTGTAAAAATAGATAAATCCGAAATGGATTATCCGGAATTAAAAAATAAACCCGTTACAAAAATAAACGGATTAAAAAGTAGCTATACACTATCGAAAGGCAAAACTTTAAAGATATCCTTTACCGTTGAAAACCCAGGAGAATCGAAAGTTGTTGCTAAAGGAGGCACTTATAAACATTATATAGTCAAGGGAGGATTATACGAGCTGGTTGAAGTAGCTAAAATAGATCAAGTAAAATCGAATTATATAACAATTCGTGGAGTGGAAAAAGGAACAGCATCAATAACAATAAGAGTAGGTGCTGTTGAAAAGAATATAAAAGTTACAGTAAAATAAAAGCTTTAAATGTTAAAAATAATATGTTAAAAATAATATGTTAAAAATAATATGTTAAAAATAATATGCTAAAAATAATATGTTTAAAATAATAGATTCAAAATAATACGTTTAAAATAATAGTTTAAAATAATAGATTCAAAATAATACACTTTAAAATAATAAATTTAGCCTTTAGGATATACTGCAATTATTGATTAGCCTAATTATAATTGCAGCCTTATCCCAAAGGCTTTTTATATTTATATTTATATTTAATTTTTACAGTTCGCTATCCTTTATCTATATTAAAATCATGCTCATCCGTGCTGTGGCGAACAACTAAGGTAGCACCAATATGGCTTTTAATAGAATTGCCGGTTGGATCTTCAATGGAATTAAGTAAGTGTTTTAGTGCTGTACTGCCTATTAATTTCTTAGGCACATTCATGGTGGTTAAGGAAGGTGAATTAATGGCTGAGAAATGAATGTCATCAAAACCAATAATAGAAATATCCCTTGGTATTTTGTAATGATATTCTTTTAAGGCCTTTATTGCACCGATGGCTATTGTATCGTTATCAGCGAATGCACAGCTGGGAAGTTTTGCACCTTTTTCCAGATAGGCTTTCATGCTGTTATAAGCCCCTAATAAAGTTGGTGTCAATAAGAATTCATTGGTGGGATTAAAATTAAGATTTAATTTCTTGCATGATTCGTAAAATGATTCTGAGCGTTCTGCAAAGTTTTGAATACTCATGTTGCTGCGAAAATATGCAATATCTTTATGTCCAAGTGAAGCCAGATAGGATACCGCCTGATATACAATTTCCTTATTAGCCATGACAACACAGTTGCAATTAAA
The DNA here is from genome assembly GCF_032079385.1 of Anaerocolumna sp. Lineage (NCBI taxonomy): Bacteria > Bacillati > Bacillota > Clostridia > Lachnospirales > Lachnospiraceae > Anaerocolumna > Anaerocolumna sp. The sequence goes on from NZ_DAMAUC010000001.1 coordinate 201,858, forward strand.
ATTTGGCATTATATTATCTATTACGAGAAAAGGTATGGGAATCTTTTCCAATAGGGGGTATGTGCAGGATTCCAATTCTGTTCCTAATAAGATTAAGCCCTGATAATTACTATAATTAATATGGGAAAGGGTATTCTCCAAATTGTTTTCGGATATGATAATACTAAGGCTATATCCCTGACTTCGGCAGTCATTATCAATGGAATCCATAATAGATGAAATAAATCCTGTATTTTCTTCAACAATCATACCATTCTTAATATATTTTATAAAAAGTATATGTTTAGGAGTTCTATTTATCTTTTTTGGAAGGGTATAGTTATACTCTTCTAAAATGGATAAGATATGTTTACGTGTTTCCTCTCCTACACCTTTTTTATTATTTATTACAAGAGATACAGCAGCTGGTGATACACCAGCTATTTTAGCTATTTCCCGAATATTCATTGTAATTATTACACTCCTTTCATGTCCCTTTTGAGTCATATCCCCTTGAAATATGTTCCTTTTAAGACATATCCTTTTCGAAATATATCCTTTTTAAGACATACTTTTTTAAGACATATTCTTTTAAGACATATCCTTTTTGAGACATATCTTCTTTGAGACCTGCCCTCTTTGTGACCTACCCTCTTTCAAACCTATCTTCTTTAAAATCTAACTTCTTTGAAATCCACCTTTTTTGAGACCTACTCTCTTGTGACCTACCCTCTTTAGGACGTACCTTCTTTCAGGACATATTACCTTCAGAAGGGTAATGTATAGGAACCACTACTTGAGTTTAATATAAATACATAAGAAAATCAATCGAATAATAATTAGCAAATTATTTGAAAAAGTAATTGCATTATCTTCCATACTAGTGTACAATCATATAGCGATTGCCAGATTATTCTATGTTAATATTTTCAATTGCACGAATAAAAGTAATACACTTTAGGAGGAAACATTTCATGGTGTTTTTTAGAAATCTAAAAGTAAAAACAAAATTAATTATTTCTTACATTTCCTTGGCTATACTGATAAGTATAATTAGTATTTTTGCTTCTAATTCATTAAAGAAAGTAGCGGATAACTCCAATTATATGTATTTGGATAAGGTACAAGGAGTCAGCCAATTAAAAGGAATGCATGTTAATATAGCAGAAGTGGAAAGGGACCTATTAAAACTAATATACGTAAAAGATGAGGCGGAAAAATCTTCGCTGATTAACACAATGCAGTTAAACACATCGGATAATACACAGCTGCTTAGTAGTTATGAGAAGTTACTTTTATCGGAAACGGAGAAAAAGAATCTTCCGATTTTTAAAAGTCAGCTTGAAGAATATAGAGAACAAAGAAAAGAATTAATGGAATATGTAAATAAAGGTGATTATCCAAAAGCAGAAGAACTTTATGAGAACCTATCTGATATTAGATCAGCTATGCTAAGCAGCTTAGATATTATGATTAAAGCCAGTTTAGAGAATGCAAAAGCATTTAATGAACAAAACCATGCTATACATACTAATTCCAATATATTAATGTTAGCCTTAGCAATTGTGGGACTGGCAACTGCTGTTATACTAGGAGCTGTTATAACAAGAGATATGGGTGCTGCATTGACTAAAATAAGGGAATTTGCCACCAGATTATCAGAATATGATTTCTCCACTCGTATTGATATGAAGAGAAAAGATGAGTTTGGGCAGACCGTTTCCGCATTAAATGTTGCACAGGATAATGTGAGTAATTTAGTAAAAATAATTATGGAGAATTCACAGGAAATGAGTGCAGCCAGCCAGGAACTTTCTGCTACTGTGGAAGAATTAACTTCTAAAGTGGAATACATGGATGATGCAGTGAAGCATATTGTAGTCGGAATACAGGACACCAGTGCAACTTCAGAGGAGATAACCGCTTCTGTAGAAGAAGTAGATTCCAGCATTAACGTACTATCTGATAAGGCAAGGGAAGGCAGTAATAATGCCGGCGAAGCCAAGAAGAGAGCAACCGAAATTGAGAGAAAAGGAACCGATGCCATAACGGAAGCCAGAGCACTGTATGCTGAAAAACAAGAGAGTGTGCTAAAAGCCATTGAAGATGGAAAAGTAGTTGATAATATTCGAGTTATGGCAGAAACCATCGCAAGTATTTCCGAACAAACTAATTTACTTTCATTAAATGCAGCCATTGAAGCTGCCAGAGCAGGAGAACAAGGAAAAGGTTTTGCTGTGGTTGCAGAAGAAATAAGAAAACTGGCGGAACAATCCTCCCATGCAGTATTGGCTATTCAGGAGACTATACTGAAAGTACAGGAGGCATTTGGTAATTTATCGGATAATAGTAATGATACATTAAAATTCATTAATGAAAATGTGGATCCGAAGTTCGAAGAATTCGGCAATGTTGGAACCCAGTATTATAAGGACTCCGATGTTACCAGTCAAATGTCAGAAGAAATAGCGGCTATGTCAGAAGAACTGGCTGCCTCCGTTGATCAAGTCAGTGCTGCCATTCAAAATATTGCAGTAACTGCACAAAGATCAAATGAAGATGTTGAAGTGATTAAGAGCAGCTTGGGTGAGACTACAAAAGCAATACAACAGGTAGCGGTTACAACGCAAAATCAAGCAGAGCTTGCAGCACAATTAAACGATACGGTATTAAAATTTAAGATATAAAAAGAAAGGTGTCGAATACTGCTATAATATGGCGGATAACGGCACCTTTTTCTTGCTTAAGTTCAGATTATCCCTTATAATATGAAGCAATTAGTATAGTATTTGATAAGCGTATAAATGCTAAAGATTACAAATAAAAAATACGAAGGAGGAATACCTTATGAAAAAATCAAAAGGAAAATCAATCGGTATTAAATTAATTACTGTAACAACTATTCTCTTAATTATACCGTTATTAATAGCTGGGATTTTCAGCTATCAGATAGCAAAATCTGAGTTGGATAAAAAAGGCCAGATTATTTTGAAAAATGGTGTAAAACAGGCTTTAGAAGTTATAGATTTAAAACAAAAAGAGGTAGAAAAAGGCCATCTTACTTTGGAAGAAGCCCAGGAACAAGTAAAGACCTATTTAATAGGGAAAATGGGAAGTGATGGTAAAAGACCTATCACTAACAATTTGGATTTGGGTGAAAATGGTTATTTCATTGTATATGATGAAGCAGGTACTGAAGTAGCCCATCCTACTTTAGAAGGCAAAAATGTATGGGAGACAAAGGACTTGGGCAGCAATGGATATCTCTTCGTTCAGGACCAGATAAAAGTAGCTCAAAACGGTGGTGGATTTGTATACTACACTTGGAATTTACCCAATTCCGAAAGGCTTGGACCTAAAATTACATATCAGGAAAAGGACCCCAATTGGAATTGGATTGTAATAGCAGGTTCCTACATGGAAGATTATAATAAAGGATCTGTGGAAATTTTAAAAATACTTCTTCCTGTTATCGCAATCACAACGGTAATTGGACTGTTTATTATTGTTATGTTCACCAAACATATTACAGGTCCAATTAAAAAGATTAGGAATAACTTGGATGAAGTATCAAAGGGTAATCTTTCAGTAGACAGATTAAGTATTTCCAATAAAGATGAAACCGGAATATTAGCAGAATCCTTTAATACCATGCTTGGTAATATGAGAGAAATATTGGGGACAGTTAAAAAATCTGCAGATACAGTCATGAATTACTCCAATTCCTTAGCACAAATTACAGACGAAACCTCTACAGCAATTAATGAAGTGGCTGCTTCCATTCAGGAAATTGCTCAGGCGGTTTCTGAAGAAGCCTCTAATTCGGAAGGTGCTGTAGTAAAAATTGAATCTTTATCAAACAGTATTGAAACCGTAGCAAAATCCGCAGTAGACCTTTCAAGACTTGCTACAGAAACCAATCGATTAAGTGATGTTGGCTTACAAGCAGTTGAAAAGTTAATTCAGAATACGGAGGTCAATAACAAAACCGTTTCAGATATCAGTGATATTATTAATAAAGTTAGTGTAAGCAGTCAGAACATTAACATTATTACAGATACCATTACGCAAATATCTCAGCAAACTAATTTATTATCTTTAAATGCCTCCATTGAAGCGGCAAGAGCAGGGGAAGCGGGCAAGGGTTTTGCTGTTGTAGCAGATGAAATAAGAAAGTTAGCAGAACAATCCAGTGAGTCGGTAAATCAAATTAAGAGTATAATTAATGAAATTCAATCCTACTCAGAGTCATCAGTAAAAGCAGTTGAGAATATTAAAGAGGTATCAGAGGAGCAGAACATTTTCGTTGAAGATACTAAACATGCATTTATGGATATATCACAATCCGTGAAAGAATTATTCCAAAGTGTCGGACAAATTGAAGATGAAAGTAATTATATCAAAGACAGTAAGAACGAAATTATTGACATCATTGGTAATATATCTGACTCCGTTCAACAGACATCTGCAGTAACGGAAGAAGTTTCCGCTTCATCAGAAGAACAGCTGGCAGAAATGGAAGAGGTAGCCAGTCATTCCAATGAGTTGAAATCGTTAGCTATTACACTTCAGGAAGCAGTAGATAAGTTTAAAATATAGGATATGGCGTTTTACATGGCATTCGAGCCTGCATCCAGTTCCTGACATATAAACTTTGTAATATAGTAAATTGTTATTCTCATCAGAAACTCAGCTTTATTGAGTTTTAAGTGAAGAATCACGTTATAGGAAAGACCACTGAAAAAATGTTATGTTTTTTCAGTGGTTTCTTATCAGGTATGAATTTTTACACAATAGCAAAATAGCGATCAGAATCCGGCTTATGAATGAATAAAAACGCTGGAAAATGAAAATTTATTCTGTTTAACACTAAAACATTCGATAATATTTGACAAAATTCTGTGTATTTTGTACAATAAAAGTAAGCAAAATAGCTAGAAATCCTTTGATACCAATATTCTTGACTATAAACAAGAATGTCGTAATCTGTTTATGTTTGTCGAATATAATCATTTGATTCTTATATACGAAAGGAGTAGTATTAATAATGGAAGGTTTTATAGATATCCATAGCCATATAATCCCTGGTTTAGATGATGGTTCACCGAATATGGATCAAACCGTTAACATGTTAAGAATTGCTTATAGAGATGGTATTCGTTCCATCATAGTAACACCTCATAATCAACGAGGCAAATACAGAATCACGAACACCCAGATAAAATATCATATGATTGAATTACAAGAGTATATCAACTCCAGTTCTTTACCAATTACTCTGCATATGGGGAGTGAAATTTATTACTCCTATGACACCGTAAAGCTTTTGGGAGAAAATCAACTGCTTACTTTGGCAGATTCAAAGTATGTTCTGATCGAATTCCCACCAACTTCAGAATATCCCTATATTAAGAATGGACTTAATGAACTCTGTGCTGCAGGATATTATCCTATACTAGCACATGCGGAACGGTATAAGAATATTACCTGTGACGTGGAGCGGTTTTATGAATTAATCTGTATGGGAGTGTACATACAAGTGAATGCTATGACAGTGACGGGAGATAACGGAAGGCCCCAGCAGATCATAGCCAATGAATTGCTAAAAAGGGATTATGTTCATTTTATAGCCACTGATTGTCATAGTGACGGCATTCGTGCTCCAAGATTGTTCGAGTGTGTGGATACTATTCGTAGGAAATACGGAGAAGCTTATGTCGACAGGTTCTTAATTGAGAATCCAGGAAAGGTAATCCGTAAAGAGTATGACATAAAAGTTCATAAAAAGATAAAATGGAGTGAGTAATTCTAGTACTTGAGTAAATACATAAAGAGGTAAAATGGAGTGAGTAATACTATTACCCGAATAAATTACATAAAGAGATAAAATAGAGTGAGTGATTCTAGTACCTGAACAAGTACATAAAATGATAATGTAGAATTAGAAATATCAGTATCTGAAAAATTCAATTTATCTATAAAGTGATAATGTTTAGTAACTTTAATATAATTTATTTGAATAATATATTATTTATTACGTAATTTATTTGCTATTACATGATTCCTATGTGATTTATAAGGTTATGGTAATATTATTAAGAGGATTGGGCGAGTATAGTATTATCAATCATTGAAATTCTTTCTCTATACATACAGGAAGATTGTATGGAATGGAATTCGTTTGTTTAATTGAATCAAAAAGAGTTGGTATGGAATAAAACAGATATTATTAAAGGATGAAATCATGATATATTATGTTGATAAGGGAAGTTTATTAGAGGGCGGAGGCTCAAAATTTCATTTTGATCCGGAAGAACCATACTTATGTTTGTTTAACCAAGAAGAATTGCTTCACTATTCTAAAATATTTCATATAAGTAATGGAATTGTAAAAGACATCTTGGAAGGACATAGTTTTAAATTCGAGAGTTATGAAGGGTTCGATTTAATTTCATTGAATGTTCCTACGGTAACAGAAAAAGGAAATTTTTTAAAACATATAACCATATACTTTCGAAATAATTTGCTTATATTTGTATGTGATAATCCGGAAGAATTAAATATTTTAGAAAGAATTGAATCGGATATGGAGAATGAGGAAAGGGAAAAAGATAATCTTTCACTTGGAAGAATCTTGGAACTTTTCTTTGATTATTTAACCAAAACCGATTCTGTGAGATTAGACCATCTGGAAGAAAAAATATCTTCACTGGAAGAATCTATTATAACCTCCCGTAATAAGAACTATATTGCGGAAATCATACATTTGCGAAAAAAGCTTATGGGATATAAAAGATACTATGACAGGCTGCTGTCAGTTACAGAAGCTATTGTAGAGAATGTAAATGGACTTCTTTCTAAGAAAGAAGTGCGTTATTTTAAAATTATAACCGACCGCAACAGAAGGCTTTTAGAAAGTTTACGTTTTCTCCAAGACTATCTGTCTCAAATAAGAGAAGCCTATCAGACACAGGTAGATATTAATTTAAACAGCATTATGAAGTTGTTCACGGTTATCACTACAATTTTCTTGCCGTTGACACTTATTGCAGGATGGTATGGTATGAATTTCAATATGCCGGAATATCAGTTAAGTTTTGGATATCCCATGGTGATTGTAGGTAGTTTATTGCTTTCACTGGTGATTATTATTTATTTTAAGAAACATAAATGGTTCTAATTATAACACCATAAGAAAGGAGAAAGTAATGTCTAAATTATTTACACCTTTTAAAATCAAAGAGATGGAGCTGAAAAATAGAGTTGTAATGGCTCCTATGTGTATGTACAGCGCAGATACCGACGGTTATGCAAAGGATTGGCATTTTACCCATTATGCCACTAGAGCAGTAGGTGGAGTGGGGCTTATAATACTGGAAGCAACAGCGGTAGAAGCAAGAGGACGTATTTCGGAACATGACCTTGGTATATGGAATGAAGAACAGGTGGAAGGCTTAAAAAGAATCGTTGATCTATGTAAAGCCCAAGGAGCAAAAGTGGGTATCCAGTTAGGCCATGCAGGCAGAAAATCAGAAGCTATGTCAGAACCCAATATCGGACCAAGTGCTATTGCCTATAGTGATCAATACAGAGTTCCTGTAGAAATGACAAAGGAAGATATTAAAAATGTGGTTGGAGCTTTTAAAGAAGCAGCAAGAAGAGCTGATCTGGCAGGTTTTGATACCATCGAACTTCATGGAGCGCATGGCTATCTTATCAATCAATTCCTTTCTCCATTAACCAATAAGAGAACTGACGAATATGGCGGAAATGTAGAGAACAGAAGCAGATTCTTAAAAGAAATCCTACAGGCTGTAAAAACAGTATGGCCTAAGGAAAAGCCAATTATCCTTCGGGTATCCGCTGAAGAATACGCGGAAGAAGGGAATCATGATGTAGAAGTTGCGAACATAATAAAAGCTTTGAAAGAAGAAGGTCTTGAACTGATTAATGTTAGTTCAGGGGGAGTTGTCAATGTGGCTCCCAAAGCATATCCGGGTTATCAAGTGAAGTTTGCCGAAACAATAAAACAAATTACCGGACTTCCGGTAATGGCAGGGGGACTGATAGCATCTCCATCCATGGCAGAAGAGATTGTCCATAACGATAGGGCAGATTTAATATTCTTAGGAAGAGAACTTCTTAGGAATCCTTACTGGTGCTTACAGGCAGCTAAGGAGTTAAGGGATGAACTGATCTGGCCTAAGCAGTATGAAAGAGCAAAATTAAGATAAAATGGTATGTGAATTGTTGAAAAACTATCATTTTTAGAGTAAATTTAACCTTATCAGGGAAGTCCCCCGCTTACAGAAGTGAGGGACTTCCCTGTTTTAGCAGGTAATAATTATTATTTGCTATGTACATTCCTGTACTTTATTGGAGTTAACCCCGTAGACTTCTTAAAGATTCTTGTAAAATAATTCTGACTGGAGAAACCCACTGCTTCCGCAACCTGATTCATAGAATAATCGGTTTCCTTAAGAAGTAATTTAGCGTGTTTTATTCTCACTTCTTCAATATAATCGCTAAAGGGCACACTCATTTCTTTTTTGAAGAGCTGACTAAGATAAGAGCTGTTTAAATACACATAATTTGCCACATCGTCAAGAGTGATTTTATTCATATAATTATCATCAATGTATTGCAGGGCAGTTTGTATGGACAAAGATCTGCCGGACAATTTTGAGTTAGCATAATTCGTATATTCTTTTAAAAACTGGGTAACGGTATCTTTTAATTCCACATATGTTTTGGAAGAGTTAATATCTTCTGATAAACCATCCAGTTTTTCTGTAATTTGCTGTTCTGTAGATTTTATGATAATGTCACTTGATAGAAGAATTCTGACAGCGCCACGGATGGAGGAAATTAGTTTAGCAGGAATGAGCTGTCTCTTAAGGGCATTTTCCATAAAAGTTACAATGTCTTCTGTAATCTTGTCATAATCTCTTAAATCCAGATGTTTTTGAATTAAAGCATATAAAGCAGATTTATTGGAGTGTTGTTCTATATCCAGCTTTAGCTTTTTGCAACTGGTATTATAAAAACTACAAAAACCAATAGTTTCAATGCCGGAATCAATGGTACTCTTTATGGATTTATTGGATTTGTAAGGCAGAAGAATACTATCTTTTAAAGATGATTGTTCATAATTTGATAAGTTATTACTTAGTATGGACATAAGCTTTATATATTCTTCTTCCTGATCTTCCAGTATAGTTTCTGCAGAATTATAAAATATAGCAAAAGTATCCTTACTAAGGGGGAAAGCTACCCCCTTATAACTATTTGCTAATATAGTATCCATAGCTAAAGAGGCAATACGCTTATCAGATTGATCGTTCTCAATCAGTACCGTAAGAATAACAATCATAAGATTCTCTAAGGATAAGGCAGAATTCAGGCTTTTTACAAATGATAGAGAATCAGTATGATCTTCGTTACTTACATATTCTTTATAAAGGGCAGTGAATGCTGGTATCTGATTGTTCCCTTCGCTATTCTCCAAGGTGTATTTTTTCTCCATACGAATACTGTTTTGTACTTTTATTAAAATCTGAGACAAATCTTCCAATTGCATTTCAGCTTTTAGTATATAATCAAGGGCGCCTGCTTTTAGAGCACTTTTTACATAGTCAAAGTCATCATAGGAACTTAATACACAGAAGCGGATAGTCGGAAACTCATTTTTTAAAGATGCGATCAGGTCCAGGCCGTTTATTACCGGCATCTTAATGTCTGTAATAACAAGCTCAATAGAATTCTGTCTGCAGGCTTCCAAAGCTTCCTGCCCATTGGAAGCTTCAAATATAAGCACTTGCATATTTTGAATCTGCTGTAATAATATTTTCAGCCAGTTTCGAATTAATAAATCATCATCAACTATTAAAATGTTCATAATATACGAATTCCTCCTCACTTGCAATTTTAGGTATATTCATCGTTATTTTTGTAAATTCATCAGGTTTACTTTCAATACGTAAACCATATTTAATCCCAAAAGTAAGTTCGAGACGGTCTTTTACATTTTGTAATCCAATGCCTCTTCTGTGTTTTTTCTTAATATCAGCTTTTGGAACAAAGCCTACGCCATTATCATATATTTCAAAATATACCATATTCTCGTGGGAATAGCCTTTGATAGATAGGTATCCATTATTATTCTTAGGCTTCAATCCATGCATAAACGCATTCTCTACTAATGGCTGAAGGATTAATTTAATTGTTTTACATTCCATAATATCCTCTTCTATATGTATATCAACAGTTACCGTATTGGAAAATGCAAATTTCTGAATAAAAATATAATCCTCAAGAATACTGATTTCTTTCTGGATACTGACGAATTCTTCCGTATCGGAAAGACTGTTTTTCAGAATTCGGATTAAAGAAAGAATAATATTATCTACGTCCTCTTTTTTCTCTGTATAGATTAAATAACGTATAGAGGCTAATGTATTATATAAAAAGTGAGGATTAATCTGTGTTTGCAGAGTAATTAGCTCCGCTTGTCTTTTCTCTTCCTGCTCTTTTACAAGGTTTTCCATAAGTTGTTTGATTCTTTCTATCATGGAATTAAATTTATGAGACAGGTCACCGATTTCGTCATTGGATAAAATAGGAACCGTTACATCAAAATTATTTGCTTTTACTTTCTCCATATTTTGATATAACACTCGTATTGGTTTTGTAAACTTTGTTAAAAATACGGAGCATAACATAATAGTGATGATAAAATAAATTACCATAACCGATAAATACAGGTAATTAATAGAGTTAAAATTAGATAATAAATGATTCAGATCCTCCATAAGGAACACCTTCCAATTGGTGGTTTTTATAGTATAATGAGTCATTAAAATCTTTTCCTTATTTACTTTACTAACGATATTGCTGCCGGAATACTTATACATATAATTAAACACCATATGAGGTATCTTATTAAAATTTAGATTATCAATATTTGATATTAAATTATTTTCTTCATCCAGTATGTATATGCTGGAATATTCATCAACATAGCCGGAATATAACTTGCGCAATTCGCTTTCTGATATTCCTAATATCAGTATTCCATTTTTATCCCAGGTTTTCCGGTCTTGAAGTTCTCTAATTAAGTAAATGTAGTCTTGACCCGGTGATGTAAATATATTATCAAGGGTTTCATCTTTAAGCCATAGTATTTCGGAAGGCTTGTCTAATAGATTTTGATACCAATTCTTTTCGGTAATTTCAAGGGAATCCGCCTTATGAATAAGTGTGGCATCACCTAAAAATTGCCCGCGGTTGGTGATAATTACGGAACTAAAATTAACATTACTGATTCCTGCGTTGTATTTGCCAAGTATATGATTTAGACGCTCTATATCAGGGTTAAAGTGGATATTCTGATTATATTCTTTAATAAAATTATTAAGATCATCATCTAAATATAGAAGATTCGATACAGACTTTAGCTGTTCAAACTCTCCATCCATCAACCCGGTAATTTGCATTAACTCATTGTAAGCTATATCGGCAGCGGTGTTTTTCATAGCATTTTTTTGAATTTGAAAAAGAGCCAAACTAAATAGTAGAAAAGGGATAATAACACCGGTCAGATAAATATAGATCAGCTTTTTTTTAATGGTAACACGTCTTTGACTGAATTTTTGCATATTTGTAACCGTGCTCCTTTCAGAGGTTGATAGAATTTTATTCTTTCAACCTTTATCAGTTCCCTCGGCATGGTGGAATTCGCCATCATGGGACAACGGATAATAGTTTTAATTGTATTGGTCAGCTTAATGAATAAATTAAGAGAGTTACCATTACAATTATAAAACATTTATGACATTTATCAAGAAGATTATAAAGAAATTACTAAAATAATAAAAAAAATACTATATTTGTTCCAAAAAATCGGGAGAATATAAATAAAGTGTACATAAACCAAACCAAAATGAGTATCTTTTTGGTGAAAAATCTTTATAATTGTAATTACTCGAATATATAAAGTATTGAGGTACAAAGGTTGAAAGAAAATAAAATTAAAATGAAAGCTACACATAATTCTTTCAATCTATTTATTTGTGGCAGTATCGCATTCGTAAACAGATGGGATATGCTATGGGTGTAAAAAGGAGGAAAAGATATGTTTAAAAAGTTATCAGCAGTATTTTTAGTAGTTGCTATGGGCGTATCTCTTGTAGCATGTGGCAATACGGGGAAGAAAGAAACAAAAGAAAATGCAACATCCACAGAAAGTGGTAAAGAAACCGGAAAAAATGAGGAAAATTCCGGAGAAACAATCAAAGTTGGTCTATACGGAACAATTACAGGCCCTAACGCCTTAGCTGGTGAAATGCTTGAAAAAGGCGGAAGATTAGCAGTAAAGCAAATTAATGAGGCAGGCGGCATTAACGGCACCCCCATCGAACTTATTGTTTATGATGATAAATCTTCACCAGAAGGTGCTTTAAAAGCAGTTACAAGATTACTTGAAGTTGACAAAGTTATTGCTATTGCAGCATCTAACTCATCACCTAACATTTTAGCTACAACTCAAATATCAGAAGAAGCAAAACTTCTTCAGGTTGGTGGTGGTACAAGTCCATCTTATACCAATGCAGGTTTCCAATATTTATTCAGAGGTACTGCAAATGGAAGTTTACCAAACTCAGCAGCAGTAGATGCCATGAAAGAAATGGGTGTTAAATCAATAGGTATCTTAAGTGTAGCCGCTGAAAACGGCGAATCCGGTGTTAAAAGTTTCAAGGACTTTATGGGAGATGATGTAGAAGTTTTAGTTGAAGAGACATATCAGCCTACAGATACCGATTATACCGGACAAGTTAATAAGATTCTTGCAGCCAATCCGGATGGAGTACTAATCTATGGTATGACCAATGAATGCGCACTTGCAATTAAACAGTTCCGCAGAAATGGTTATGAAGGATTTATCTACGGACCGGAAGCTATGGGTGTTCCCGATTTAGTTAAAGTAGCCGGAGAAGCAGCTGATAATGTAATCTTTGGTTCAGCAGCAGTTATTCCTGCAACTGTAGAAGATGCTATTAACGATGCAGAAAAATCTTTCCTTGAAGCCTTCGTTTCAGAATATGGCCAGCTGCCGGTATCGGACGTTGTTTATAGAGGATATGACTCTGTTATGTTAATTGCGGAAGCACTTAAGAATGCAACAGATATTAATGATCCAGATTCTATTCGTGAAGCAATGCTTAATATTAAAGGAAAAGAACTTATTCAAGGAACTTATGATTTCTCAGAAGGTACCGGAGACGGCTTATCAACAGCACGTAATTACATCATTCAAGGTGGAAAAAATGTTTCCTTCGCAGAATGGAGAAAAGCAAATCCTGATAAATAAGAAATTATGATATATTAAAGAACTAAGGCTTTTACAAAATGTCATTCTGAGCATGAAATGCCACGCATTGGCGCTGAAGTTATTAGCAAGCAGCGTAATCGGATTGCGAATACCCCCCCCTTATGATTTCACAGTTTAGTACGTGCTCAGAATGACAAAAAATAATAAGTAACAAACAGAGTTTTAATGTTAATGGCGCTAAAGCGCCGGAATTGAGGTTAGGTTGAAAAATAAATTTTTCAACCGGCAATTTGTGCCGGTGCACAAAATTGTTTCGTTATTATATGGTGCTAAAGCACCGGAATTGAGGTTAATATGATTATTCGATTGATTATCGGTGCACTTATGATTGGTAGTGTATACGGCGTAGTTGGAATCGGATATGGTTTAATATATAAAGCCTCAGGGCTTATGTCCCTGGCACAGGGCGATATGCTTATGTTTGGAGCATTTTTAGGAATCACCTTTTATAAATATCTTCAATTACCTTTCATAGTTGCATTACTATTAACTATGATCATCATGTTTTTGCTGGGTATGTTTATTGAACGGGTTATGGTTACTAAATTAATTGAAAAAGGCGCTCAGACAGTTTACATAATTTTATGTACCATATCCATATCAATGATTTTACAAAATTCTGCCATGTTAACATGGGGAAGTAATGTTTTGCAGTTCCCGGCAATTTTTAACTCAGCATCTGTTAAAATCTTTGGAGTTAGTGTTGCACCGGAGAATTTATTAGTATTAGGAGTGGGAGTTATTATTATGGTTACCCTCCAATTATTCTTAACAAAAACCAAGTTTGGTATATCCATGAGAGCTGCTGCTCAAGATGAAGTAGCTGCCAGTGCACTTGGAATTAATGTACCTCTTACAAAGGGTACTGCCTGGGGAATCGCTTCTATGCTGGCCGGTGCAATTGGTGTTGTAGTGGGTCCGGTATTCGGAGTTTATATGTCCATGGGTGCCATGATTGGACAAAAGGCTTTCGCAGGAGCCGTAGTAGGCGGATATGGTAATATGTTCGGAGCAATTATTGGTGGTGTATTCTTTGGATTTTTAGAGACATTTGTTTCTGCATATTTAACCTCCAATTATAAAGATTTCATTACATTTGGTATTTTGATTGTTGTTATGATAATAATGCCAAAGGGAATATTCAATGAGGAGGTAATGGAATAAATGGAACAAGATAAAAAGTCGCTAGGACAATTTATTAACGAGAAAAAGGTTTTGATCTTAGAGATTATAATTGTTGCCTTAATTACAGCATATATGCTTCGAGGCACCTACCCTTCTCTTATCCTATGTTTTATATGTATTAATACCATAGCAGTAACAGGACTTGATATTTTATTCGGCTATACAGGACAAGTTTCCTTTGGCCATGCAGGTTTTTATGCCATTGGAGCATATACCTCCAGTATCTTATCCATAAAACTGGGCATCCCGGTAGTAATCAGCATGATTATTGCAGCTTTGGTTTCCATGTTCTTTGGATTTGTAATTGCAATACCGGCATCAAAGTTGGTAAAACACTTTTTATCCTTATTAACCATTGCTTTTGGTAATATGGTATACATATTTTTATCTGTTACCAAAGGTCTTACTAACGGCTTCAGTGGAATCTTAAATATTCCAAACTTAAATCTATTTGGATTTCGATTCAAAAGTAATCAAAGCTATTTCTTCTTATTCGCAGCTGTTGCTATTTTAGTTCTAATCGGAAAGAAAAGATTGATTAATTCCAGATTCGGAAGAGCTTTAATTGCAGTCAGGGAAAATCCTCATGCTGCAGCCGGAATGGGTATCAACGTAAAATACTATAAAGTTATGGCTTTTGCTTTAAGTGCCTTATTAACTGGATTAGCAGGTGCGTTCTATGCTCACCTTATAGGATTTATCAGCCCGGATGGCTTTAATAACAATCAGTCCAATGTCTTTATGACTATGCTATTATTTGGCGGTATTGCTTCTTCTTTTGGGCCTTTGATCGGATCAACTATTTTAACTGTTGTAACGGAAGTGATGCAGGGATTTGTTCGTTATCAGATGTTATTATATGCCATATTTATTCTGCTTGTATTATTCTGTATGCCAAATGGTGTATCCGGCGTAATTGCCAATGTAAAAGCAAGAATTGCAAAGAGGAAGGGAAAGAAGGTGGAACCCCGTGCTTAAACTGGAAGATGTTACAATTAAATTCGGCGGTCTGACTGCAGTAAATAATGTTTCACTGGAAATACCGGAAGGAAGCATATTTGGACTCATTGGACCAAACGGTGCAGGTAAGACTACACTATTCAATTTGATCAGCGGTGTGTATAAACCTACAAGTGGCAAAATCTATTTCCAAGAGAAAGAAATAGAAGGAACAACACCTTATAAAGTAAACGAATTGGGAATTGCAAGAACCTATCAGAATATTAACCTATTTAAAAAAATGACTACTCTTGAAAATGTTATGGTAGGTTGTCACACAAAAAGTAAAGCAGGAATATTCGATGCAGTTTTTAAAACCAGAAGGCAAAGAGAAGAAGAAAGAGATATTATAGAAAAAAGTATGAATATTCTTGAATTCATGGGATTAAAGGATAAAGCATATTATAAGGCCAGCAATCTTTCTTATGGTGAACAAAGAAGACTTGAAATATCAAGGGCAATGGCTTCAGAACCCAAATTAATTCTTCTTGATGAACCTGCAGCCGGCATGAATGCGAATGAAAAATTAGAATTGAACGACACCATTCAGAAGATGAATAAACTTGGAATTACAGTTCTTTTAGTAGAACATGACATGAAGGTTGTAATGAATATCTGCGATACCGTATGTGTACTGAATTATGGCAAGAGATTATGCGTTGGTGAACCCGATTACGTTCAGAACAACGAAGAAGTTATTGAGGCATATCTAGGAGGTGACATAGATGTCTAAAGTGTTAGAAGTAAAGGATCTTAATTTCCATTATGGAGAAATCCATGCCTTGCAGGGAATTTCTTTGGATGTATCCGAAGGGGAAATCGTTACCTTGGTTGGTGGTAATGGCGCTGGTAAAACTACAACTTTACGGTCTATCTCCGGTCTCCTTGGTAAAATAACTTCTGGTGAAGTATATTTTATGGGACAAAGAATTGACGGTCTGAAACCACATCAAATAGCATCTATAGGTCTTGCCCAATGTTTAGAAGGAAGGCATATTTTCGGTAACTTGACCGTAAGTGAAAATCTTATGATGGGAAGTTACAAAAGAAGAGATAAAGGTGTTTCCGATGACTTGGAATATGTCTATGGTTTATTTCCAAGATTAAAAGAAAGGGAGAAGCAAAGTGCCAAAACCTTATCCGGTGGTGAGCAGCAGATGCTGGCTGTTGGCCGAGCGCTTATGCAAAAGCCTAAAATCATAATGATGGATGAACCCTCTTTAGGACTTGCTCCTTTGATTATTAAAGAAATATTTGAGATTATTAAAGCCATTAATAAAGATGGTATCTCTGTATTATTAGTGGAACAAAACTCAAAAGCTGCATTACAAATCGCCCATAGGGGTTATGTAATTGAAACCGGTAAAATCGTTACCAGTGGCTCTGCAAAAGATCTTATGAATGATGAAACAATACAGGCTAGTTATCTTGGTAAAAAATAGATAGGAGTTAAGATGAATATTGCAAGTTTAAAAGAAAAATGTAATCAATTAAGAATGGATACTTTAGAGGAAATCTATGAAGCTGGTTCCGGACATCCAGGCGGTTCTTTATCCATGGTTGAAATCATTGTATCTCTGTACTATTACAAAATGAAAATAAATCCGAGTACGCCAAAAGATCCCTCCAGAGATCGTTTCGTACTTTCAAAAGGGCATGCAGCACCTATTCTATATGCAGTATTAGCAGATAAAGGGTATTTTGATAAAGGAATGCTGAAAACTTTACGTAAGCTCCATAGCCCGCTTCAAGGACATCCTGACAAGAAAAAACTTTCCGGTGTGGATGCTTCCACTGGTTCTTTAGGACAAGGAGTATCCGTGGCAACGGGTATGGCCTTAGGTGCAAAAACATTAAATAACGGTGTTCAGGTATATGCCGTTCTTGGTGATGGAGAATTACAGGAGGGTATTGTGTGGGAAGCAGCCATGGCTGCCGGTCACTATAAACTAGATAATTTGACTGTTATTATTGATAATAATGGTTTACAAATAGATGGTTCTTGTGAACAGGTTATGGGAGTTGGCAACATTGGAAAGAAATATGAATCCTTTGGATTTACCGTGTATGATGTAGCAGATGGTAATGATTTGGAACAAATAATCAATGCATTGGATGCACCCTCCCATGGAAAAGCAAAATGCATCGTAGCCCATACCATAAAAGGTAAAGGTGTATCCTTTATGGAGGATGTTGTAGGCTGGCATGGAAAGTCTCTAAATGACGAAGAATTGGAAAAAGCTTTAGCAGAGTTGGGGGGAAAATAAAATGTCAAATCTAATTGCAACCAGGGCAGCATATGGTGAGGCTCTTGCAAAACTTGGTGAGAAAAATAAAAAAATAGTAGTATTAGATGCGGATTTATCTCATGCAACTATGACCTGTAATTTTGCTGAAGAATTCCCGGAAAGATTTTTTAATGTGGGAATTGCTGAAGCGAATATGACTTGTATGTCGGTAGGGCTGGAAGATGCAGGGTTCATTCCCTTTATAAGTACCTTTGCCATGTTTGGAACCGGCAGAGCTTACGAAATGGTAAGAAATTCAATCTGCTATCCCGGTAATAATGTGAAACTGGCTATGACTCATGCTGGAATTACTTTAGGCGGGGACGGCGGAAGTCATGAAACAATAGAAGACATTGCACTTATGCGTGTATTGCCCGGAATGACCGTGATTGTTCCCTGCGATGCTAATGAAACTTACAAAGCAGTGGAAGCGGCTGCAGAAATGGAAGGACCTGTTTATTTAAGGTTGTCCAGAATGCCAACAGCAGTGTATGAAGATATGCCATTTGAAATTGGTAAAGCCAATGTAATGAAAGATGGAAAAGATGCAGTAATTTTTACCTGTGGTACCATGGTTGACAGTGCGTTAAAAGCAGCCTGCAAGTTAGAAGCAGATGGCATAGACGCAGCAATCGTAAACATCCATACCATTAAGCCTATAGATAAAGAAATGGTAAAACTTTATGCAGCAAAATGTAAAAATGTAATTACCTTAGAAGAACATTCTGTAATAGGCGGACTTGGTGACGCCGTAGCAGAAGTGCTTTTGGAAGAAGGCGGCTACAGAATAAAGAAACTTGGAGTACAAGATCAATTTGGTCAGTCAGGAACCCCGGAGGAATTGCTGGAATGCTATAGACTGGATTCTGTAAGTGTATATGAAGATATTATAAAGTTCTTAAAATAGAAGATTTATACTATATAGCCCACACGTTTAAACCTTATTATATATAAGCCTCTTAAAAAACCCACAAGAGGCTGTTACAAACATTAAACTGTTATTTGGAGAGTGTTAACTTGAAGAATGACGGTTTTTTGTTTTGTAACAGCCTTTTATTTAATGTCTCTAAAATCATCTTTAGTATAAGAATAATACAAAAATGGAAAATATTTGTCGAAAACGATTGCATTATAGAAAAAAATGGTGTAAAATTTTAGAATAAATGTCATTTTGTACTATGTTAATTTAATCTCTTTATTTACTAATCCTTACAAAGTTTTCGTTTGTATGCTATATCCTCATACAAACAAATTTAATTTTACTTCACAACTAGAAGTAAAAAGCTAATACATTACAGAAGGAGACATTTATATGCGGTTTTTAAGTAATTTAAAAGTAAGAACAAAGTTAATTTTTTCTTACCTAGTACTAGCTATAATTATAGTTATAATCGGGTTCTATGCCACCAGTTCATTAGAAAGGGTAGCGAATAATTCCCAGCATATGTACCAGGATAAAGTACATGGTGTCAGTAAACTAAAAGAAATAAATATAAGCCTTGTGGAAATCGAAAGCAATTTCTTAAAGCTTATATACGTAAAAGATGAGTCTGTGAAATCAAAATTGTTAGATGAAATTGAATCTAATACATCTGAAATCATGGATCTTCTTGAAAGCTATCAAACTTTATTCTTAACGGAAAAAGAACAAAAAACCTTACCGATTTTTCAAAGTCAATTTGAAGAGTACCGAAATCAAAGGCTTGCCATAAAGAGAGCTTTAGATAGCGGTGATTATGCTAATGCAGTAGAGAATTATAAAAAATTGTCTGCGGTGAGAGTGGCTATGATGACGAATTTAGATACTATGATTCAAGCCAATTTTGATCATGCAAAAGCATTTAATGAGGAAAATCAAGTTATATTTATAAGCTCTAACATGATAACTTCCATTCTTGGGGTTATAGGACTTTCGCTTGCTATATTAGTCAGCTTTATTATGATGCGCAATATAAACTCTGCATTGGTTAAAATTAGAGAACTTGCTACCAGGCTGTCCCAATATGATTTCTCTGTTCCTATTGCTTTGAAGAGAAAAGATGAGTTTGGACAAACGGCAGCTGCATTAAATATAGCACAAGATAATGTAAGCAATTTAGTAAAACTAATCATGGAAAATTCTCAGGAAATGAGTGCTGCAAGCCAAGAACTTTCTGCTACAGTTGAAGAAATAACTGCAAAAGTAGAATACATTGACGAGTCGGTGAAACATATAGTGATTGGCATCCAGGATACCAGTGCAACTTCGGAGGAGATAACTGCATCTGTAGAGGAAGTTGACTCCAGTATTAATGTATTATCCGATAAAGCAATAGAGGGCAGCAGTAATGCCGGAGAAGCGAAACAAAGAGCAAGGGAAGTTGAAAGAAAAGGAACCGAAGCCATCGAAGAGGTTAGAACTCTATATGCTGAAAAGCGTGAGAAAGTATTAAAAGCCATTGAAGATGGAAAAGTAGTGGATAATATCCGTGTTATGGCAGAGACCATAGCAAGTATATCAGAGCAGACAAATTTACTATCTTTAAATGCGGCTATAGAAGCTGCAAGAGCAGGAGAACAGGGTAAAGGTTTTGCTGTAGTTGCAGATGAGATAAGAAAGCTGGCTGAGCAATCTTCACAAGCAGTATCTGCGATTCAGGAGACAATATTGAAAGTACAGGAAGCGTTTGGAAATTTATCTGTAAATGGTAATGAAACTTTAAAGTTCATTAACGAAAATGTTGATCTCAAATTCGAAGAATTCGGAAATGCTGGAAAGCAGTATTATAAAGATTCTGATAATACCAGCCAGATGTCTGAAGAGATAGCAGCCATGACAGAAGAACTAGCAGCTTCTATTGATCAAGTAAGTGAAGCGATACAAAACATAGCAGTAACCACTCAAAAATCCAATGAAGAAGTAGAAATGATTAAAAATAGCCTAAGTGAAGCTTCAATAGCAATACAGCAGGTAGCATCCACAACACAAAGCCAGGCTGAACTTGCGGCAATATTAAACGATACGGTGTTAAAATTCAAAATCAGTAAGTGACTTAATATTTAATATAAAATTAGGTGCATGATTACTTTATAGCTTGTAGTAGCAGGCACCTTTTTTACAATAATACTTTGCTGTATCAATATTTTTAACACTCTTGAAATGAATGGGCGTTTTAAAATGATACACAAGTGTAAGAGTGGAATAGCCGTAAAGAAGAAAAGTGATTCTGTAATAAGTATTTAAAAACCATGAAAGGCCATGATTAGCCAGTGTTTGCCAGTTATGGCCTTATTTTTGTGCAAAGTTATAAAAATCTATCTTTTTATTAGGAATTTTAGAATATTTTTTTGAAAAGAGAAAGGAAGATAATGAATAATTTTATTCATGTGTTTCAAAATATTACACGTATTTTGAAACTGATTATATAAAATTAACAAAAAAGCCCTGGCACATAAGGTGCAATTTGTATATTTCGTGAGAAAAGTTGTAATATATGTATAATTTGAGCTAAAATACTTGCAAAAACTTAGTAATATGTTATAATTTGTACATAAAGAGAAACATATATCAAAATGACACACTTTAATGAATACTTTGTAAGGAGCAATAGTATGAGCATAACACAAGAACAGTATTTTACATATGTTGGTATTTTAAAACGCGAGTTGGTTCCCGCTTTAGGATGTACAGAACCAATAGCCATTGCTTATGCAGCGGCTAAAGCCAGGGAAGTACTAGGTGATTTTCCAGATAAAATAGTTGCAGAATGTAGTGGCAACATTATTAAAAATGCTAAAGGAGTTATTGTACCTACTACCAAGAATTTAAAAGGTATTGAAGCGGCTTCTATTATAGGAGCAGTTGGCGGAGATCCTTCAAAAGGATTGGAAGTCTTATGTAATGTAAAGGAAGAAGATGTAGAAGAGACCAGAAAATTATTAAGCGAGAATATTTGCGAGACAAAAATTCTTGAAACTCCTGCAAAACTTCATATCATTATTAAAATGTACAAAGGAAACAATTATTCCTTAGTAGAAACCATACATACTCACACAGGAATCGTTCGTGTTGAAAAAAATGGTGAAGTCCTTCTGGATGTTCCTCATGATGTGGAAGCCGAGGAAGACAGCGATATTAACTATGATTTATTAAATGTTGAAGACATAGTGGAATTTGCTAATATTGTAGATATTTCTGAAATAGAAGAAGTCCTTGCAAAGCAAATTGAATATAATACGGCAATCGCTAAGGAAGGCTTAAGACACCCCTATGGGGCCAATGTTGGAGCTACTCTTTTAGAAGTTTACGGCGATGATATTAAGGTTCGTGCCAAGGCAATGCCAGCAGCAGGTTCCGACGCGCGTATGAGTGGTTGTGAACTTCCTGTAGTGATTAACTCCGGAAGTGGTAATCAAGGTATGACAGCTTCCTTGCCGGTAGTAGAATACGGAAGGAAATTAGACTGTTCTGATGAAAAGATTTATCGTGCATTATGTATCAGTAATTTAATAGCAATTTATCAAAAGTCAGGAATCGGTAGATTATCAGCTTACTGTGGCGCAGTTAGTGCAGCAGCAGGTGCAGGAGCTGGTATCACATATCTTTACGGAGGAGATTTGGAACAAATCTCACAAACCATTACCAATACTTTAGCTAATGTTTCAGGTATCATTTGTGACGGAGCAAAATCCTCTTGTGCAGCAAAAATTGCCTCTAGTGTCGACGCAGCAATTGTCGCAACTATGATGTCTTTAAGAGGTAAAGCATTTGCACCGGGTGATGGAATAGTTAAAGATAACATACAAGGAACAGTCGATGGAGTAGTCCGACTGGCAAAGGAGGGTATGAAAGAAACAGATGATGTGGTTTTAAAGATTATGGTTGAAAAATAATCGATTAAAGGAACATTAAGGATACTAAAGATTGGGAAAATATAAAAAAGGGAAGGTGTATTTTATGAAAAAGATGAAAAAAGTTTTATCATTGGCAATGGTTTCCGCAATGACAATTTCCCTGCTTACAGGGTGCGGTAAAAAAGGCTCTACAGAAACAGGTTCATCATCAGATGACACAATTAAAATTGCAGTTGCAGCTCCTATGACAGGCGATAACGCAGAGTATGGTCAAGGTTTCCTGAATGCTGCCAATATGATGGCAGAAGAATGGAATGCAAAGGGCGGTGTACTTGGCAAACAAGTTGATATTGTACCATATGACGATAAGAACTCTTCAGAAGAAGCTGCCACAATAGCTCAAAAAATCGTAAGCGCAAAAGACATCGTAGGTGTTATCGGACATTTCGCATCCGGTGTCTGTATGACAGCAGCTCCTGTTTATGAAGAAAATAAAATCATTGAAATCTCTCCTTCAGCTTCGCATAAAGATTATTCCGGTATCGGTGATTACATTTTCAGAAACAATACAGTAATCAGTACAGAGGCAAAAGCCAGCCTTGATATTGCTGTTAATAATTTTGGAAAGAAAAACATTGGTATTATATCCATCAAAACTGACTGGGGTACCGGTACAGCTCAGGTTATCAAAGATTTAGCGACAGAACTTGGAAGTGATGGAGTTAAAGTTGTTGCTCATGAAGAAGTAGTGGAAGGTTCTGATGATTACAGCCCAGCTATTACAAAATTAAATGAGGCTGGTGCAGATGTTGTAATTTGTGCAGGTATGTATAATTTAGTTGCTCCGGTTGCAAAACAATATAAACGTGTTAATCCTGATATCAAAATTGTAGGATTCTCCAATGCATACAGTCAGCAGTTAATAGAATTAGGCGGAGAAGATGTAGAAGGTGTTGGATTCCCTGTTATTTTCTTCTCGGGTTCTGAAGATCCAGCAATCAAAGAATATGTAGAAAAATACAAATCAAAATTCGGAAATGAACCAAGTGCATTAACTTCTCAGGCTTATGACTCTGTTGGTATGTTATTAACAGCTATTCAAGAAGCAGGCACAACAGACTCTGCTAAAGTAAGAGAAGCCTTAACCGGGGTTCAGTATCCAGGTGTAGCTGGTGATACGAAATTCGATGAAACTGGTGATGTTCAGAAAGAATTCGTTAAAGTTACTATTGAAAACGGTAAATTTGTTCAAATGAAGTAATTAAGTATATTTTACTGCATTTTGTAAGTTTACAAAGAGCGAAAGCGGATGTACCTTCGTTCCCTCAAACAACCCACAATCCGCTTCCGCTCAAATAAATTACTTAATTTAACTTTGCTTGAAAGGAGTATATTGACAGGAGATTTCCTGCAATTGTGAAAAAATGATTATACAACAAATATTTAATGGGCTGTCAATTGGAATGGCTTATGCTTTGATTGCAGTTGGTTATTCTCTCGTTTTTGGTATATTACGACTGGTCAATTTTTCTCATGGTTCTATCTATGCTTTCGGAGCTCATATGGCATTACTGTTTGTTGGAATGAACTTTGGAATAATTCCTGCCGTTGTATTAAGTTTAGTATTAACAGGTTTGTTAGGCATTGCAATAGACAAAACTGCACTGGAACCTTTAAGAAAAAAACATTCTATACCAATTGCATCATTAATTACAACAATTGGTATCTCTAATATTATTCAAAACCTATTAACCGCTTTTATGGGTAGTGAGAAGAAGCCATTTCCAGGATTATTTGATTATGGAACTGTGAATTTAGGCTCCGTTCAAATAAATTCTTCTCAGATATTTATGTTTCTTGTTTCTCTTTTACTAATGATAGTCCTTGTAATAATCGTAAATAAAACAAAAATTGGTTTAGCCATGCGTGCTTCCCAGCAAAATGCAAAAGCAGCAAATTTAATGGGTGTCAATGTAAACTTTATCGTTTCCTTCACCTTCTTTTTAGGCGGCGTTTCAGCGGCTATAGCTGGTGTTTTAATAAGCGGATATTATCAGATTGTATATCCTAATATGGGATACATGGCAGGTTTAAAGGCATTTGCCGCAGCGGTACTGGGCGGCATTGGTAGTTTACCAGGTTCCTTAATCGGTGGTCTAATTGTAGGTGTTTCCGAATCTATTACAGCAACAGTATTTGGATCCTCCTATCGAGATTGTACGGCATTTATTATATTAATTCTCGTTTTAATAATTAGACCTAATGGATTATTTGGTAAGAAAGGTATAACTAAGGTGTAATGATATGGTGAAAAAAATGGTATCTGCAAAATCTGATAAAGGATTTATTTACAATTTAGAAGCATTTATTAGTAAATACAAGCTGCCTATTGGAATCATTGGTATTGCCATACTGCTGGTAGCACCGCATCTGGGATTTAGTCAATACATAATGAATATTCTGATTAAGATAGGTATCTATATTATGCTGGGCTTAGGACTTAATATCCTAACCGGTTATACAGGACTGGTATCTTTAGGACATGCAGGCTTTGTAGCCATTGGAGCTTATACTGCTTCTATCATAGCGATTAAATCCGGCATGAATTTTATACCAGCTGCAATTTTAGGTGGATTAATGGCTGCTTTTTTTGGACTCCTTCTGGGTCTTCCTACCTTAAGACTTACAGGAACTTATTTATCTATCGTTACCTTGGGATTTGGTGAAATAGTTAGAACTGTTTTGATGAACTGGGATTCTGTTACCAATGGAACTCTTGGTGTTAAAAATATTCCAAAGCCTGAAATATTCGGAATAAAACTGACATTAGCTAACAATGGCTTATATTATATGATGCTGATTCTAGTGGCATTAACTACTATTTTTTGTATTGTTCTTATTAATTCGAAAACGGGCCGAGCGTTTTTGGCAATTAAGACAGATGAAATGGCCGGCATCATGATGGGCATCAACGTAACTTATTATAAAGTTTTAGCGTTTGTTTTATCCGCTTTTATATCTGCAGTAGCAGGTGCATTTTATGCAACATTAATTGGATATGTGGATCCAAACTCCTTTACTTTCGATATTTCAACATTAATTTTAAGCATCGTAATTTTAGGAGGTATGGGAACTATAAGAGGAATGTATGTGGGAGCAGTTGTGCTGATTTCTTTCCCTGAGGTTTCCAGAAAGTTAATGGATTATCGTTTCGTTGTATATGGTCTGATCTTAGTATTCATGATGCGTTTTCGTCCTCAAGGCTTACTTGGATGGAAATCTCAGATGCCATATAAGCTTTCAAAGAATGTGAAAAAGAGATTGCAGGATTTAGAAAATTCACCTTCGTAAGAGGTTTCATATTAAAGTATTGAGAAAGGAGAGCTAGCTGTTATCAGTAGCTATGAAAATATGGCATATTTACAGGTTAATGGTATAACAAAAAGATTCGGTGGTATTGTGGCAGTAGATAAAGTAAGCTTTGAAGTAAATGAAGGTGAAATTGTCAGTATCATTGGACCAAATGGTGCCGGTAAGACAACTGTTTTTAACATGCTTACAGGAGTATATAAAATAGACGAAGGCGAAATCATTTTTGATGGAAAACCAATCCATAACTTAAAACCGCAGCAAATCGTCAAAAGCGGTATTTCAAGAACCTTTCAAAATATTCGTCTTTTCAATGATTTACGTGTTGTTGAAAATGTATTAGTTGGTACCCATATCAGAACAAAATACAATTTATTAGAGAGTGTAATTCGTTCCCCTAAGTTTAGGAAAGAGGAAGATGATAAAGTTCTTAGAGCAATTGAGATATTAAAGTCCATTGGATTGGATCGTTATCGTGATGATTACGCAGAAAATCTCCCTTACGGAGATCAAAGGAAGTTAGAAATAGCAAGAGCTATTGCTACAGGAGCAAAGCTGATCTTGCTGGATGAACCGGCGGCAGGTATGAATCCACAGGAATCAGATGAATTATTGCAATTCATTCGTTCCTTAAAACAACAAGGATACACCATTATCATGATTGAGCATGATATGAGCGTTGTTATGAATATTTCTGACAGAATCTACGTAATTGACCACGGTAAACCGATTGCAAGCGGCCTGCCTGCAGAAATCGCTAACAATGAAAGAGTTATCGAAGCTTACTTGGGAAGGGGGAGAAAAAATGCTGAAGGTAAATGATTTACATACCTATTATGGAAATGTTCATGCATTAAAAGGTATTACTATGGATGTAAAGGAGAAAGAAGTTGTTTCGCTTATCGGCAGTAATGGCGCTGGTAAATCAACTTTAATTAACTCCATCTGTGGTATTGTCCGCTCCGGGCAGGGAAGCATAACTTTTAAGAATAAGCTAATCACCAATATGCCTCCATACAATATTTCCAAGGAAGGTATCAGTGTTTCCCCGGAAGGAAGAGAAGTTTTCCCAGGTCTTTCTGTAGAAGAAAACTTAAGATTAGGTGCTTATAATATAAAAGATAAAAATAAGATACAAGAAGGTTTTGAAAGAGTTTATGAATTATTCCCCAGACTAAAGGAACGTTTTAAACAAGTGGCAGGAACTTTATCTGGCGGAGAACAGCAGATGTTAGCTATTGGACGAGCTTTAATGAGTAATCCGGAACTCTTGCTCTTAGATGAACCTTCCTTAGGCTTAGCTCCCAATATTGTTTTACAAATATTTGACTTGATTGAAATAATAAATAGTCAGGGAACTACGATTTTATTAATTGAGCAGAATGCGAATATGGCTCTTTCTGTTTCACATCGTGCCTATGTGCTTGAAAATGGTAAAGTATCTATGTCAGGCATCGCAAAAGATATTGCAGACGATCCTAGAGTTAAAAAAGCATATTTGGGTCAGGGATAATTCAGTTTATATCAATGTTTGTTTTATAACAGCAAAGTGAGAATGAAAAAGGCAAGTAATATTTGGGTTAAATTCAACATGAAATAGGAGGCTCATATGAAGAAGATAATTAATAAACCAACCGATGTAGTTAGTGAACTTTTACGGGGTATGGAAAAAGCGTATCCAAGTTTAAAATACATTGAAAAATTAGAAGTTATTACAAGAAGAGAAAAATCAGACAAAGTAGCAGTTATATCCGGCGGCGGTGCAGGACATGAACCGGCACATGCAGGATATGTTGGTAAAGGTATGTTAGATGCTGCTGTTTCAGGTAATGTGTTCTCATCTCCAAGTCCGGACCGTATTATCGAAGGTATTAATCAAACCAATTCAGGTAAAGGTGTTCTTATGATTATTAAGAACTATTCCGGTGATATTATGAACTTTGGCTTGTCAAAAGACATGGCCGAAATGGATGACATTGAAGTGGAAACCGTTGTTGTGAAAGACGATGTTGCAGTACCGGACAGTACCTATTCCACTGGCAGAAGAGGCATTGCAGGAACTGTATTTGTACATAAGATAGCCGGAGCAAAAGCAGAAACAGGAGCAAACCTGCAAGAAGTAAAGGCAGCAGCAGAAAAGGCAATTGCTAATATTAGAAGCATGGGAATGGCTATGACTCCATGTACACTGCCAGCCGTTGGAAAACCGGGCTTTGTATTAGGTGATGACGAAATTGAAATCGGTATGGGAATTCACGGTGAACCCGGAGTGGAACGTACGAATATAAAGACTGCCAAAGAATTAGCCGGAATTTTATTAGATAAAATCTTAGAAGACTATGATTACAGCAATAGTGAAGTTGCACTTATGGTTAATGGCCTCGGTGGTACTCCGTTAATGGAACTTTATATCTTAAATAATGAAGTACAGCAACTCTTAGAAGAAAAGAATATTAAAGTATATAGAACATTTGTTGGAAACTATATGACAGCATTAGATATGACTGGCTGCTCATTAACTTTAATGAAACTGGATGATGAACTAAAAGAATTACTGGATGCACCGTGCGACACACCTGCATTAAAGGTTTTATAAGGAGGTTTACAGTATGGCATTACAATTAACCAGCAAAGATTATGTGGAATATATCAAAAGAGCTTATGATTTAATCCATGCAAATGGAGATTACATAACAGAATTAGATTCTGCAACCGGTGATGGAGACCATTGGAGCAACATAAATATGGGTTTTGAAAAACTGGTAGAAGAAGCAGATAGACTAGAGACTTTAAACTTATTTGAAGAGTTTAAAGAAATAGGAAAGATTATGATGTCTGTTATTGGCGGATCATCAGGTGTATTATATGGAAGCGCGTATTTAGGTGCTGCTAAAACTTTAAAAGATAAAGAAGTTATAACCAGTAAAGACTTATGCGAAATTCTTGCTGCAATGCTGGAGGCAATTACGGCAAGAGGAAATGCACAACCTGGCTGGAAGACTATGATAGATAGTTTGGATCCTGCAGTTACCTGCTATAAAGAGTCCATTGAAAAAGGTTTGTCTGAAGAAGAGACTTTTGCTTTAGTAAAGAAAGCAGCTGCAGATGGAGCAGAAAATACAAAGAATATGGAAGCGGTACGTGGCAGAGCTACATACCAGGCTAACAAAGGATTAGGACATTTGGATCCCGGAGCAGTGACCATGTCTTATCAAATATCAACTTTAATGGATTATGCATTAGAAAAGTTACAGTAAGGATTATAACTACAAAGTAGTGTAATATATAAAATAAAACAAAGGAGACAACAACTATGATTAAGAATGAAGCAAGCGACAGAGGACAACATATTAAAGATTTGAGAGATGGAATTGAACACAGAGCGACTTGGTTCTATTATTTAATTCAGGAAGCCAAAAAAAGAGGCTTAGATTATGATTTCGCGAGAGATGCAATTACAGCATGTGGATGTTTCCATGGCAATAACAAATATACACAGACAGATGATCTTGCAGTATTTGCGCCAGAATTTATATCTGAGAATGTAAAAAATATCTTCGAAATGGATACTACATTAACAGAAGATGAATTCAACATTGAATTCCATTACTGTCCATTGGTTGCTGCGTGGAAAAAACTAACCAATGATGAAGAAGAAATCGCCACGTTATGCGATATAGCTATGGATGGTGACAGAGGTATTGCCAGTACATTCCCTAACTTTGAATTCAACTTAGGAAAAACCATTGCAAAGGGCGACAATATCTGTGAAGTCTGTTTTAAGAAAGTAGATAAGAAATAATAAGCTCTACTATTTACTGATATACATATTATTAGTATATTGGAAGGAGAATGCATATAATTCAAAATTATCTATTAAAATGAATATATGTATTCTCCTTTATGCTACAAACAAGTACCATAATTGTACATGTTTAAATGGTGAAAAAAAGAGAGCCGGTAATTATTTATCAAAATGGTATGTTGTGCTATAATAATATAATAATTATTATGGGGAAAGTAAAAGGGAAAGTGCAAATTTTGTGCTCGTGCCCAAATTCGCAGCTATTGGAAGCATGGAGGGTTAGTATGATTATTTCTACACTTTTAGGTAGTATTAAAGATTCCGTAATAGAATTTTCTAATGAAATCTCTAAGAGAGTAGATGCTGATGTATTAATAGTGGATAACAATTTTAATGTAATTGGTGAAACTGTCCGTTATTTTAGTCAGTATTCTGAAATCGGAATGGATACCATGATTGGACAAGTAATAGTAAAACAAGAAAAGGTAGTAATTGCCGATAAAAGGGATTTTTATATCTGTAAAAAATGTAAACAAATAGATAAGTGCCAAATTGTTGGATTTATTGGTGTGCCTATCTATTATGAGGATAGGGTAATTGGCGCAATTGCTATGATTTTCCCAAAACACAGGATATCCTCAATATTTCAGGATTTAGATTATTCTATCGCATTTATAGAAAATATGGCCGCAGTTTTAGTTGGGAAACTGAAAAATAAAAATGAAAATTATGAAATAAAGCATACTATAAAGGAAAGGGAAGCAATTTTAGATACTATCTCTGATGCAATTGTTTTAACCGATAATTTTGGAATTATTCAATATGCCAATAGGAAGTTCCATGCTAATATGAATTTAGATCAAAATATTATTGGAAAACAACTTCAGAATATATTACCCCATAAATTACTGGAAGACTTTTTTGAGACAAGGAATACCTTTAAAAATCAAAAAATATTATTAGATCTTGGAAATCGTACTTTTTATGGTTTTGCCTCCTGTAAGCTTGTACGTACAAAAGGCTCCCAATCACAAGTAATGTTTATCTTCCGGTCTACTAATGATTTACTTCAAGATGCAAGTGCTGCTGGTAAAGGTTCTCTTGTTACCTTTCATTGGCTAAAGGATTATTTGTTTTCTAATGACATTTTAGAACAAGCGAAAACCATTTCCGTTACAAATGATACTCTATTAATACATGGGAAAAGTCAAAATTTAAATGAAATGTTGGCAAAAGCTATCTGTAATTATTCCAACCGCAATTTAAGAGGATTAATTACAGTATACTGTGACAATGTTTACAGAGATCTTTTTGAGCCTTTTGTATTTGACGAATTCGGTGAATTGCAAAAAGCAGATGGTGGAACCATACTATTGCATAATGTGGAACACCTTCCAATCTATTTACAGAAAAAGCTGATGGAATTTATAAAAAACAGAACCATTCGTAACTATGGAATAACTAAAATCTGCAGTGATGTTCGTTTAATGTTTTCCACAACACAAGATTTACTTCAATTGGTGAAGCAGGGAATATTTTTAGATGAACTCTATTACCGTATTGCAGAAAATCTAATAGAAATACCCTCTTTTAACAATAATAAAGAAGGACTTCGAAATATTATTAAATCCGGTTTTAAATTTTATCAAATAAAATATAGGAAAGAAGATATTGTATTATCTGATTCCGCAATTAAATTATTGATTACATACAATTGGAATGATAATATTAATGAATTGGAAAAGGTATTAGAACAAATAGTAATAAGAAATAGCGGCAATGTTACTGGTGAAGATATTGAACATATGGGCCTGTTAAAAACAGAAGTAGAGGCGATTGTATCCATTAGCGATATGGAGAAAGAGAAAATTAAAGATTTACTATTAGAAGGTTATAACAAAACCCAAATATCCCAAATGCTTGGATTTAGCCGGGCTACGTTATATCGGAAGATGACCGAGTATGGTTTATAGAGAACAAAAAGAGCTGTTTGTAGAATCTGTCATATATTGAAAATATTGTTTTATTGTATTTTCAAATGACTAAATACTACAGCTCTTTTTTATTTGTTTAAAAAGGTTGTAACTGACAAGCAATTGTGGTTATGACCTTTTGTATTTATACAAGAAGAAATGCGTTGCCTAAAAATGGGAATAAAAGGCATGAGGGCAATTGAAACAACATATCACACTTTTGTTAAATTGTATCAGTTAGAGACAAGTGTATCTTGATATTTTATACAAAGAATACAAAAACAACACCTATCTTGGTTTGCATATTTGTGAAAAACAAAGAATATTTGTTAAATGTGCATAATCAAATTGAAAATGATTGAATTATTTTGGTAATATGTTATAATATATACATAAAGAGACAGTTGTACCAGAATGAGACAATTATATGAATACTTTGTAAGGAGCATCGATATGAACATAACAAAAGAGCAGTATGACACATATATAAATATTTTAAAAAGAGAGTTAGTCCCTGCTTTAGGCTGTACGGAGCCTATTGCTATTGCATACGGGGCAGCTAAGGCAAGAGAGATTTTAGGAGGATTTCCGGATAAGATTGTTGCAGAATGCAGCGGTAACATTATTAAGAATGCAAAAGGTGTTATCGTACCCACTACCAGGAATTTAAAAGGAATTGAAGCTGCTTCTATCATAGGCGCAGTAGGGGGAGATCCTTCAAAAGGGTTGGAAGTTTTAAGGGGGGTAAAAGAAGAAGACGTAGAAGAAACAAGAAGATTACTAGCAGAGAATATATGTGAAACCAAAATTTTAGATACTCCTGCAAAACTTCATATCATTATTAAAATGTATCAAGGAAACCAACACTCGTTAGTGGAAATTATACATACACATACAGGAATTGTCAGGGTTGAGAAAAATGGTGAGGTTCTTTTAGATGTTCCTCACAGTATAGAAATGGAGGAAGACAGCGATATAAACTATGACTTATTAAATGTAGAAGACATTGTTGAATTCTCCAATATTGTAGATATTTCTGAAGTAGAAGGAGTACTTGCGAAGCAAATTAAGTATAACACGGCAATTGCTAAAGAAGGCCTGAGACATCCTTATGGAGCAAGCATTGGAGCAACCCTTTTGGAAGTCTACGGTGATGATATTAAGGTTCGTGCAAAGGCAATGCCAGCGGCAGGTTCTGATGCACGTATGAGTGGCTGCGAATTGCCGGTAGTAATTAACTCCGGAAGTGGCAATCAAGGTATGACAGCTTCCTTACCGGTAATCGAATATGGAAAAAGATTAGATTGTACGGAAGAAAAGATATATCGTGCCCTATGTATCAGCAACTTAATAGCAATTTATCAAAAGTCAGGAATCGGAAGATTATCTGCATATTGCGGTGCAGTCAGTGCGGCTGCTGGTGCAGGAGCAGGTATAACCTACCTTTATGATGGAAGTTTAGAACAGATTTCACAAACCATTACCAATACCTTAGCCAATGTATCAGGAATCATCTGTGATGGAGCAAAATCCTCCTGTGCAGCTAAAATTGCTTCCAGTGTAGATGCAGCGATTGTTGCAACTATGATGTCTTTAAGAGGTAAAGCATTTGCACCCGGTGACGGTATTGTAAAAGATAATATAGAGAATACAGTAGATGGAGTAGTTAAACTTGCCAAAGAGGGGATGAAAGCAACAGATGATGTGGTTTTAAAAATTATGGTAGAAGACTAAGGAATCAGGAGTTTAATTAAGATTGAGACACCAAAGTGTTTTAATAAATATTATTTAAAAAGGAGACAGGATATATGATTAAAAATGAAGCCAAAATCAGGGAAGAAAAAATTGACATTAACAGAGCTCAGGTAGAACACAGAGCTGCATGGATGGGTCTTATCTATGATGAAGCTGTGAAAGCAGGAGCAGATGCAGAGGGGATTTTAAGAAGAGCTATTAAACGCTGCGGGAATATTCATGGTGAAGGTTTTAAAGCTCAATGTTCAGATCCTGAAAACTGTGTGGATTTCAGACATGCATTTTTAGGAGATATCGGTATTAAGACATTTGAAATGGAGAATATTGAAGCCACTCATGATGATGTGAAAGTAGAATTCAATTACTGCGCTTTAGTAAATTCATGGAAAAAACTTGGCTTTGACGATGAAAGATGTGCATTATTATGTGACATTGCTATGGATGGGGACAGAGGGATTGCAGAAGCTATGGGATTAGAACTCAACTTAACAGATACTATTGCTAAAGGATGTTCTAAATGTAAACTACATTTTCACAAGTAGTATTTTGTGAATACATATAATGTAGTACGCATATACAAGCCTGATCAGAAGTAAGAAATGGCATAATACTGGCTTGTTTTATGTATGCAATGTTTATCCAAATAATTCTCTGAATTCAGGGAATTAGAAGAGAAGGAGGAAGAACATGAAAAAAGTATTGTCGGTATTACTAACTGTAATGATGGTTGCAACCTTATTAACAGGCTGCGGTAAAGAAAAGAAAAGTGATGAAACTTCCGCTGAGGGAGAAAAGGTTATTAAGTTCGGGCTGCTGGCTCCATTAACAGGAACCAATGCAGAGTATGGAAAAGGTTTTCAAATAGCTACTGCAATGGCTGTAGATGAAATTAATGCTGCTGGTGGTGTAAATGGTTACAAACTTGCAATTGAAGTGGCTGACTCAAAAGGTGACCAAAAAGAAAGTTCTGACTTAGCAAGAAAATTCGGGGATGACAAAGAAATCATGGCTATTATAGGTGATTTCGCATCCGGTGCCTGCATGGCCAATGCACCAATTGTAGATGCAGCCGGTATTGTTCAGCTCTCACCTACCGCTTCTAATCCGGACTATGCAGGAATGAGTCCATATACGTTTTCCATTATGGGACGTCAGGATGCGGAAGCTCCTTTCTTTGCAAAATACATTATTGATAAATATCTTGGAGTAAAATCAGTTGCTCTTATATACATCAATAGTGACTGGGGTGTTGCTTCCCATGATAATTTTGTAAAAGGAGCAAAAGAAGCTGGCTTAAATATAGTGGCTGAAGCAAATTATGTACAGGATGAAAAAGACTTCTCC
Organism: Anaerocolumna sp.; assembly: GCF_032079385.1. Taxonomy (NCBI): domain Bacteria; kingdom Bacillati; phylum Bacillota; class Clostridia; order Lachnospirales; family Lachnospiraceae; genus Anaerocolumna; species Anaerocolumna sp. The sequence continues at coordinate 236,778 of NZ_DAMAUC010000001.1, forward strand.
TCCGTTATTCTAAAATTAAAAGCGGCAAACCCGGAAGTACTTATAATTTTTGATCAGGGGGCTGTTCCTCAAATCGTTAATCAGGTTGTACAACTTGACTGGGATGTAAAAATGACTACTTTAGGACCGGGAACTTCTCAGCAGATTCTTGATCTTTGCGGTGAGAATGCGGAAGGATTAATTACTTCAACTCCTTTTTTCTTCGACCTGAATAATGAAGCGCATACAGCATGGAAAGATACCTTTAAAGAAAAATCCGGTTTTGAACCAACCGTACATCCGGTTGTTGCATATGACTGTGTATATCTTTTAGCGAAAGCCGTTGAAATGATTGGTAACGGAGAAATTACAAGAGATGCCATTCGTGATAATCTGCAAAAGGCAGAAATAGAAGGTCTTGCAGGTCCGATAAAATTCTCGGAAGCAGGAGACATTTCAAGACAATACTTAATTTGTGCTGTGGAAGATGGCAAATTCGTGATTAAAGAAGGATATGATTATTCCAAATAAAATAGTCCATTATCGGATAACATGGGCGTGCAAAACTACTTTGAATTGACATAATTATGTCATTCTTAGGCTTTCCATTTCTATTTAAAAATTAGTTGTCATTCTGAGTCTAATAGAACCTAATTCTGCTGACTCTTAAAAAACCCTTCTGAGCTAGTCAGAAGAACAGAATCTATACTCAGAATGACACATGAAAAGAAAAATGTTCCCCCAAGTTAATTAGCATCTATCTAAGAATGACCCAAATAGCCCATTTAAGAATAAGGAGGTAAATTTAATGGAGTATTTTCTCAACCAATTAGTCAATGGAATTAGCCAGGGTGCTATCTATGCACTTATGGCAATTGGTTACTCCGTAGTAGTTGGTGTTACCGGATTAATTACATTTACACATGGTGAAGTTATCATGATAGGAGCGTTTGCCTCCTTTTATATATTCCAATTTGTCGGAAATAACTTAATCTTAGGAATTGTTGCCAGCTTCATAGCATCCTGGCTGATTGGCATGTTTGTTTATTATGTCTGTTATAATCGGTTCTTTGAAGCACCATCCCATATATCATTAATTTGTACCATAGGTACCAGTATGTTAATCAAAAATCTGGCACAGATATATTTTGGACCAAACCAGAAACCAATGTTAAATGTAATTGATAATAAAGTATTTCGTATTGGAATTTTACAAATATCAATGATTCAGATCATAATTTTAGTTACGGTTATTGTTCTTGCCGGATTACTTTCCTTCTTTATTAATAAAACAAGATGGGGTATCAAGCTTAGAACGGTAAGTCAGGATAAAAAGGCAGCTTCATTAATGGGTGTTAATGTAGGAAGAACTGCTATGATTGGCAACTGTATTGGTTGTGGTTTAGCCGGTATCTCCGGTATGCTGATTTCTGTTTATTATCAGACTCTTCAAGCTACTATGGGCGGTTCTCTGGGTATGAAAGCCTTTTCCTCCTCAGTGCTTGGCGGCTTAACAGATATTCGCTTTTCAGCATTAGGTGGTCTTGCAATCGGTGTTATTGAAAATCTTGGTATTACAATATCTTCTGCAAGTTTTCGCGATATATTTGCATTTGGATTCTTAATATTAATATTAATTATAAGACCGGAAGGATTTGCTTCTAAGAAAGGAGCGCGACCATAATGAACGAACTAATATTAAAAATAAAAGAATTTTATAAAAAACATAAATTAATTACTTTTGGTGTGGGGTTCGCTTTGTTATTAGTGATTCCCGTGCTCTTTCCTAAGAGTTACATAATGGGCATTATTGATAGAATTCTTCTTTATGCATTATTGGCAGGAGGACTGAATGTTATTAACGGGTACAGCAGTCAGTTTTGTATTGGTTACGCTGCATTCTTTTGCATCGGAGCATATACAGAAGCCATTATGTCTTTAAAACTTAACTTTAATTTTTGGATACTCCTTCCTATATGCGGTATCTTTGCAGCTACTGCGGGTTTGTTAGTTTGTTTGCCTACGCTGAAGTTAAAAGGCAAATATTTATCTATTGTAACATTAGGTTTCTCAGAAATCGTTCGTTTAATTGCCCTTAACTGGAGTGATTTAACTGGTGGACCTATGGGGCTGAAAGGTATTGAAGTTCCCAGTTTCTTTGGAATCAGAATTAAAAGTTCTATTTCTTACTATTATATTTTTTTAGGACTGGTTGTGATATTCTTATTTGTAACTGGCAGAGTTATTAAATCCAGAATTGGACGTGCCTGGATGTCCATTCGCGAGGATGAGCTGGCAGCCAGATCATTAGGTGTTGAAACCGCCAAATATAAAGCATTAAACTTTATGTACGGAGCTTTCTGGGCCGGTGTTGCGGGAGCTGCTTATGCACCTTACACAAGATATATTGATTCTACCTTCTTTACATTGGATGAAGGATTTAACATTCTTTCTATGGTAATTATTGGTGGAATGGGTACATTGATTGGACCTGTGGCAGGTTCTATAGTAGTAAACCTTCTTACAGAGCTTCTTCGGCCTATCAGTGAATACCGTATGGTAGCTTATGCAATTCTTATTATTGGAATGATGTGGTTAAGACCTCAGGGACTATTTGGCGCTTCCAATAGCATTCTATCCGGTGGAAAGATTAAGAAACGGGAAGGTAAAAAGAGAAAGAAGGAGGTAGCAGCATGAGTGCACTTCTTGAAGCAAAACAGGTATCAAAACATTTTGGCGGCCTGAAAGCTGTAGATTCCGTGGATATGACCATTAACCAAGGCGATATATTTGGAATCATTGGCCCTAATGGAGCCGGTAAAACTACCTTCTTTAATATGTGTTCAGGAATATATCCCATAACAAGCGGTGAGATATGGTTAGATGGCGAGAACATAACAAATATGCATTCTGAAGTAATTGCAAGAAAAGGAATGGCCAGAACATTTCAGAATATACAATTGTTTAAATATATGTCGGTTTTAGAAAATGTTAAAATTGGCTTTCATATCCATGCAAAAACAAAAATATGGGATTCCATATTACATTCCCCTACTTATAAGAAGGATGAGGAGCTGGCAGAAAAAAAGGGCCTGGAGATTTTGGAAAAGGTTGGACTGACTGAGTTTAAAGACACTATGGCTGGAAATCTGGCATACGGTGTTCAGCGTAGAGTTGAGATAGCCAGAGCGCTAGCTCTAAATCCCAAGATTCTGCTGCTGGATGAGCCGGCAGCCGGAATGAATCCAAATGAAACAAAAGCCCTTATGGAATTTATAAAGAAATTACACAAGGATGGTTACACCATAGCAGTTATTGAACACGATATGAAATTTGTTATGAATACCTGTAACAGAATTCTGGTACTAAGCTTTGGCAAGAAAATATGCGAAGGAGATCCGGAACATGTAAAATCTGACAAAGAAGTAAATGAGGCCTACTTTGGAAAAGGAATCTTAGTAAGGGAGGCAGGAATGTAATATGTTGAAAATAGAAAATCTATCAGTAAATTACGGATATATAACCGCCCTTACGGGTATTGATCTGGAAGTAAAAAAAGGAGAGATCGTTACACTGATCGGCGGTAATGGAGCCGGTAAAACAACAACCCTTATGTCAATATCCGGCTTAGTTCAAAAAGCCTCCGGTAAGATTACTTTTAAAGGGGAAGAAATAACAAAAATGGCACCTGATAAAGTTGTTAAGATGGGGTTATGCCATGTTCCCGAAGGAAGAAAAATCTTTCCTTCCTTAACGGTTTATGAGAATCTGATTGCAGGTACTTTAGGTAATCCGGTACTTAAAAAGCCACAGATTACGGATTTGGTAGAAAAGAATTATGAATTGTTCCCAAGACTGAAAGAACGTACCAAGCAAAACGGAGGAAGTCTATCTGGCGGCGAACAGCAGATGTTAGCTATTGCCAGAGGACTTATGATGGACCCGGATATTATTATGCTGGATGAACCTTCACTTGGACTTGCTCCCATTGTTGTAGAAGAAATATTTGAACTAATTTTAAAGATCAGGGAATCCGGTAAAACTGTATTACTTATTGAACAAAATGCTTCCATGGCCTTATCTATAGCAGACAGAGGATATGTACTTGAAATAGGCAATGTAATTCTGGAAGGAAAAGGTAGAGAACTATTAGTAAATCCTGATGTTAAAAAGGCTTATCTTGGCGGATGATAAGTCTGTAGGAATAATGCAAAGTTTGAATTGTTTATTGCTGACATTTTATGTGGTAAGATATAGAATAATAAGTATTTAAAATAATTAAATTGGAGTTGTATATTATGGAACTAGAATTAAAAGGTAAAGTTGTGGTTATTACCGGAAGCAGTAAAGGAATCGGCTTTGCGGCTGCAAAACAATTCCTTCTGGAAGGCGCTAAGGTGGCTATCTGCTCCCGTCATCCGGAGGAACTGAAAAAAGCGGAAGAAGAATTAAAAGAATATGGAGAAGTATATAGTCAAACAGCAGATGTAACCAAGGAGGAAGAAACTTACGAATTTGCAGAAAATGTTTACCGGCATTTTGGCAGGCTGGATTGCTGGGTTAATAACGTTGGTGCCGCTGCTTCCAAAGTGGGGGATGAGTATACCTATGATCAGATTGAATGGATTACTAAAATCTGTTTCCATTCCGTTGTTTATGGGTGTCAAGCTGCATTCCGTTATATGAAAGATACCGGTGGAGCAATTGTTAATATCAGCTCTCTGGCAGCACGCTGCGGAACAGTTGGGCGAAGCACTTTATATGGGCCTCTTAAATCAGCAGTAGTAGGTTTGTCTACAACTTTTGCAGGTGAATATGCAGCTTATGGAATACGTGTTAATGCTGTTCTCCCGGGATTTACTATTACTCCTAAGGTAAAAGAGACCATTCCCAAAGAAGAACTGGATAAAAATGCGGAAGGTACTCTTTTACAACGTGCAGCCTCCCCGGAGGAAATAGCAAAACCTATAGTTTTTCTTTGCAGTAATGGGGCCAGTTATATTACTGCCACAAGTTTAGAGATCTCCGGTGGACGCAGTGTGGTTTTAAATCCTTGCTATTCTTATGATTTAAAGAATAGCAGGCTTTCTTAGAATCGCAAATAGCAGGCGGACAGCCTTTTGTTAAAACAGAGCAGGTAATAAAGAAAGAGGGGGATATTATGCCATCTTCAACGATTCTAGGAAGTATTAGTGAATCAGTAGTTCAATTTGCAAACATTATAGCCAAAACAATAGATACGGATGTCTTAATTGTGGATAACAATTATAATGTTATCGGAGAGACGAACAGGTACTTTGTCCAGCATTCACTTGTAAGCATTAGCACCATAGTGGGACAAGTAATAGCTAACCAACAAAAGATAGTTATTCCTAATAAAAATGAAGATCCAATTTGTCAAAACTGCAAAGATTTCGGCAAATGTCAGATTGCCGGCTTTATCGGTATTCCTCTCTTTTATGATGATATAGTAATAGGTGCAATTGCCCTGATTTTGCCAAAGCATAGAATCGATGGTGTTTTTCAGGATATTGACAGTGCTATAATTTTTATTAATAATATGGCTGAAGATCTGGTAGGGAGAATTCAAAAAAAACAAAAATTTAATGAATTAAATCAGGCAGTTAAAGAAAGAGAACAAATATTGGATATATTATCGGATGCGGTAGTACTCACAGATAACAGAGGAATTATAAAATACTGCAACAAAGCATTTCGAGCTATGTTCCAAAGAAATAATGACTATATTGGTGAAGAAGTTCAAAATATACTGCCTCATAAAGTTATCAATGGTTATTTTGAAACAAGACATGAGTTTGAAAATCAAAAAGCATTAATTGAATTGGAGAGTAATTCTTTCTACGGTTTTGTTTCCTGCAGAGTGATTCATTATAATGGAGCTAAAATCGGAGTGGTCTTTGTTTTCAAAACAATTGTGGAAGTTATGCAGAATGTAAGAGCTGCTGAAAAAGGTTCCGTGGTAACCCTTCAGTGGCTGAAAGATTGGATTATACCAAATGATGTATTAGATAAGGCAAAAGCCTTGGCCATAACCAATGAAATGATTTTGATAAAAGGAAAAGCAGAGAATATAAATGAAATCCTTGCTAAGGGAATCTGCAATTATTCCGACAGAAATCTTCAAGGCCTGACACCTATTTACTGTGATAGCATATATAGAGAACATTTAGAACATTATATATTTGATGAATTTGGTGAAATCCAAAAGTCTGACCGTGGGACCATATTCTTTAAAAATATTGAGGATATGCCTCTATTTTTGCAAAAACGCTTACTCTACTTTTTAAAGTACGGAGAAATCCGTTACAAGAATATAAAACGAATTAAAAGTGATATTCGATTTATTTTCTCCACCACTGCTGACTTAGAGAAATTGGTAGAGAAAGGAATATTCCTTGAAGAACTTTTCTATAGAATAACCGAGAATGTTATAGAAATACCCCCACTGAATTGCAATAAGACATTGCGAAATATGATATTAACCGGCTTGGAATACTATAGAAAAAGATATGATAAGGAAGAAGTAATACTATCAGAAGAAGCCTTAGAGTTTTTAAATACATACAATTGGTATGAGGATACCGCAAAAATCGATGTGGTATTAGAACAAATAGTTTTGCGCTTTAAGGGTATTGTATCACTGGAAGAGTTGTATTCTTTAGGTTTGAGACAAAACGAAATGGAAGAAAATAATCAAACCATTAGTGAAATAGAAAAAGAAAAAATAAAAAATTTCCTGAAAGAGGGATATAGCAAAACTAAAATAGCGAATCTGATAGGAATTAGCAGGGCCACGTTGTACCGCAAATTAGAGGATTACAATTTGTAAAAATATATGATATTAACGATTCGCTATATTAATTAATCCCAATAAATACTTAGTGCAAATTAGTTGTTGCAAAATAATAAACTGTTATTTAAGCGTAAATTCAGCTATACTGGATTGAAAGAGAATCTTTCCCTCACAAAAGGATTCTTCTTAGCTTAGAATGGCAGTTTATTATTTTATCATCAGTTTTAAGTGGAATGATTATTGAATTAGTAAGTACTGTACTTGCTCTGAGCGAATTAACTATGTTATATTATAGTACATATATTAAAATAAGGTTTTATATCAAGGTGAAAAAGACATGAAGAAAAAATACAGGATTTTCTCAACAATACCCCCGCTTATCATAATGTGCGTCATTTTTTATTTTTCTCATCAAGAAGCAGCAGCATCATCCAGATTAAGCGGAGGCATTATTGAGAATATATTTTCTCTTAATGAGAAAATATTTAGTTTAGAATTACCAATAGAAGAGAGAAATCATTGGTTAGAATTACTGGAAACTTTAATACGTAAAGCAGCCCATATGACAGAATATGGTATACTGGCAATCGCTCTTTCCTATTCCTTTTATGTATATGGTAAGAGAGGACGTTCTTTGATCCTATGGTCAGAAGTTATAGCGGTACTGTATGCTGCAACAGATGAATTCCATCAGCTATTTGTTCCGGGCAGATCAGGTCAGGTTACAGATGTTCTAATTGACGGATCAGGAGCATTGATAGGGTGTATATTGTTCTACTTTATTAGCAAAAAGTTTAGAAAAGTAAGCAATTAAAATAGATGAAAAATATTGATTAAATATAGGGCCGATGCTATACTAATATTGGAAAATATTTGGGGTTTTAGGACGATAATTACAATTGACTTTTTTATTTCTGGGTTGGGGAGAAGAGGAATGAAAAAAACCGGTCGAAGTTTTTTATTTGTGTTTGGAACAGCTAGTCTATTGCCAATATTATTTATCGGCATATTTTTAACCGTGCGTATGCGTAAAATGGCTTATGAACAATCATTAAAAGAAGCAAATGCAGAGATTGCCCGTGTTGAAAGTCGAATTGAAGAAACACTGCAATTCATTTATACCATTGAGAATGCTACAATATCGGATGCAAAAATAAAGACTATTATGCAAACAAATTTTAAATCCCCTCTTGAAGTGTTTCATAGTTATTCTGAAAGTAATCTCTTGAATAAATATGAGTTAAGTTATTCGGATATAGCAGATATTCGAATTTATGGAGAAAATGAAACCATATTAGATAATATGGATTATATGAAAGCGACTTTTGAGATAAAAAATTCATCCTGGTATCAAAAGGCCATAGCACTAAAAGGTAAGTCCTTTGGAGAATATTACAAAGAAGGCCCTCTCGTATATAAAGATTATTTTATGATCAGCCGTTCCTTTCATCTGAGTAAAGAGATGGAAGGGGTTACGATGATTTTAGTGGATTTAAAGCGTATTAATAATATGATACAGTCCGAATCTTATGATTTGTTTTTAGTAGATTCACAATATAGAGTACTTACGTCGAAAGGAAGTTTAAAGAACGGAGAAAAATTTCAGGCACTGAATAATATGGAAAGTACCGAAGAACAAGCTATGTGGACTGCAGAATTTATGGGAGAAAACTCACAATTTATAGTGAAGGCCATTGACCAGAATATGCTTTCCACACCTATTTATTTAGTATCGGTTATTCCGATTGACCAGATGGTTGCAACTTCAAGGGAAGTATCTATGTTTGGCAGCTTGGTGGTATTTTTAAGTTTAATGGCAGGTCTTGCCTTAATATTTGGACTTTCCAGTCTGGCTTCCCATCAACAGGAACAACAGTATTTGTTGTTTAAAGAGAAGATGAGGTTTGAGGTACTTGCCAATCAGGTCAATCCTCATTTTCTATTTAACGTACTGGAATCCATTCGAATGAAAGCTCATATGAATGGGGAAGGAGAAATTGCAACCATTGTGAAAAAAATGGGGTTACTTATTCGAAGAAATTTGGAAATGCCTCATGATTACATAACTTTAAAAGAAGAACTTTCTTTCGTAGAGGATTATTTAATCATTCAGAACTTTAGATTTGGTGATAAGATTCAAAGCGCTATAAAATGCAAGGAAGATATATTGAATCTTGCAGTACTGCCCCTTACCATACAGCCAATTGTGGAGAATGCTATAATTCATGGTCTGGAGGGAGTAAAAGAAACCGGTACCGTAATGATTGATGGTAAAATAGAAGCAGGAAAACTGATTATTACAGTAGCAGATGACGGAAAAGGTATCGAATCAAGTGTTATGGATGGTTTACTGGATGCTAATGAACATAGTAATACAGAGGGAGAAAAAAGAATCGGTATTCTTAATATACACCAGCGAATGCAAATTAAGTTTGGTAAGGCTTATGGGGTATTTATTGAGAAGAATCATCCCAGAGGCACAATTGTTCGCCTTATCATGCCTATCATAAAAATGAAGGACAGGGGTAACTAATATGATTGGGTTGATGAAAGTAATGATTATTGATGATGAACCTAATATACGTGAAGGTCTTAAAACATTAATTGATTGGGAAAAGCTTCATTGTACCTTGATTGGTGAGGCACAAAATGGAGTGGAAGGGATTGATAAAATCCTTCTTCTTAAACCAGATTTAGTCATTGTGGATATTAAGATGCCTGAAATTGATGGCATTCAACTAATTGAAACAATTACAAGAAAAGAGATACCGGCTAAATTCATTGTATTAACCGGATATAGGGATTTTGATTATGCTAAGAGAGCTATGGAGTGTCAGGTGAATCACTATATCCTAAAACCGATAGATGAAGTAGTATTAGCGCAAAAAGTTAGTGAAATTCATGACTGCTGGTATAATGACAAGAAAAATCAGATTGTTTTAAATCAACAATGTCAGCTTTCCAAAGAACAAATTATTAAGTATTTGGTAATGGGTTATGAAGGGTTGGACACTTATGTATATAGAGATTCTAATTATGAAGAATTAAATCAATGGTTCCATCTGGAGCTGCCCTGGAATTCCTATACGGTTTTATTAATTGATACCATAGAGAAAGGTCTTAATTTCCCGGAAAGGGCTTTGTTGAAACAGCATTTGAAGAAATTATCCGATTACAAGGTGTTTTTTGAAACAGAAGGATTAATAGGGATTTTAGCAAAAAACAAGAATTTTGAAAAACACAATGGAAGCCTTGAATGTATAAGAAAGTGGATTGCTATGGAACTCCATAAAGAAGCTATTATAACGGTGGGGCTTAATGTGAATGAATTAAGTGAAGTAAATAGCTCCTATGCATATGCCAAATATCTTATGGATCATCGCTTCTTATATGGTAATCAGACTATCTTACATAAAAAATTAATCCACCAGCAGCAAAATAAAGAACTTAGCACCCAATATGAGGAAGATACGGAATTAAAGTTATATCAGGCTGTTTGTACCAATCAACAGAATCAAGTGAATAATCTTTTAGAAGGAATGCGGTGTTATATGGAGACAAGCGGGTGGGATTCGGAAAAAATAAAAGCTTTCTATTTGCATGTTTACGTAAGTGTCATGACCTCTTTGGTTGAACACCAGCATGGGTTACTGGAGCGGGAATTCTTAAACCCTAAGGTATTTGAAGCCTTTTATCAGCAGTCCAATCTTTTTAAGCTGCATGGATTTATTAAATATCAATTTCTTACCATCTGTGGATATATTGAGGAAATGAAGCCACAGAATACTCTTGGGAAAGTAATTGACTACATTAAGCATCATTACCAGGAAGACCTTAAAATTGAAGCATTAGGCAAACTTTTTCATTATAGCAGCAACTATTTGGGGAAACAGTTTAAAAAAGAAACCGGCCAGTCTTTTAATTCCTTTGTAGATGAATTGCGATTAAAAGAAGCACAAAACTTATTAAAGAATTCAGAATTAAAAATATATGAGATATCCCAAATAACAGGTTTTCGTGATCCTGATTACTTTACCGCAAAATTCAGAAAACTAACCGGATTATCTCCCACAGATTACCGGGCAGAACTCAAGGATCTTCCATCGTAATAGACGGTGTTTGGTAACAAGCAGTATCTCATAAAGTCATGATTATTCCCTTATTTTTAGGGAATTAATAGCGAATTATTAAGGTGTCCTTTGGACACCTTTTTTTGTATAATGAATCAAAAGGTAAATGGAGGAAGTTGTAATGACCGGGAATCAGGAATTAATGTCTCATAAAAAATCTTTTGTCAGAACCATTATAAAGCAAAGATATTTGATTTTAATGGTATTGCCTTTTCTTATATGGATTATAGTTTTTAAATATCTGCCTCTTTGGGGGTGGCTGATGGCTTTTCAGGATTATAAACCCAAGGCAGGTGTAGGGATTTTTGGCTATCCATTTGTGGGACTAAAACATTTTATAGAATTGTTTCGTGATCCGATGTTTTACAATGTAATGCGAAATACCTTGGCTATGAGTTTCTTACAGCTCCTATTCGGATTCCCCCTTCCAATTCTTTTTGCAATTCTGTTAAATGAAGTAAAAAGCATTCGGTATAAAAAGATCGTTCAAACAAGTACCTACCTTCCACATTTTGTTTCCTGGGTAATTGTTGCGGGAATATTTACAACTCTTCTTTCAGGAGATGGGATAATAAATGAGATACTGCTATTTATCGGTGCCATTAAGGAACCAATATCGTTTTTAGCATTGCCAAAATGGTTTTGGGGAATTTGTACAAGTGCTGAAATCTGGAAGGAGTTAGGTTGGAATTCGATTATCTTTCTGGCAGCAATTACAGGTATTGACCCTACCCTTTATGAAGCGGCAAAGGTGGACGGGGCAAGCCGGTGGCAGTCAATAAGACATATTACGTTACCGGGGATTACCGGTACAATTCTGGTTATCTTAGTTTTAGATATCGGCTGGATAATCAGTATTGGATTTGAAAAACAATACCTACTGGGGAATTCATTGGTACAGGATTATTCAAAAGTTCTGGACTTATATATACTTGATTATGGTATAAAATTAGGCCGCTACTCCTTTGGTACGGCAATAGGTATATTTAAATCAGTGGTCAGTATTATATTGCTTTATTGTGCCAATCAACTTGCAAAAAGGTGGAAAGGTCAAACGGTCATTTAACTCAAAGGAAAGTAGAAAAGAAAGTTTTTAAACCGGTAATTTGTTCTGATGCACCAAGCAGCTACTGTTATTAAAATGTGCTAAAGTGCTGGAAACGGGGGGAATATGTTGTCTGGAAAGAAGCGTAAAAGGAAGGTAAGATTTAAAGACAAAGCGGTGGATGGTTTGATTATGTTTATTCTCCTGCTTATTGTAATCGTAACGGTTTATCCCTTTTTAAATGTTTTGGCAATATCATTTAATGATGCCGGCGATACAATAAAGGGTGGTATTCATATTATTCCAAGAGTCTTTACACTAAGAAATTATCAAGAAGTTTTTAAAGATCCTATTCTTATTACTGCATTTATAAATTCTGTGATTCGTACTTTTATAGGTTCAGGACTTGGGGTAATAAGTACCATGATGGTGGCTTATGTAATTAGCAGAAAGGATTTTTTCGCTAGAAAAGTAGTAGCTAATATATTTGCAATAACCATGTACATTAGTGGTGGCATGATACCAGAATTCTTACTCATTAAAAAGCTGGGAATGATTAATTCTTTCTCCGTTTATATTGTTCCGGGAATTATAGGGGTTTATTATATCTATATTGTGCGTTCGTTCATCGATGGTTTGCCAACCGCACTACAAGAAGCTGCATGCATTGACGGGGCCAATGATTTGCAGATATTTACCCGGATTATATTACCTTTATGTAAACCGGTAATGGCTACAATCGGATTGTATTATGCAGTGTCTCATTGGAATTCATGGTTTGACACCTATATATATAATAGCGGTGCACCTAAATTAACCACTCTTCAGTATGAATTGATGAAAGTGCTTAATAATTCCAATACTGCGGCATCCGGGCAGGTGTTGATGATGAAAAAACATTTGCAGACAGCACAGACAGTATCTCCGCAGTCCATACGTATGGCAATCACAATCGTTGCTACTTTGCCTATTCTGGTAGTATATCCTTTTGTACAAAAATATTTTGTAAAGGGTATGACCTTAGGGGCAGTCAAGGATTGATTGTATAAATATATCATGTTAAATGGAGGGAAGGATTATGTTAGGTTCTATGAAAAAGGTATGGAAGCTCTGTTTATGTTTTATCTTACTTATCACCCTTTTAAGTGGATGCGGTAAAGATAAAACAAGTAAGGAAACTACATTGGAACAGTCTCAGGAAGATAAGACGCCGGTCACATTTACTTATTGGAGTGCAGATACAACAGCAGGACAAATGGATGATAGTTATAAAAGTCCGGTATCTCAAAAAATTAAGGAATTAACAGGGGTTACATTAGAGAAAGAATTCGCAATTGGAGATCCAAGAGAAAAATTATCCTTTATGGCAGCCAGTGGGGAATATCCGGATTTCATTTATGCTTTGGAGTATTCTAATATAATCGTGGATGCAGGAGGATTTGTAAAATTAGACGACCTAATTGAAAAACATGGTCCTAATATTAAGAAATTATATGGAGATGATTTAACACGCTTAAGATACAGTATTGATGACCCATCTATTTATTTTTTGGGGCTACCTACGGTTGATGAAATCAGATATGAACCAGAGACAGGTTTTCAGATTCAATACGCAGTTTTAAAGGAATTAGGATTTCCTAAGATGGAAACCTTGCAGGACTATGAAGAGGCAATTAAAACTTATATAAGTAAATATCCTGAAATTGAAGGCAAACCTACTATTGGTTTATCTTTATTAGCGGATGATTGGCGTATTAAGATTTCGGTGACTAATCCGGCTGTTTTTGCCACAGGCGGGCCTGATGATGGTGAATGGTATTATGATACAAAAAGCAAAAAGGCTCAAATCCATTTGACCCGTGATGATGAGAAAGAATACTTTAGGTGGCTCAATCATATGAATGATACCGGGTTATTGGATCCGGAAAGTTTCTTCCAAAAATATGATCAATATCAGGCTAAAATTGCAGAAGGACGTGTTTTGGCTCTGGCAGATGCAAAATGGGAATATGTTGATGCGGAACAGGCACTTGTATCGGCAGGAAAACCGGAAAGAGGTTATGGGGAATTTCCTCTCGTTTTAAATGATTCTTATACTTATGCTGATTTTAGACCGGTAGGTTACACCGGTGGCTATGGTGTTGGTATTAGCACCAGTTGTAAGGATCCTGTTGCAGCAATTAAATTCTTAGATTGGATGTGCTCTGATGAAGGGCAAATTTTAGCCCGTTGGGGTATTGAAGGTGAACATTATGATGTAGTGGATGGAAAACGTAAGTTTAATGATGAAACCTTTAATTCCTGGTCTCAGGATGTGGATTTTGCCACAAGAACAGGTATTGGTATCTATTCCTGGCCATGGCCGGGATATGGTCAGGGTGCCGTAGATTCCAATGGGGATTATTATAGTCCTGTATACAAACAAAGTATTATTGATACTTATACGGAACCGGAGAAAGAGACTTTGGCTGCTTATGGGGCAGAGACCTGGAAAGACCTTTACCCATCCGAAGAAGATTTTGAAGAGAGCCCATATGGTGTATTATGGCAGATTAATATTCCATCAGATAATGAAGCCACTGTAATCATGCAAAAATATGATGAAGTTACGGCAAAAAGAATTCCAGCAGCTGTTCTTGCAAAACCGGAAGATTTTGATGCTTTATGGGAGGAATATCAGGCAGAATTAAAATCTATTGGTATCGAAAAGCTGGAAGACGAATTTAATAAATTGATACAAGGAAAAATTGATCTTTGGAATAAAAATTAATTAATTATAAAATGGTGCTGTTGTAAAAATATATTGTTTTGCAACAGCACCTTCTATGGAAGCTAAGGATTGGGGATTAGAAGCCCGTGCCAAGGAGGAGATTTCTCTTAAATAAAGTCGATATTTAATATAGACACAATGAATGAAGTATGTGGTATAATTCGTAGTGAAGAAATGACTGCAATTGGGATTTTGCTTGATGATATTTCACCAAGAATTTGAAAGGATGATAAGATGAATAATTACTCAGGGCTTGTTCCAAGTCCTCAATTTTATGAGATAATGGATGGACTTTTTGCCATTACAGAAGATACGGTTATTAGTATTCAAGAAGAGAAGAACGAATATAAAAAATGGTTAATTGATTTAAAAGATAGTATATATAATGAAATTGGAGTACAGATTGTAATTGGTGCAATACCAGCAAAGGAAGGCAATAATATTATTTTAATGCAGGAAGAAGTAACTGCTGAATCAGAGGAAGCTTATGAACTTATTATCAGCCAGGATAGAATTATTCTCAAAGGACAATATAAAGGTTTATACTATGGGCTTAAGACTTTAAAACAACTGATTGTAAAATATAAAAATAAACTGCCGGTGATAACAATTAAAGATAAGCCTGCATTCAGCAATCGGGGCTGGATGATTGATATTACAAGAGGTAAGGTACCAAAGCTAGATTATCTGTTTGAGCTTGTTGATTTGGCTTCGGATTTTAAGGTAAATATGCTTCAGCTATATATAGAGCATACTTTCATGTTTCAGTTTACCTCAGAAATTAATGTGGGTAAGGACGGTCTAAGTGGAGAGGATATTATCGCACTGGATACTTACTGCAAGGAACACATGATTGAATTAGTACCTTGTATTGCTACTTTCGGACATTTATACGAGATTTTAAAAAGTGATTCTTATAAGCATTTATGTGAATATGAAGATTATCCAAATGAACCTTATGATTGGATGAAACGACAATTACATCATACACTTGACTGTACCAATCCGGAATCCATTGAATTGGTCAGAAATATACTTTATAATTTTGTTCCATTATTTAGTTCACCTATCGTAAATATCTGTGGGGATGAAACTTTTGATATTGGGAAAGAAAAGAATAAGGAACTGGCAGAGCAAACAGGGGCTGCAAAACTTTATGTTGACTTTTTAAAAAAAATCATGAGTATTGTAGAAGAACTAGGAAAGAAAGTCATGTTTTTTGGAGATATGATTATAAAACATCCGGAATATTTAGAAGAGATTCCGAAAGACGTGATATGCATGAACTGGAATTATGACCCCGAGGTTACAGAAGCTGATACACATACTTTTATGAAAGCCGGTGTTATCCAATATGTATGCCCTGGTGCCATAGGATGGAACAGAGCTCTGAATGATTATGAGGGAGCCTTTCAGAATATAACCAAACTTATCCGATATGGAGAAAAATATAAAGCTGGTGGTGTACTTGTAACAGATTGGGGAGACTTTGGCAGTATTAACTTATTAAGCACTTCCCTGCCGGGCTTAATCCTTGGGGCAGCAATGTCTTGGAATCCAAAAGCTTCAAATTGTGATTCTCTTCAAAGCTACCATGAGGCAATCTGCCCATATCTGGGCTATGAGAATATGAACCACCTTAACCTGCTTACCCTTCTTACAGACATATCTAATAAAATGCATATTACCTGGGAACATTTAATGAAGTGGTATTATGACGTTTCTTTCGGAAATGTCTCTTATGGAGATACTCATGATTTTATTGAGGGACCGGATTGTTTATTTTTTAGAACGACCATGGAAGAGGTGGATAATTTATTAGATAAATTGGAAGATTATAAAGGTATGGTATATAGCAAACTAAATTTCTCAAGAAGGAGAGATTTGGAGGAAGCAGTTCATATGGCAAAGTTGGTAAAACTTTGGGAGCATGCTGGCCTGATGATTAAGAAATTCTATTTTGAGCCAGAAGAGCAAAAAAATTTAGATGATCAGGAGTTAAGAAATGAAGCTATAAATTTAGCTGCTCAATTAGAAAAGTGGTTCATAAGGTATGAAAAGCTATGGAGAACTCGCAATAAAGAGAGCGAGTTGTATCGGATCCGGGAGGTGATGGTTTCCTTGTGCCATTATTTAAGAGAGCCGTGGATATATCAGCACAAATAGATTCATTTTGTGGATGAAGCAGTATTGTGGACGGAAAAGTGATACATTCCATGGCTTTATATAAGGCCCTTCATGAAAAAGACCTTGTAACTTGCAAGTTATTGTGCTAAGATACATAAGCCGAAATTAAATATACAGTGAGGTATAAATATGCATAAAGACTTAAAAGTGAATAGGATATTTAGAATTATAGCCGGGATGTATTTGATTTACTTATCAACATCTTTATGGCGTGAACTGGATACATCAGGCAACAAAACAGTAGGTATTGCATTTATTATATTATTTGTAATTGTAGGAATCACTTTGATTATACTTTCAGCTAAAGACTTAGCTAATATGAAACGAGAAAATGAAGAAGAAACGGAAGAATTAACGGAAGAAATACCAGATGAACCTACTGTTGAAAGTATTGAAGAAAAAGACGATACAGAGGATTCAGATACTACTATTGCAAAGGATTATGATACTGCAGAAGACATTGCTGATGCCAATGGAGAAGGCAATGCAGAACCGGAAAGAGATGCTTCCGATGAGGCTGCAGATGACAGTTCAGACATTAACACAATAGACAATATAAAAAATTATACTCAGGATTAAATAATTTTTAAGTGAATATGTGATGTAAATACAGCAAAACTGGATTTAGAAAAATACCGGTTACAATAAAAGAAATTCTATTGTAACCGGTATTTTTATGGTTCTTTGACAAGAGTTAGGGCGGGGTTCTTTGAATTGGAATTATCAGGATATAAAATGTTTTGTACTTTAAATTCTTATCATAAAAATAATCATTTAAAACCAGTATATAAATTGACTTTACAGCCCTGTAATAGTAACATAGAAGTATAGGTTTTACGTATAAAATAATGACTATACAAGGGAGAGATTCGATGAAATTAGTGAATTTTGGTTCGTTAAATTATGACTACGTTTATGGTGTGGATCATATGGTTTTACCGGGAGAAACCTTGTCTTCTGACAGCATGGAAACTTTTTGCGGAGGTAAAGGTCTTAACCAGTCTATAGCTTTAGCAAGAGCGGGAGTTTCTGTTTATCATGCGGGAATGGTAGGAGAAGAAGGAGATATTCTCATTGAAAAGTGTAAAGAGAATCAGATTGATTGTCGTTTTATTGCCAAGGTGCAGGGAAAAAGCGGACATACCATCATTCAGGTAGATAAGAACGGTCAAAACAGTATTCTTTTATTCCCTGGATCCAATGGAAAAAACACCTTAGAACATGTGGAAGAAGTTCTTGATTATTTTCAAGAAGGAGACATGATTCTACTGCAAAATGAAATTAATTTATTAGACAAAATTATTGATAAGGCGTATGAAAAGAAAATGAAGATTGTACTGAATCCTTCACCTTTTAATGAAAAAGTAAAGGCTTGTGATTTAAGTAAAGTTTCCGTATTTTTAATGAATGAAATTGAAGGCTATCAAATTACCGGAGAAAAAGAGCCGGAGAATATTCTGAATGTGATGGAATGTATATATCCGAACTCAGAAGTAGTGTTAACTTTAGGCAAAGACGGTGTTACATACAGTGGAAATGGAAAGCGATACTTTAGAGAAAGTTTTAAAGTAAAAGCAGTGGATACAACCGCAGCAGGTGATACTTTCACCGGTTACTTTTTAGCCTCTATTATAGAAGAAAAGTCCATAGAAGAAGCACTTAAAATTGGTTCTTTTGCAGCTTCTATAGCGGTAACCAGAAAAGGTGCTTCCAGCTCTATTCCTGCAAAAGATGAAGTAGAAAATCGTCTCATGTAAGATTAACGGTTTTTCTATGTTTTACTGTCGAAGAAAGCTGAAATTCGCGATATTTTCAAGCTTTCAAAGGGTTCCTATTCTACACAATATGTGCTAATATTTTTTTATACAAATGATTTTTTGTATACGGATGAGAAGGAGTAGGAAAGGAGAAATCCATGGTAAAGCATCAGAAGGCGAAGTCATTGTTTCTAATGGAGATAAAATACCGATGGATCACTTACTACCAGAGGAAAATCAATAAAATGTTAGAAAACGGAATTTCATTGAATCATCCTCAATTAGTAAGTACATATAGTAAATATGAGAAGCATGTTTACAAAATATTCGAAATGAAAGAACAGTTCGAAAAAGAGACAAATGAGAAAATAGTTTTTTATCAAAATTTTGCACCTGTTAAGGAGAAAACAGGAGTAATGGACGTTGTCATGGGAACCATTAAAGGGTCTCTATTCCTTTAATGTTCCAAATTCATAACAGACTTGATTTCTGGAAGTCTTAAGAGTATCGGCATTAATATGATAGATATTATAATACCGAATATATTTTGTACGATATTGAAAAGGATGCCGGCTGCAGCAGTGGCTACTCCGTATCCCATAAAATACCCTTCAAAGATAAAATATCCCGAAGTTACAATAATTCCACCGCAAATACTTGCAACAATGACAGATATGATTCTATTCTTTTTATTGTTGAAATGACGGGATAATACTTGATATATATAATACCCTGTAATGGCTGCAAGTCCTTTTATAATAAAGGTAGCCAGTGCAAAACTGGTATATCCAGATAAAAGGTCAGCTAGCATAGAGCCAATACCGGCAGCGGCTCCTCCATATATGGGGCCAAGAATCATACCTGATACAAGTACGATGCCATCTCCGATATGGATATATCCAACCGGTGATGGGAATTGAATTATCATAGTTGCGATACATGTCATTGCGGCCATTAGTGCTGCGATGACTAATTTTTTTGTCTTTTTTAAATACATGTTAACCTCGATTCCAGCGTTTTAACGCTTTCCATTTTTATTCGATTACTCATTCTTGTAGATACTATAAAACAGTTTTGGCATTGTTAAAAGTGCCAAAATAGATATTTTAAAAAGAGCCAGTTTTCAAAGCCGTTGAACTTGACACAAAAAAGTTATTGTGTTACACTTTCTACGAAACAAGGGGAGCCTGATGAATTAGGCTGAGAGTAAACTACTACAATGTTTTAACCCTGAAGTGTATAACTTCGTACCTGATCCGGATAATGCTGGCGTAGGAATGTATATAATGTCTCCGCATATAGTTTATGAATGTGAATTGTATTTTGGATATATACGAAACCTTTCCGGTAACCGGGAAGGTCTTTTTGTTTTAATGATGAAAAATAAGGAGGACACAAAATGAACGCAAATGTAGCAATTCAAGTTTTACCACAAGTAGAGAGCACGGAGGAAGTAATTCGTATTGTAGATGAGGTAATTGCCTATATTAAAAGTACGGGTTTGAATTATTATGTAGGACCTTCTGAAACAGCTATTGAAGGTGATTATGATCAATTAATGGAAATTATAAAGAACTGTCAGTTAATTGCAGTGAAAGCAGGAGCGCCAAAAGTATCTGCTTATGTAAAGATAAGTTTTGCGCCGGAGGGTGGTGTACTAACCATTGATCAAAAAGTTACAAAGCATCATCAATAAAGTATCTCCAGTACTGGCCATAACAATTATATTAGGGGTATGGCAGTTTTTATCAGGCACCGGTATTGTTCCCAAGTTTATGCTGCCTTCCCCGGCGGATGTAGTTAAAGCTTTCTTTAAAGATTTTAATCTTCTGATGTATCATGCAAAAACTACGTTAGTGGAAGCTTTTTTAGGATTATCTATGGGAATTTTACTCGGATTTATAGTTGCCGTTATTATGGATAGGTTTGAGATAGCTTATAAAGCCATATATCCTGTATTGATTATTACACAAACGATTCCTACGGTAGCCATTGCACCTTTACTGGTATTATGGCTGGGTTATGGAATATTACCTAAGATTTCTTTAATTATTATTACTTCATTTTTCCCAATCACAATTGGGTTATTAGATGGTTTTAAATCAGCGGACCCGGATGCCTTAAACCTTTTAAAAGCAATGGGTGCAACAAGAATGCAGCGGTTTGTTCACATAAAATTACCAAGTTCCATCAGTAATTTTTTCTCGGGACTTAGAATTTCGGTATCCTATTCAATTATAGGTGCGGTGGTGGCTGAGTGGCTGGGAGGATTTAGCGGACTTGGTGTATATATGACAAGGGTAAGGAAATCCTATTCCTTTGATAAAATGTTTGCAGTTATTTTCTTTATCTCTATTATCAGTTTATTACTTATGATGGGCGTCAGTCTGCTCCAAAGAGCAGTAATGCCTTGGGAAAGAGGTAAGACCGGCAGTACAGAATAAATGTGCCGGGTTACGGCGTATAATGAATACAGAATAAATGTGCCGGTTTACAGCGTATAATGAATCAGAAAGGAACTAAGTATCTCATCTGCCTGCAGATGGGATACAATGGGTGTAAGAATGAAAAAGAATCTCTTTAAAATATTAGTAACCGTATTCTTAATTTTTGCGTTAACAGCGTGTTCAAACAATGCAAAAGAGGAGAAAACAGAAGACATTAAAACAGAAACTGGTAAATCAGAAGATGCTTCAAAAGAAGAATCAACCAATGATAAAAAAGAAAAAATTCGTGTAGTACTTGACTGGACACCGAATACAAATCATACTGGTTTATATGTTGCACAGGCAAAAGGATTTTTTGATGCTGCCGGACTGGAAGTAGAAATTATGCAGCCACCAGAAGGCAGTACAACTGCATTGGTAGGAGCAGGAGGAGCAGAATTTGGTATTAGTTTTCAAGATACTGTAGCACCTACATTTGCATCGGATAATCCAATGCCGGTTACAGCCGTAGCGGCCATTATCCAGCATAATACTTCCGGTATCCTATCTTTAAAGAAATCAGGAATTGATACCCCAAGTAAAATGGTCGGTCATAATTATGCTACATGGGATTCACCCATAGAGCTGGCAATTATTAAGAAAGTAGTGGAAGATGACGGGGGAAACTTTGAAGATGTTAAGTTAATACCTAATACAGTAACAGATGTAGTGACTGCACTTCAAACAGATATTGATTCTATATGGGTTTACAGAGCATGGGATGGTATGGCAGCAGAAGTGGCAGGTTTGGATACAAATTATTTAAACTTCGCGGATTATGGAATCGAACTGGATTATTATAGTCCAATTCTCATTGGAAACAATGAATACCTTCAAAATAACAAAGAAACGACCAAAAAGTTCTTAGATGCGGTAAGACAAGGTTATGAATACGCTATTGAAAATCCCAAGGATGCAGCCGATATTCTAGTTACAGCTGTACCGGAACTTGATCCGGTATTAATAACCAAGAGCCAGGAATGGTTGGCAGGTCAGTATAAAGCAGAAGTAGAACAATGGGGTTACATTGATCCTGTAAGATGGGATGCTTTTTATGCCTGGCTGTATGAAAACCAATTAATTGAAAAAGAAATCCCGGCCGGCACTGGTTTTACTAACGATTTCTTAACAAAATAATAAAATCATTTAATAAACACTTATTTTTATAAAACCGGATACGAAGAAGGGCAGAAGCTGCTTTTTCGTATCCGTATATGTATACTAGAAAGGAAATATTCCATGGATAAGCTGACCGCAAATCATATTTCAGTAAGCTATGATGGTGTAAAAATCATAGAAGATATCTCAATCGAATTACATAATGGTGAAATTGTATGCCTTCTGGGTGTAAGCGGCGCAGGAAAGACAACTTTATTCAATGTTATATCCGGTTTATTAAAGCCGGATACCGGTAAGGTTGAATTGGATGGAGCAGACATTACAGGTAAAGCCGGTAAGGTAAGTTATATGCTGCAAAAGGACTTGTTATTGCCTTTTAAAACCATTGTGGACAATGTATCCCTGCCTCTTATTATCGGCGGTTTAAAAAAGACAGAAGCCAGAGCAGCTGCTTCAAAGTATTTTGAAGAATTCGGTCTTGCAGGCACCGAGAAGAAATATCCCCATCAACTATCAGGTGGTATGAGACAGCGTGCCGCCCTGCTTCGGACCTACCTTTTCTCTGATAAAGTAGCTCTGTTAGATGAACCTTTCAGTGCACTGGATACCATAACAAAAAGTAGTATGCATGAATGGTATTTATCGGTTATGGAACAGATTAAACTGTCCACCTTATTTATTACACATGACATAGATGAAGCCATTCTGTTGTCAGACCGTATCTATATGATGACTGGAAAACCAGGTAAGATTACGGAAGAAATTAGAATAGAGGAACCCAAACCCAGAAGCAAGGAATTTGTGGTAAGCGAAGAATTTATGAATTATAAGAAGCAAATTCTAAAGATATTGAAAGAATCTTAATAACCAGAGAATTTTAATCAACTTAATATGAAGCCAGATGTAGGAATTATAAAATGCTGGAAATATTTCATTATTAAGAGTATACTTATATAGGAAAATTCTTAGATAAAAAGGAAAGGATTCTATATGAACCATACTACAAATACTGATTTTAATACAAACATAAACCATACTGCATCAATTAGTTATGAAAGGGATGTCAACCCCGTATATCCGGTACTTACCATTGAGAGAGAAGAACAACTCAATCGATGTCCAAGGTTCTTAATCGATCAATATAAGTGGCCGAAAGAACGTGAGGTACAGGCCTATGGACAAATGGCATTGTTGAAAGATTATGGTTTACTTATATCAATGACTGCAATAGAAAATAATCCCTTAACCACTTATACTCAAGAAAATGATCCGGTTTATAGAGACAGTGCTATGGAAGCTTTTCTAAACTTTGCAGGAAAGGATTTAAGCGTTGGTTATTTTAATTTTGAAATGAATTCTTACGGTGCTATGCTTAGTGGCTTTGGACCGGTAGGAAACCGTAAAAGGGTAAAAGAGATTACAGAGTTTAGAGCCATATGTATCGCTAAAAAAGAGAAGGATTCCTGGAGCATTCTTTTAAAGGTACCAATGGAACTTATTTGCGATGTATATAAAATTCCAGCACTAAAATCAGGTGACCAATTTACCTGTAATTTCTATAAGATAAGCGAGGATCCTTCTGTAGAACATTATGGAAGCTTTGCTCCGATTACAAACCCAAAACCTAATTTTCATTTACCACAGTTTTTTGCGAATGCAAAAATCTTGTAATTGGAACTGTGTATATTAGATATTATTTCAGAAATAAGATTATTATGAAACTGTCATTCCCACAAGCGTTTAGCATAACTGAATTTTAGAGTTAAAAAGTCTAAGATGAGATTCTTTAACTTCAAATTCAGTTCAAGTGTATATGCTCCCGGAATGGCAGTTTATTATTTTGTGACAAATTCTTTTACCTCTTTTTGGTTGAAAATTATCAAATATGTTTATTGACAATCAACTATGGGTATACTATAATTATTGCAAATGATTTGCAATAAGGAAAATTGAGTTTTAAATTCCTTCAGCCAAAGATTTGCGCTGTATGCAAAA
Source organism: Anaerocolumna sp. (assembly GCF_032079385.1). NCBI lineage: Bacteria > Bacillati > Bacillota > Clostridia > Lachnospirales > Lachnospiraceae > Anaerocolumna > Anaerocolumna sp. Next base: position 261,060 of record NZ_DAMAUC010000001.1, read on the forward strand.
TCTCTAGACTTTGAAAGGAGCATAGCTATATAAATGAAGAAAAAACTAATTGCCATATTAGGAATTATGTTAATAATCGTAATCGGTACTGCTTTCGTTACCGCAGCTACAAGGAAAGAAGCAAGAGATGAGGAAAAGCTGACTATTGTTACTTCCTTTTACCCTATGTATATATTAGCTAAGAATCTAACCCAAGGAACTAATGTAGATGTAGTTAATCTTACAGAATATAAAACCGGATGTTTGCATGATTACCAATTGACAACCTCGGATATGAAAAAGTTAGAAAATGCGGATATCTTTATTATGAACGGCGGAGGAATGGAAAGTTTTATGGAAGACATTCTGAAATCTTACCCGAATCTGCCCATTATTAATGCAAGTGAAGATATTACCTTTTTAACAGCAGAAGAACATCATCATGAGGAAGTGGAAACTGAAGACAGCCATGAGGGGGAAACAGAAGATCATCATGAAGGTGAAGAGTATAATGCCCATGTATGGCTTAATATGGACTATTACTTGAAAGAAATAAAGAATGTGCAGGAAGGTTTGGCAAAGCTTGATTTGGAGAATGCCAAAACCTACGAAGAAAATGGTACAGAATACAGTAGTAAAATTGAAACCTTAAAAAATGAGTTAGAAACGACTTTGGACGATGTAAAGGAAAAGAAAATTGTTATTTTCCATGATTCTTTTGCTTATTTAGCACAAGAACTAGGTTTGGAAGTAATTCACACAGTAAATCTGGATGGTGAAACCGCACTAAGTGCCGGAGATATTGCAGAAGTTATAGACGAAGTGAAAGAACATCAGGTGAAGGTTTTATTCACGGAGGAACAATACAGTACTTCCATTGCAGAAAATATTGCATCAGAAACAGGTGCAAAAGTATATGTTGTTGATTCTTTAGTAACCGGAGATATGGATAATGACAGTTATCTAAATGGAATGAGACAGAATATGGATGTATTAAAGCAGGCATTATTAAATCAGTAATGTATCAAATTGAACCCAAAGACATTCTCCAAGGCGGAAGTTATGTCGGGGGACAAGGTTTCTGTCGTTATTAAAAAGTACGGAATCGGGGTAAGAATGAAGATGAATCGTGTTAACAATAAATCCAAGAATTTAGAAAAAGATAATAAACCAGGGGAAAAGTTTACCCACTCCCCTAAGGTTAGGAAGAAGGCCACTTGGAATGAGCCCCACGCCGCATGTGGCCTTCATTGTATTAAAACTAAAGATATTACAGTAAAGATAGGCGATAACACCATTATTGAAGATATTAACCTTCATATTCATTGCGGCAGATTGACTGCCATTATCGGAAGAAATGGCGCCGGTAAATCTACTTTAATGAAAGCTATATTAGGTGAGGTTAAACATGAGGGTACTATAACCTTTGAAGATATTAAGAATAATCAAATGGCAGATTTGAAAGTGGGATATGTTCCCCAGCATTTAAATATAGCGAAGAACACTCCCACCAGTGTTTATGATCTATTTGCATCTTATATTTCCGATTCACCGGTATTTTTATTTAAGAAGAAAAAAATATATGAGCAGATAGAAAAGCAATTAACTGTTTTTCGTGCACAGGACTTAATTGACAAGCAAGTTTGTGATTTATCCGGTGGAGAATTACAAAGAGTACTTTTGTCTATTGCCATTACACCGGTTCCTAATCTGTTGCTGTTAGATGAGCCAATTTCGGGCATTGACCGCAATGGAATGGAATTATTCTATGAGAATATCGGTAATCTGAAAAAGAACTATGATTTAGCAATTATTATGATTTCTCATGATTTTGAATTTGTTCAAAAATATGCGGATCATGTTATATTGCTGGATAGAACCATTAGAATGGAAGGTACCCCGGAGGAGGTCCTTTCCAGTGAAGAATTTAAGAATACCTTTGGGATAATACAGCCAACGGGTAACGGGAGCTTAGTATAAGTATGGAGAACATATATAATATATTAGAATCATTATTACCTTTTAGTTGGATTACCTATGATTTTATGAAAAATGCATTTTTGGCAATCCTGATTATAACTCCTTTATTTGGAATCTTAGGAACCATGATCGTGAATAATCAAATGGCTTTCTTTTCTGATGCATTAGGCCATTCTGCTTTAACCGGAATGGCAATTGGAATTATATTTGGCATTCAGGATACCAATTTATCAATGGTTCTTTTTGCGGTGATATTTGCCTTATTATTAAATAAAATAAAAAGAAGAAAAACAGTATCAACGGATACGGTAATCTCTGTTTTTGCTTCTTTAAGTACGGCAATCGGCTTAGTTATTTTATCCAAAGGCGGTAACTTCTCAAAGTATTCCAGCCTATTAGTAGGTGATATATTAAGTATAACACCCAAAGAAATATTTTTGCTATTGTTTATATTCATAGTGACCTTAGTTTTCTGGTATGGTGCTTTTAATAAACTCCATGCAATCAGTGTAAATGAAACATTAGCAAGGAGCAAACGCATTAATTGTTCCTTCATTGACAACCTGTTTGTTGTGATTATTGCTCTTATTGTTATGCTTTCCATCAAATGGGTGGGAATACTGATTATTAATGCGCTATTAATCCTGCCAGCAGCAGCAAGCCGGAATATATCCTCCAACATGAGAGAATATCATCTTTTCTCAGTATTAATCTCAGTTTTCTCAGGAATACTTGGATTGATTTTATCCTACTATAATAATTCGGCAACGGGGCCCACCATTGTTATTATAGCCTCTGCTATATTCTTTTTGACTTTAGTATGTAAGCCTTACTTAAAATAGTAATATAACTCTTAAATTAATTAAAATAAAACATAACCCCAAGAGAGGTTTTGACTTAGACTCTTGATATATGTAACCTATCGCGATCATTACATTAGCGATAGGTTTTTTATATTTAATTTTAAGGTCACTTCATAACATGTTTCAAACTATTTGTTGAATTCTCCAGATGAATTAGCATTTAGAATATATTGCCATATTTAACAAAATATGCAGAGGCATTTCAAAAAGATTATGAAGAACTAAAAGATGAGTGGTTGAATTATTTGGAAAGATAAAACTAAACAATTTCTTAAGATTGGAAAACCCATTTACATGGTAATTTTTTGTGGGTATAATATTATTAAGACACAAAATTTTTATTATGAGGAATGGAGAAAAACTAATGAAGAATTGGATTGTTTATCTTAAGATTACGCTAAATCTGGTACTCTTTGTACTTGGAATATTATTTCTTGTTTTCATTGTTCCGCCTTTCATTCGGTTTTTTATGCCTTTTTTTATAGGTTGGATTATCTCTTTGATAGCCAATCCATTGGTTCGCTTTTTGGAAAAAAAGGTAAAAATAATAAGAAAGCATGGAACTGCCATTATTATTATAGCTGTTATTCTTATAGTAATTGGGGCACTGTCTGCAGTTACTTATTTCATAGGAAAAGAAGCAGTATCCTTGACCAGAGATTTGCCACATATATATGAGAGCCTGGAAGTGAAGTTTGAGCAATTATCTGCTAATTTAAATGGACTCTATAAAGTTTTACCTTCCTCTGTTCAGGACTTTGTGGATAAATTCAGTGTTAGCTTGTCGCAATATGGAGAATCACTTTCCAAGTCTGCTCCAATTACCATAAGCAGGGCAGGTAATTTGGCTAAAAATGTAATGGAAGGCTTTTTAATGACCATTATTACCATTTTGTCAGCGTATTTCTTTACTGCGGAGAGAGATAACATTATTCGTGAAGTAAAAAGATTCATACCTAAAACACTGGGAAATTATTATAGTTTGGTAGTGGAGAACTTTAAAACTGCAGTTGGTGGGTACTTTAAAGCGCAATTTAAAATTATGTTAGTTATAACGTTTATTATTTTTATTGGATTTGAAATATTGAGAATTGATTATTCTTTTTTACTTGCTATTGGCATTGCTTTTTTGGATTTTCTTCCGTTTTTTGGAACAGGAGCAGTATTTTGGCCTTGGGCTTTGATCGATGTTTTGGTAGGAAATTACTCCCAGGCAATTTTCCTTATGATTATGTATTTAATTTGTCAAATTGTAAAACAAATATTACAGCCAAAGATGGTGGGAGACAGTATCGGACTTAATCCACTGACAACACTAATATTTATGTTTATTGGATATCGGTTTATGAATGTATTTGGAATGATTATTGGTATACCCATTGGAATGGCTGTGGTAAGTTTATACAAATTAGGCTTATTTGATACTTTAATAAAGGGAGTAAAAATTATTGTTAACGATATAAATGAATTTAGAAAGTTTTAAAGAGATATTTATAGTGTCGATTAATACTAAAATATATTTTAAAACGAAATTTAACTAAAATAAAAAGGAATTTTATGGTTTCGTGGTTGACCAAAGTAGAAAAATTATATATCATATCCTATAACATCAAAGTATAGGCGCGAATATAAAAGTTTTTATACTGGAGGTTTATACCATGAGAGAAACTGGTTTACAAACTACTTCTGTAGCTATTATTTCTGTTGAAGAAATTAGGGGAATTCTAGATAATTTTAATATAGGTAAAAAACCTTTATCAAAATTATTGGGCTGGGGAGAAACTACCATAATACGTTATATTGAAGGTGATGTTCCTACTTTGGAATATTCTAATAAACTAAAAACAATTGCTAATGACCCCTACTATTATTTGGATATTTTAACCCGTAACAAGGACAATATTACCGGTGTCGCTTTTAATAAAAGCAAAAAGGCTGTCTTGACTAAGATTATGGAGACAAAGCTTAGTCTGGTAACACAGTATATTATAAATCTGACAGAAGGAGAAGTTTGTCCTTCTTATATACAGTGGCTGCTTTATTATTCACAGGCATTCTCCTTGGCTTTGTATGATAAAGAGTTATTTGAAGAGGACTATATTATAAATTTTAATTATGTACCTTATCCCGATGTCTATAATAAATTAAAAAAGCACGGTATTAACTTTTTAGAAATAGATATGAGCCGCTTAAAATCAGAGGAGACCAAACTAATTGAAAGAGTAGTGGAGTATTTTTCGTGGTATGGAACAAAAGCCTTGAAAGCATTACATACCTATGAGCGAACTTTATTAAGAATATCCAGAGATAAAGATAGCAACAAAGTCGTATCAAAAGAAGCAATTAAAAATTACTTCAAGGAAGTTCTCAGTTATTATAATATATACAGTCTCAATGAAATATACCGGTATCCGGATCAGAGAATTAATTTAATAAGAGACTTGTAAGCTGGGTTGGATAAGAAGATATAAAGAAAACAAAACAATAGTATATTATTTTAAATAATATATAGAAGATTGCAAATGCGAGTCTATTTTATGTAGATACTTTTGTAATCTCATAAAGAAATAAAAGGTAGAGAATTCATGAATTCTCCTAAATAAACTGACCTTGGAATCGTTCATAGGAACAAGATTCTTCGCCTTTCCTTATTCAATTTTTTATCGTTGATAGTATTTCAATAACGATAAATTACTGCCGGAAAAAATAATCGCGTATAACAATATATTATTAAAAAATTGTTATACGCATAATTAACAGTTGATAATAATCAAAGTCAAAATATTATTTTTAATAATAAATTACTTTTAATAATGAATTACTTTTAATAATGAATTACTTTTAATAATAAACTACTTCTAATAATAAATTACTTCTAATAATAAATTACTTCTAATAATAATTACTTCTAATAATAAATTACTTCAATAATAAATTATCTTCTAATAATAAATTATATCTGATAATAAATCATTTTTAATATTAACATTTCCGATATTAAATTATTTTTGATAAACATGATATTTCGTCTCAAATCGAATTGGTTTATAGGATAGTTTCGATTTTCTAAGTCCTTCCTGACCTAAATCATCTTCTCTGTTGACAATCTGTGCATCAGGGAAAGAATGCACTAAAAATTGTTGATTAATGTAGTTATATAAGCCAGGAATGTTGATATTTGCTTTTTCAATGTGAATAAAAGCACACGCTATATCCGGAGCATAACTGCCAATGGAATAGGCCTGTAATTTACCATCTACATAAACCCCTCCCATTCTGGTATCAAAAAAGCCGCAATTACGGAAGACATTATGAATTCCATTTTCTTCACTTCGAATACTGTTATGCTTATCTTCATAATCCCTGTTTTCTAACCATTTATCATGAAAATCTTCAATTTCTTTAATGTTTGAACAGTCAAGAACTTTATATTCATAATGTCCTTCATATTTTTTCATAAAGGAATTTACATGATTTTTCTTCTTGTGATAGGTCTTACCGCTCAAAGTCCTTAGTTTTTGTGCATCATAAATATAATCATAACTATCTCTGTCATCTACAACCTTAAATTCTTCTTCGAATCCGGGAATGGCTTTTATAGTTTCAAGAAAAGTCTGATCAATCAGGTACATGTTCAATGGCTTGTTTAAAACCGTATTCCAATATTCTTTCACCATAGTAAATACCATGGGAATATCCTCTTCTTTACACAATGGCATCATGGGAAAGAATCCTTTCTTCTCCCCGGTAACGCACATTAAAAAGGTATCATTACAATAGTAATGTGTATCATAATAATCCTGCCAAATGTATTGGTTGACAAATTGGCGTTCTGAGAGATAGACCGGTCTTAAATTTGCGTAGGATTGAAACTTTGCGCCATCAGTGATCGAGAACTTCTTAAATTCCATATCCACAAAATTACCTCCCTTACTATTTATCACTATTTTGGCTGTTTCTTTTCGCCCTCATACGTAGTGTTGGGTCTAATATTTTTTTACGCATTCTTAAATTAGTTGGTGTTACTTCCAGCAGCTCATCTGTTTCAATGAATTCAAGAGCCTGCTCTAAACTTAATACTCTAGGCGTAGTAAGTCTTAAGGATTCATCGGAACTGGATGATCTTGTATTGGTTAGCTGTTTTCTCTTACATACATTTACTTCAATATCTTCTGCTTTTCCATTTTGCCCAACAATCATACCGGAGTAAACTTTTTCACCAGGACCAATAAATAAGGTACCACGTTCCTGGGCATTAAATAATCCATAAGTTATTGCCTCACCGGTTTCATAAGCAATTAAGGAACCTTGTTTCCTGTATTGAATGTCGCCTTTATATGGGCCATAACCTTCAAATATGGTATTTAATATACCATTACCCTTGGTATCGGTCATGAATTCTCCACGGTATCCTATCAGTCCTCTGGCGGGAATTAAGAATTCTAATCTGGTATAACCGCCGCTTCCATTTGCCATGCCTTGAAGTTCACCTTTTCTTTGGCTTAACTTTTCAATAACATTGCCGGAAAATTCGTCGGGTACGTCGATATAAGCTCTTTCGATTGGTTCTAATTTCTTACCTTTATCGTCGTATTTATAAAGAACTTCTGCTTTACTTACGGCAAATTCATAGCCTTCACGGCGCATATTCTCAATTAGTACGGATAAATGTAATTCACCACGCCCAGAAACTTTATAACATTCAGTGGTCTTTGTTTCTTCTACACGAAGGCTTACATCGGTATTCAATTCTCTAAACAATCTATCTCTTAGATGTCTGGAAGTTACAAACTTACCTTCCTGGCCTGCAAATGGGCTGTCATTTACGAGAAAGTCCATAGCAATAGTCGGTTCAGAAATCTTCTGGAATGGGATTGGTTCAGGATTCTCTGGTGAGCAGATGGTATCACCGATGTGAATATCAGGAATTCCGGATATAGCCACAATAGCACCTATGGTTGCCTCATTTACTTCAACTTTTTTCAAGCCTTCGAATTCATATAGTTTACTTATTTTTACTTTTTGGCTCTTATTGGGATCATGAGCATTTACTAAAACAACTTCTTGATTCACTTTAATGGTACCGTTATCTACTTTACCCACACCGATACGGCCTACATACTCATTATAATCGATGGTACTGATTAATACCTGAGTGTTTGCATCCGGATTTCCTTCCGGAGCGGGAATGTAATTAATAATTGTTTCAAATAAAGGCTGCAAGTTCTCGGGAGCATCATCCATTTCAAGTACAGCAACACCTTTCTTGGCAGATGCATATATAAAAGGACTGTCTAATTGTTCTTCGGAAGCATCTAGGTCAATAAATAATTCCAGCACTTCGTCTATAACTTCTTGAGGTCTTGCCTCCGGACGATCCATTTTGTTAATACAAACGATAACCGGTAAATTTAAATCCAGAGCTTTTCTAAGAACGAATTTGGTTTGAGGCATAGCTCCCTCAAAAGCATCTACTACTAATACAACACCATTTACCATTTTTAATACTCGTTCTACTTCTCCTCCGAAATCGGCATGTCCAGGAGTATCAATAATATTAATCTTTACTCCATTATAGAAAACGGCAGTGTTTTTTGCCAGTATAGTAATTCCACGTTCTCTTTCAATATCGTTAGAGTCCATGACTCTATCTTGTACAACCTGATTGGAACGAAAAGTACCGCTTTGCTTTAGCAGCTCATCTACCAAGGTTGTTTTACCATGGTCAACGTGGGCTATGATTGCAATGTTACGTATATCTTCTCTTTTCATTATAAAAAATCCTTCCTATTGGGTTAAACTTATTAATACCCAAAAATGTATATGATATAAATTAAGTTTTCTACATTATATTACAAAAAATACAAAAGAAATCTAACTTAACTATTGTAACACAAAAGTGAAAATTTACAAGCAGTTTCCTAGCTTTCGGTAAATTTTTATCAAAATGTTGCTTTACCTACGTTTACAATACAATTAATTAGGGAATATTAAAATAATATATATAATTTTTCAAGTTTTTATTCTAAAAAGTACATTTCCTGCATACATATATTAGTGGATAATAATTTATCTTGAATTCAAGACAATAAAGTGTTGGGGTACCAATCGATATTGTACAGAACAGGATTAAGAGAAGGGAGTCATACGATATGACAGATAAAGTATTTGATAACAATCAAGTAAGTATTGCAGGAGAGGTTGCAGGCGATTTTGTATTCAGCCATGACGTATTTGGGGAAGGGTTTTACGTTTTAGACGTAGCCGTAAGTCGCTTAAGTAATTCCAATGATATCATTCCAATTATGATATCAGAACGTCTGATAGACGTAAAACAAGATTTAAAGGGCAAATATGTAGAAATAAATGGCCAGTTTAGATCTTATAACCGTCATGAGGACAACAAGAATCGTTTGGTTTTATCAGTGTTTGCAAGAGAAATCAGAGTATGTGAAGAAGATATGGAGGGCGCGAGGCCTAATTATATCTTCCTGGATGGTTTTGTTTGTAAACAGCCAGTTTATCGAAAAACTCCTTTGGGAAGGGAAATTGCAGATATTCTGCTTGCCGTTAACCGTCCTTATGGAAAATCAGATTACATTCCTTGCATCTGTTGGGGCAGAAATGCAAGATTTGCGGAAAATTTCACGGTTGGCGGTCATATCCAAGTATGGGGCAGAATACAAAGCAGAGAATATCAGAAGAAGATTGGTGAAAATGATTTTGAAAAGCGGGTGGCTTATGAAGTATCCGTTAGTAAATTAGAGTATTTAGAAGAATTTTAACATATATAGAAGGACACTTTATTAAAGGAAGGAAGTACATCATAAGTAATCAGTGTAGGATTTCCCTATGCGTACATATGGTGTACTTCTTTTCGCTTTTGCTGTTTATATAACTTTGTATTGACAACCTATATACATAATGCTATGATGTAGGCAATAAATACAGAATTGAATAAAGTATTTGGTAGAGGCGCATCTTTTAAGACTATATTACAGGATATGGCAGACATAGAGGATTGTAATAGAAAGGAAAAGATGCCGAAATTAAGATAACTCTGCATTATCTTGGTTGGGCTTATGGTTAATAACTATATGACTGTCATCATATCTGATGGAGTGCTACCTAAAGAATGTCAAGCCAATATAACCATGGATCATAATGCAACCTGGTTTAAGGTGATACAATCCTATTCTTTAGTGTCGACTCATCGTCGGCTTTTTTTATGCATAAATTAGCAATTTCCACAGCATGAATCATTGGATAAGCTAATACCGTATAATATAACAATGAGAGCATTATTATTGAGACATCAAGCTCATTGAAATAGTCAAAGTCGGTTTCTTTCTATGAAAGTATGGTTAAATATTCATTAGAAGGCAAGGGTACAACTCGTAGATATGATACATATTAATTAGGAGGTGCCACATGGCAATTTTTAGAGGTGCTGGTGTTGCAATCATAACACCATTTAAAGAGAATATGGAAGTAAATTATGAAAAACTGGGTGAATTAATTGAGTATCAGATCGCAAACGGAACAGACAGTATTATAATCTGTGGAACAACCGGAGAAGCGTCTACCCTCACTCATGAAGAACATTTAGAATGTATTCGTTATACTGTGAATAAGGTAAATAAGCGTATACCGGTTATAGCAGGAACCGGCTCTAATTGTACGGAGACAGCGGTTTATTTATCAAAGGAAGCAGAAAAATATGGAGCGAATGGACTTTTGGTAGTAACACCATACTATAATAAAGCAACTCAAAAAGGTTTAATTGAGCATTATACAGATATAGCAAAATCAGTTGACCTGCCTATTATTATGTACAATGTACCGGGAAGAACTGGTTGTAATCTTCTCCCCAAAACAGTGGCACATTTAGTGAAAAATGTGGATAACATTGTTGGAATTAAAGAAGCTAGTGGAAATATTGCTCAAGTTGCCAGCTTAATGAGTTTAACGGAAGGAAATATAGATTTATATTCCGGTAATGACGATCAGATTCTTCCTTTATTATCCTTAGGCGGCTTAGGTGTTATCTCTGTATTATCCAATATTGCACCAAGAGAAACCCATGATATGGTTGCCAGATTCTTTGAAGGTGATATAAAAGGAAGCCGTGAACTTCAATTAAAAGCTATTCCATTAGTAGAAGCATTATTCTGTGAGGTTAACCCCATACCGGTTAAAACAGCCGCTAATTTAATGGGCTTTGAGACTGGAAGATTAAGAAAACCTTTATCAGATATGGAACCTGAAAACGAAGAAAAACTAATTAAGGCTATGAAGGAATTTGGAATACAGTTAGCATAAACTATTTGCAAAATTTCATATATTTTAGTAATATTAAGATTGTATAGTGGGATGCTGCAATCACTTTATCTAGAAAAGAGTCTGAATAGTTTTTCAGATGTAAATCGCAGTAAGACAAAGTTTTGTTATTACGCAGAAAAGAGGAAATATGACGAAGATTATATTAAGAGGCTGCAACGGCAAGATGGGCCAGGTTATTTCAGGGTTATTAGTTAATGACCAGCAGGCAGAAATCGTTGCAGGAATCGATTTAAATGGTATAGCAAAGAATGAATATCCGGTGTTCAAATCTTTTTCGCATTGTAACGTGGATGCAGATGTAATCATTGATTTTTCCTCACCTAAAGGATTAGAGGATATGATTTTCTATGGCCAGAATAAGAATGTGCCCATTGTATTATGTACAACAGGGTTAACAGAAGAAGAGATTACCATAGTCATAGAAGCCTCCAAAAAGGTTGCAATTTTAAGATCAGCGAATATGTCACTGGGAATCAATACACTGCTGAAATTAGTTCAGGCTGCTGCACAGATATTAACTGCAGCAGACTTTGATATAGAAATACTGGAAAAGCATCATAATCAGAAAGTGGATGCTCCTTCAGGAACGGCTTTATTATTGGCGGATGCCATTAATGAAGTATTAAACAAAGAATACACCTACCAATATGACCGCTCTAAGGAACTTGCTCCAAGGGGAAAGAAAGAAATTGGAATATCCGCAGTAAGAGGCGGCACCATTGTGGGTGAGCATGAAGTTATTTTTGCAGGTACCGATGAAGTAATTGAGTTTAAGCATACAGCCTATTCCAAAGCCGTTTTTGCCAAGGGAGCAATTCAGGCAGCGAAATTCCTTGCAGGAAAAGAACCTGGATTGTATCAGATGAGTGATGTAATAGGGTAATGTGCTCAATGAATAGGTGGAATTAAAGTTATCCTCCTGTTATGAATGAGTCTTTAGATTCGTTCTAACAGGAGGACTTTTTTTGATTATCAAATTGTATAAAAACATAAAAATAAATTGTGAAAAAACTGTGAATTGTATATTTTTACCAAATTGTTCACAATTTCTTCGCAAAGGGAGAGTATTATTAAAAATGATATATCCACTCTGGATATATTTGCATTAAAAGAAGGAAGAAATAAAGAAAATGTCATAATTCTTTCTGCCCAATCTTGTACATTTTTTTAGATTTCATTGACATATTCTCATTCGGCATGTATATAATTGTAATACAAGCATGAAGTATAATCTATGCTTATTATAATAAAACGACAGCAAATATGCCTGGCAATGCATGGATGGGAGCTTATATGAAAAAAAAATTAATGATTATGGGAATTTGTATCGTTGTTCTTTTACTATTTTTTGCAGGAAATTTATTTAAAAGATTATTTGGAAGCGATACGTCAGATGGCAGTGTAATCTTACGAGATGGTGACATGATAACCGCTAATGAAACCTTTGATTTACTAAAATTTTTAGGTATAGATACCAATGCAGTGAGTGAAATATTAGGATTACCGAAAGATTACAGTGAAAATAAATCGGACCAGAAGAAAGATAATAAAGATGATAGTATTAAATATTTAAAATTTGGACAATGTCTGTCTTTATTAAAATTAGCCGCCAGTGAATTAGGCTTAGAAACAGGTACTATTATACATAACCTATCTTTTGATTTACAGTCTCAGCCAACTAATAAAGCAGTGTTAACAGAGGAGTTCCTTAATTTATATGAATGTATATTAACGGAGCTGCCGGAAGGTACTTCGCCTATTACAGAAAAGAAGCTGTTCATACTTGGTAATCCCAATAACCCTTCTTTATCCGAAGGAGCAGAAGATAAAACCACGATGGTTACTGATCAGGGAAATTATTCTTTTATTTCAGGTAAAAGCTATGAAGAATTTTATTCAGACGGTACTTTAAATATAGCAACAGAAGATAAGAAAAAGCTTGGTTTGGAGGATTCTAAGAAGAAAAGAAGAGAGAGGTCTTCCGATGAATTATTTGCAGATAATGAATTTCAACTTGAAAAATACATTGATTATCCTGTAACTGCATTAGTCAGGGGTTCCGAATTAGTTTATATAAAGGAAGTTTTGGGCGAAGAAACTCTTTTAAGCAATGTGTGGATTACTCAGGGGAAGGGCGATAGTGTATCTGTTTTTCTGCATAATGTATATAAAGATTTTTCCACTAAATCCCCACTGTCCAAAGAAGTATCCGGATGTATTGGTGACTTGACTATGAAAGACGGCAAGATAATTAAAATGAGTATCAAACCGGATAAAATAGAGGGAAAAGTATTAGTGGCAAATAAAGATTTTATTGAAGTACAAGGCTATGGAAAGTTACCCCTGCATAAGAATTATAAGATATACAAAATATACGATGAATTATCCATGGAATTAACAAACAGTATTTTAGTTGGTTATGAAGCTACGGACTTTATTGTAGCAAAAGGTGAGATTGTTGCTGCCTTAATTACAGAGCCAATTAAAGCACAAAATATTCGGGTATTATTAAAAACCAATAAATTTGCGGGAATTTTCCATGATGAAATAGTTCTTTCGGGAACAAAAGATTTTACTGTAACTATTGGTGAGAAGGAAGTAAGTTATAAAGCTGGTTCTGAACTTACATTTAAGAAAGATGATGAAGTACTGAAAAATAACCGTATCTTTATTAGGCCAAAATCAGAAAATGGTAAAATTAAATTATTATCACTGGAGCGTTCCGGTGGAAAACCGTCCTACAGGGGAAGTATTGAAATATCCGCTGGGGAGGAAGGAATTATTATTATAAATGAACTTCCTCTGGAAGAATACTTATATGCAGTTCTTCCAAGTGAGATGCCTACTAATTATGGTCTGGAGGCACTGAAGGTACAGGCAATTTGTGCCAGAAGTTATGCTTATAACCAATTATTAGCCAACAGTTACGGACAATATGGTGCCCATGTAGATGACAGTGTATCTTACCAAGTTTATAACAACATTGCTGAGAATGACAATACCATTCTGGCAGTGAAAGATACCTATGGAAAAGTAATCGAATATGGTGGATCTGTTATAACGGCTTATTATTTCTCGACTTCCAGCGGACACACTGCTTCCATCGAAGAAGTTTGGAGAACTGGAGGAAAAAGCGAATATCTGGTAGGAAAACTTCAAAGCAAATATGATGTAAAAGATGGTAAAGTGATTGCTGCTTCTACAGTGAAAGAAAACGAACCTGATTTTTCCACCGAAGAAACTTTTAGAAATTTTATATTAGATCCCAAAGAAGATACTTATGACAGCGAATTCCCATGGTATCGCTGGAAGGTTACTATGTCTTTAAGCAATTTACAAAAATCCATTGAAAAGAGTTTAGAATCCAGATATAATGCCAATTCAGAATTGATTCAAACTTTAGTAGATAAAGACGGAGGAAATCAGGTGTTTGAAAGTATTCCGGTAAGTACCATTGGAGAGTTAAAAGATATTAAAGTATATAAGCGGGAGAAAAGCGGGGTTCTTTCAGAAGTTTTGCTGATTGGTTCAAAGACCACCGTTAAAGTATCCACGGAATACAATATCAGAACTTTACTGGCCCCTCTTTATGATGAGATATCCCGCCAGGATGACAGCACTACTTCAGGTCTTACAATGCTGCCAAGTGCCTTCTTTGTAATGGATAAGAATGGGCAGGAAATAACCTTCTATGGAGGCGGCTATGGGCATGGTGTTGGAATGAGCCAAAACGGTGTAAAGGCTATGGCTGATGCCGGTATTTCCTATGAAGATATTTTAAAACATTATTATACCGGAGCCGGATTGGGATTTATATATTAGAGTAGCATTCCTGCAGGAGTTTTTAAACGCCTGTTGAAACAGGGAAGCCCCTCCCTTGCAGAAGCAGGGGGACTTCCCTGATGAGGTTAAATAGAGCCCCCAGTCTTAATAAACTGGAGGCTCCATATTTTTGCTACTTTATTTTACTTTAATGGAATAAGATCCTGAACTTTTTTCATCGGCTTTATAAACCTTGATATAATAGGTACCTTTGCTCCATTTACCGCTGGATTCTACTTCTTTGGATTGTACACCGCTATATAAATAGAAACTTCCATACCAAACAGTTTTACCCTTTGAATCACATACTTCTGCCATTAACTTTCCGTCTACTTTAGAATCTATGCTTACTTTAATAGCTTTTTCTTTACTTAAAGTGAATTTATACCAATCTTCCTTGGTCTTTTTATCAGCATTTGTACAGATTCCGCTTACTGCAGAACCACCAACTTTTATGGCTGCTGCTTTGCTGAGTGAAGCGCCGGATTTATCTGTTACATTTGAAAGCGTGTATTTTATTGTGTGTAAACCGCCTCTTACATCAACTTTGACATAATAGGTACCTTTTGTTAATGCATAAAATTGACTTAGAGTATTACCATAGGCACCGCTCTTATCCTTTTCGGTATATACACTTACCTGTTCTGAAATTGCTTTCTTTTGGCTGTTTAATAAGGTAAATCTGGCTGATTGTATTTCCTCTTTATCGAATGCAATATTTAACGCAACCAGTCCAGTTTTATTAACCACTATTTTATATAAGTTCTCACTGGTATCATAATCCTGATATGCAAAACTAGTGACATCTTTCTTAATCTCTCTGGTACCGCCTGGTATTAAATCTAATTGTAAGTTAAAGCTAAGCGGTTCTTTATAATCATATTTTCTGAGGAACTCTAATTTAATATAATAGGTTCCGGCTTTTTTTACTTCGGCAATACCCATTTTTTCTTCCGTACCACTGTTTAAATAGATTGCTTTGCCCACTTTTTTGGTAAGCCCTGCATCTTCATATAATTGTGCAGTTAAACTGCTGAAGTTAGGGTCAGTTCCTTGTAAAGTAATTAATAATACACCTTGTTTTGCCACTTCTACTGGATAGGTTAATTCTTTGGCATCATTTTCAAAGACCACATCATAATAATTAAAATCTTTGTCGAGATCCTTTTCCGTTGTTATCGTATTGTGTTCCAGGGGTTTTGAATCCTCATTCACGGTTGCAGCTTGTACGTTTAATGATCCCATTAAAACAGTAACCAGTAAGATAGCTGTAAATAACTTTTTACTTAATTTGAACATAAAGGTCTCCCTTCCTATTAAAATTTTTTTGACCACTTACCCCCAAGTATATGATGAGCGGATAGTTTAAATTACCAATACTTCAAATATTTTCTAGTATATAATACTTTATTTGGATTGTAAATACATATATTATTATTTTTTTTGCTTAATAACAGCTGCGCTTTATAATACTCATGTTTAAAGATTTAGCGCGAAACTAAACTGGAATCCTGGTATGTTTTTCTATACTCCTGAGGTGACATTTTGGTAGTTCTTTTAAATGCCTGTGAAAAATAACTGGGAGATGAAAAACCCACAATTTGAGAAATTGAGGATAAGGAATAATTATTATTTGCAAGTAGATGTTTACTTTCGTCAATACGTCTCTTAATTAGATAATTAATTGGCGAAGTTCCAAACTGTTTGGCAAAATTATGGGCAAAATAGTACTTATTTAAATGAACAAGAGAACTTAAAGTTTCCAATGTTATATTTTCACTATAGTGATCATCGATATACTTTTTCGCTATACGGCATTCTCTTGTCAGTCGGGGTCCGGTGACTATAGAAACCTTAAAGGCATCATTTCGAAGAATGATGGTAAAGATGATATTTAATAAGTTCTGGCACACAAAATCCCGGTATGGCTGGTCGCATTTCATTTCATGTGCAAGGGTATTAAAGTAAAGATGCAAATCAGACTTATAAACGGAATTGTTTAAAAGGATACAACCTCGGTTTTCTGTCTGAAACTGAATTCCCTCCACGCCCAGTACAATATATTCCATTGGCTTTGAAGGATTTGAAATTTCGGTATGTACGATGGTGGGATTTAAGATAATGAGGTCATTGGATTTCACATCAAGGATCTCTGATTCCACAGAGAATTTTCCGGTTCCATTGGTGATATAAAAGAACTCTGTGAAGTTATGGGAATGGGGCAGGCTTATCCAGTCTTTCCCGAATTTGGAGATTGCTACATAGAGTAAAGTAACATGAATTGCCTGATTATTATGTTTGCCATCAGGATTAAAAGTATAGGAAAGGGTGGAGTTCTCCTTGGGTATCATGGACGCTTCACATTCGTTGTCGGTCTTAAAATTATAGCGGTTATTGCTCATGATTTCCTCCTTTGTTTTGTAAGGGTATTACATAAAAACATTAAAATTATAGTTGTTAATTGTTTATTATGTCTATTATACAGCAACATTAATAAAGAAGATAGCAAAAATTACATTGTTTATAAAAATGAAAATGATATTGTACATATATAAGCATGAAAGGAGGGACAAACCATAACAGGTAAGGCTGGAAAAGTTACGATTACAGTGCTGCATCTGCAAAGAGATGCGACATGCCAATTGGAGATAATGTAATCCCTTCAATTTGAGCAATAATAATAATATTAGTAATTTAGTAGTATGTGAATAGTGTACAAAAATTTCTAAATATATGATTTGCTAATTGTTTCTTATATATATTATATAGCAATATATATAAAGAAGAAAGCAAGATATCTATTGTTTATAAAATTAGATATTGTATACTACATACATAGTTGTAAAGGAGGATAAAAATATGAAAAAATTTGTTAGTATTTTGTTAGTACTTGCATTAACAGTTAGTTCCTTCGTTGGTTGTGCAAAAAAGGATGAGACTAATGCGGATAATGCAACAACACCGGCGGCTACTTCAGAACCTGCCAAAGGGGAAGAAGCAGAAACACCACAGCAGGATGTTACAATTAAAGTAGCAGCTATTGAAACAGCTTATGGTGCAGATATGTGGACTAAAGTTTCAGAAGCATTTACAGCAAAGACAGGAATTAAAGTAGAGCTTACAACGGACAAATCCTTAGAGGATGTTATTGGAGCAGGAATGAAAGCCGGAGATTATCCCGATGTTGTTCATTTGGCTACTGGCCGTCCAGCAGCTTTAACAGAAACTTTAATAAAAGAAAATGGCTTAGAAGACATTACAGATGTTCTAAGTATGACAGTTCCAGGAGAGGATAAGAAAGTCAGTGATAAAATCGCCGGCGGATTTACAGAATCTTCTCTAACAAATCCTTATAATGATGGAAAGACATACATGGCACCTATGTTCTATAGTCCATGCGGATTGTTCTACAACCAAGGTTTATTTGAAGAAAAAGGCTGGACAGTTCCAACAACATGGGATGAAATGTGGGAATTAGGAGATAAGGCAAAAGCGGAAGGTATTGCATTATTCGCATATCCTACAGCAGGATATTTTGATGCATTCTTCTACGCTCTTCTTTATGAAGTAGGCGGTGCGGATTTCTTCCAGCAAGCTACTACCTATGCAGAAGGCATCTGGGATACTCCGGAAGCAAACCAGGCATTTGATATTGTTGAAAAGTTAGCAACTTATACAGAAAAATCAGTTCCATCCAATGCTAACAATGATAACTACCTTAAGAACCAGCAGTTAATCCTAGACAACAAGGCATTATTTATGCCAAATGGTACATGGGTTGTTGGTGAAATGAAAGATGCTCCCCGTGTGGATGGTTTTGAATGGGGATTCACAGCACTTCCTGCAGTTGCTGAGGGCGGAGATGCTTATTCCTATACATGGTTTGAACAGTTATGGGTACCGGCAGCAGCTGAAAACAAAGACGCAGCAAAGCAATTCGTAGCATATATGTATTCTGATGAAGCAGCAGAGATTTTCGCAGAGTCCGGTGCTATTCAGCCAATCGTTGGATTTGCTGATAAATTAGAAGGTGACAACAAGATGTTCTACAGCATATATGATAATGGTGCAAAAGCTGCTTTAGGAAGCTTTGCAACAACAGATCCTGTAGAAGGTGTAAACTTTGCCGATACTATATTTGGAACAGTTAACTCACTGGTTAGCGGAGATAAAGCAAAGGCACAGTGGATCGAAGGAATTAAAAAAGACAGTGACCAGCTCCGTGCTGCTTTAAAATAATAAAACCGAAATACATATTTTACAGTACCGGGTAGGCAAATTTAAACGGTGAGCAGATACTTGGCTCACCGTTTCTTTAACAGGAGACAGACATGAAAAATAAAGGGAAATCAATATTTATATTCTTATGCGTAGCACCGGCAGTAATTCTGTTTACAATCTTTATGCTTATACCAACTATTAATATCTTTAAAATGTCACTTTACAAATGGGGTGGATATTCACCTAAGAAAACTTTTGTAGGATTTGATAATTTTATAAAGCTTGCTCAGGATATGAAGTTTATGCAGGCTTTTCAGAATACAGTATTATTAATTGTTATTGTCAGCGTTATAACCATAGCTCTTGCCCTGATTTTTGCAGCAATATTGACAAGAGAAAAAATCGTAGGACAGAATTTCTTCCGAATTGTTTTCTATATACCAAACATTTTATCCATTGTAATCATTAGTGCTATTTTTAGTGCAATTCTGGATTCCAAGAATGGATTGCTTAATAGCGTTCTGGCTCTCTTTCGGGATAAGGGAAGCGAACCAATCTATTGGCTGGGAGATCAGAAAATTGTAATATTTTCAATTGCCATGGCTATGATATGGCAGGCCATTGGCTATTATATGGTTATGTATATGGCCAGTATGGCAAGTGTTCCGGAGAGTGTATACGAAAGCGCCAATATCGAAGGTGCCAGCCGTATTCGTCAGTTCTTTTCTATGACCATCCCATTAATCTGGACTAATATCAGAACGACGTTAACGTTCTTTATCATAAGCAGTATTAACCTTAGTTTTATGCTTGTAAAAGCCATGACCAGCGGAGGACCGGATGGCAGTACCGAAGTATTCTTAAGCTATATGTATAAACAGGCCTACACGAATTCCAGTTACGGATATGGTATGGCGGTGGGGGTTGTAGTATTCCTGTTTTCCTTTGCTTTAAGCGGAATTCTGAATCTGATCACCAAACGCGAAACAATAGAAATGTAGGAGGCTGAAAACATGCATAAACTTCCATTAAAGAAAATCTTAATCTATCTTATATTAGGATTGTTAGCAATATCAATTATTGTACCCGTAGGATGGGTATTTGTAGCTTCAATTAAGCAGAATAATGAGTTTTACGGCAGTCCGTGGAAACTTCCGGAATCCTTTTATTTTCAGAACTTTGTAGATGCCTGGGGCAGTGCCCATATGGGTGAATATATGTTAAACAGTGTAATTGTCACTGTGGTAGCCCTTGCTATCCTTTTAGTTGTAGCCCTGCCGGCAGCCTATTGCCTTAGCCGATTTAAGTTTAGACTGCGAAAGATCTTAAATGTTCTTTTTATGGCTGGTTTATTTATTAATGTAAACTATATAGTAGTTCCAATCTTCCTGATGTTTATTGATGGAGATAAGGCATTGAAAAGTATAGGACTCTCACCTGTTTTCTTAAACAACATTTATGTGCTGGCCCTTGTTTACGCCGCAACAGCACTTCCTTTTACCATTTATTTATTGTCCGGTTACTTTGTAACTATACCAAGGACTTATGAAGAGGCGGCTTATATTGACGGAAGCGGATATTTAAAGACTATGGTAAAGGTAATATTACCAATGGCCAGACCAAGTATTATTACCGTAATCCTGTTTAATTTCTTATCTTTCTGGAATGAATACATTATAGCGATTACGCTGTTAACCGATCCTAAGGGTGCAAAGACACTTCCTGTAGGTCTGATGAACCTGATGAAAGCCCAGAATGCAGCAGCTCAGTATGGTCGTATGTATGCAGGACTTGTTCTGGTTATGCTGCCCACCCTGATACTGTATATTATAGTGCAAAAGAAACTGACACAGGGTATGACACTTGGTGGTTTGAAAGAATAGGCGCAAAGTGAATTAGGAAAGGATTCACTTTGCAAATGTGCGGGGGCACCAAAATGTATGGTGTTTTGGCAGAATGGAGAGTTATATGGAAAATACATTAAAAATTCTGGCAGTTATTCTAAAATGTATATGCCTTGTTATATGTGTAGGCCTGGTTATTATAGGGCAAAAGAGCATAAGTTATAAGGGGCTATACACCATGCTTGCAGGCTTATGTGGAATACTGTTATTGTTATACTTTTATAATAAAAAATATAGGTAGAGAAATATAAATATTTAATAAGAATTTGCATTCTGGTGGATTGTGCCTTGTAATGTACAATCTTTCTTAGATATACGCAAAAATAACTAGATTAAAAGGCGTTCAGGCGCCGGAATGGCGGGGTAGATATGAAAAAGAATACAATGCTAACCGGAAGGGTTACAATACCAACGGACACAGATGTAGTTCCGGAAACAATAGAGCTGTTGAATAAATGGGGAGCAGATGCCATTCGTGATTGTGATGGTACAGACTATCCGGAGGAGTTAAAGTGCGTTCAGGCAAAGGTGTACAAAACCTATTACACAACCCGTAAGGATAACGAATGGGCAAAAGCACATCCGGAAGAGGTACAGCAATGCTACATTATGACTCCTTTTTACACAGCTGCGGAAAAAAATCTCCGTATTCCATTGCTGAAGGGAATAGCAACGGATCTTATGAAGGTAAATGATTATGATGATAAAGCCCGGTGGTGGGAAGTTATTGACCGTAGTACAGGTCTGGCGGTTTCTTCAGAGGACTGGAGCTATGAGAAGGAAACAGGTGAAGTTATAATTACAAACTGCGGCCTGTTTCACAATTACACAGTCAGCTTTCTTGCATACCTTATTTGGGATCCTGTACATATGTATAATGCGGTGACCAATGAATGGAAAGATGTGGAGCATCAGATAACTTTTGATGTAAGACAGCCAAAGACCAGGGAATATTCCATGGCTCGCCTTCGTAAGTTTATTGAAGAACATCCTTATGTGGACGTAATCCGCTACACAACCTTTTTCCATCAGTTTACCTTAATCTTTGATGAGATGATGCGTGAAAAGTACGTTGACTGGTACGGATACTCCTCATCGGTATCACCTTATATCTTGGAACAGTTTGAAAAAGAGGTGGGCTATAAATTCCGTCCGGAGTTTATTATTGATCAGGGTTATTATAATAACCAGTATCGTATTCCAAGCAAAGAGTTCAAAGATTTTCAGGCGTTTCAGAGACGGGAAGTGGCAAAGTTAGCCAAGGAAATGGTAGATATCACTCATGAATATGGCAAGGAAGCCATGATGTTTCTGGGAGATCACTGGATTGGAACAGAACCATTTCTGGAAGAGTTTAAAACAATCGGTCTGGATGCAGTTGTAGGTAGTGTGGGAAATGGCAGCACCCTTCGACTGATCAGTGACATTCCCGGTGTAAAATATACCGAAGGAAGATTTCTTCCTTATTTCTTCCCGGATACTTTTTATGAAGGGGGAGATCCGGTTAAGGAAGCGAAAGTAAACTGGGTTACTGCAAGACGTGCCATCTTAAGAAAACCAATTGACAGAATCGGATATGGCGGTTATTTAAAACTTGCCTGCCAGTTCCCGGAGTTTATCGACTATGTGGAATCTGTTTGCAATGAATTCCGTGAGCTGTATGAAAATATTAAAGGTACAACACCTTATTGTATCAAACGAGTGGCAGTGTTAAACAGCTGGGGTAAGATGCGTGCCTGGGGCGCCCATATGGTACATCATGCACTTTACCAGAAGCAAAACTATAGTTATGCTGGAGTGATTGAGGCCTTAAGCGGAGCACCATTTGAAGTATCCTTTATCAGCTTTGAGGATATCAGAAATGACTGTAACCTCTTAAAGAACATAGATGTAATCATCAATGTAGGAGATGGAGATACGGCTCATACTGGTGGTGAAGTCTGGGAAGATGCGGCGGTATCAAGTGCCATCCGTCAGTTTGTTTATGAAGGTGGAGGCTTAATTGGAATCGGTGAGCCTGCCGGACACCAGTATCAGGGACATTATATCCAATTAGCAAATGTATTCGGAGTAGAAAAAGAAACAGGATTTACTTTAAATTACGATAAATATAACTGGGATACTCTTAGCGGTCATTTTATTACCGAAGATTGCAGTGCAGAAATATATTTTGGTGAGGGTAAGAAAAGCATGTATGCATTAGAAGGTGCTGCTGTTCTGGTTCAGAGAGAAAAAGAAGTACAGATGGCAGTCAATGAATTTGGTAAGGGAAGAAGTGTTTATATAAGCGGTCTGCCATACAGTTTTGAAAATACAAGACTCCTGTATCGAAGCATTCTCTGGAGCACCCATGATGAAGAAAACTTAAACAAATGGTTTTCCAGCAACTGTAATGTGGAAGTACATGCTTATGTAAAGAATAACAAGTATTGTGTTGTAAATAACACCTATGAACCGCAAAAAACAAGAATTTACAGAGGTGATTCCACCAGCTTTGAATTAGAGTTAGAAGCCAATGAAATTATCTGGTATGAGATATAGACACACTGGTATGAGATAGATTCGCTGGTATGAGATATAGACACACTGGTATGAGCATAGATCCGCTGGTATGAGATATAGACTATCTGGTATGAGCATAGATTCGCTGGCATGAGATATAAACTCACGGGTGTGATATAAGATATCTAAAAAAGCTGAATTTCATACTCTGATCTGGAGAAAAGGAATAAAACGGTTGAAATAATTGATTATTGACATATTTAATCCTACAGGATAACATTAAAGTGGTAATGTTGACTGATTATGGAGACGTATATAATGTATAAATTGTTAATTATTGATGATGAAGAAATAATGCGGAATGGACTATCTGAGCTCATAGACTGGAAGACTATGGGCTTTGAAGTCGTGGGAAATTTAGAAGATGGAAGAGATGGCATCGAATTTATCAAAAGCAATCAGGTAGATGTGATTTTAACAGATATTAAGATGTCTTTCATATCTGGTATTGATCTTGCGAAATATGTAATGGATCATAATTTGGATATAAAAATAATTCTGATAAGTGGCTTTCAGGAATTTGAACTGGCAAGACAGGCCATAGCATATAATGTAAGCCATTACCTTTTAAAGCCACCAAAATTTAAAGATATTCAAGGAGTTTTTCATGAATTGAAAAATCAGCTTGATAGTGAAAGACAAAGCAGACTTCAGGAAGAAATGAGAAAAGAGCACTATGAAGAGCTTCTGTCCTTCTCAAAGGAACAATTTTTTATTGACTTATTTTACGGCGCATATTCAGAGCGGGAGGATATTGCTTCACGATTAAAGATGTTAGATTTCAAAATAGATGTTGACCAGAGTCCATGTATTGTATTCCATGTTACAATAGTAGATTATGAAAACTTTTTATCCAATAACTGGAGCTTTGGTAAAGATGGGCTATATCAGGCAATTAAGAATTTTTTTAATACAGAGGATTATTCTTTATTATTTTATCCGGTAAGAAACATGAAAGATAAAATACAGATATTATGTATTTCACAGGATCAGGCCGATATTGAATCCTTATCAGATAATTTAGACCAATTTGCTAAAACCGTTAAGGAAAATGCAAAAAAGCTTTTAAATCTTGAGTTGAATTATAAAAAAGATTTCAATTTTAGCAGCATTGTCCAGTTAGCGGAAAAAAGTCCCGTTGACTTATTTCAATCAGAAGAAAAAGACGATAATTTTAATTTGCTAAATCAGGTTAAATTACTGGATTCTTATATAAGCTCAGGTGACTTCCGGTTATCGGAGGGGCTGTACGAGAATTTTATAAACCAGATGAATCATCTGGACATCAGAATAATCTGTGATAATGTTTCAAGTTTATTTGATATGATTTATAGCAAGCTTGAGGAAAATGGATTAAATATGGATCAAGAGTCCAGAAAAACCAATTGGAATGAAATTAAACAACTTGAGACCATTGAACAGATAAGGTCATGGGGAAAAAATGAATTAAGTAAACTGGTTTATAGAGTTGAAAAGGAGAAAAATGGTACCTTTGAGAATGTAATAGGCCGGGCAAAGCAATATATTAATGAAAATTATAATAAGGACATTACCTTGGAAGATGTAGCAGATCATATCTTTTTGAATCCGGTTTATTTCAGCAGATTGTTCAAGGAACAGACAGGGGAAAACTATATTGATTATCTCATTAAGGTCAGGATGGAGAATGCTGTAAAACTATTGCAGGATCCTCATTATAAGGTTAATCAGATAAGCGAAAAGGTGGGCTATAACAGTCTCCGTTACTTTTATAAAATATTTAAACGGTATAAAGGGCAGACTCCCACGGAATATAGAAAAAGTCTTTGGGGAGATGATGAGACAATATGATCTCTTGTAAGGAGCATACATGGGTAAGAATAAGGGAATATGGAATTTAATATTTACATTTAAGTTTAGAAGTATATTTATAAAGTACTTTATATCCATTTTTTTGATTCTGGTTATTATACTGACCTCTATCAGTACTTTGGTATATGCTTTTTATTTTTCCAGTGTGAAAAAGGACATTGAGGCTGCCTATGAGAGTTCCCTTCATAAAATAAAGGATACCATCGATACCATAATCTCAGAAGGGGATAGAATATCGGCAAGGCTGCTCGCTGACCATGAGGTGCAGAACTTCCTGAATTATGATAACGATGACTTGGCCAGATATGAATCCAAGGTAGTTCTGTTGGATACTGCCTTAAAGCTTTCCATGTCATCAAGCGAATATATATACTCTATTTACCTGTACTCTTACAAGAATAATTATCTAATATCATCTTATAATGAAACCATAAGTTCGTTTCAAGAGTTTGACGATAATTTGTGGCTTGAAGACTTAACTGGGAATATGGAAGGAAATAAAAAGTTTTATTTCAGAAATGAAAAAATCAGCCCTTTAAAGTCCAGTCAAAATGATTTTCTCACATACATACAATTTATTGATTCCACCAACATGCTGAACAAAGGGGTAATTGTTTTTAACACGAAGGTTAAGACCCTGCAATCCTATATTGGCTCACTTTATGAAAATAATTTTGAGGATTTATATATTGTTGATCAAAATAATACTATTATTTTTAATAATAACTATAACTTAATTGGAACCACATTACCCGATGCAAAAAGAACAGCAGGGATTACGGATATAGATGGACGGAAAAGCCTTGTTTCTGTTGCGGCATCGGATAATAAGAAATACAATTATATTACGGTAGTACCATTGGATAGCGAAACCGAAACGCAATTTGTAAGAGATATTTTTTTATCTTCCGTATTGGCAAGTATCGTGCTGTCTTTTTTACTTTCATTAACCATTTCCTTTAATATGTACAGGCCTTTTCGTGATATTATTGAGGTGTTTAATAGCCCCGAAATTACAAAAATATATGGAGATAGAAATAATAAAAAGCAATACAGTGAATTGAAATTCATATTGACTAAGATTGTTGATATTAATTTAAACCAAAAGAATATGGAAGCCAGCCTTACGGAATATTTAGCAATGCTTAAAAAGACCCAGACCATTGCTTTACAGTCACAAATCAATCCTCATTTTCTGTATAATACCCTCACTGCTATTAACTGGCTTGCCATTGGTCTTACTAAAAGTGAAAATGAGGCATCGGTTGCCATAACCAATCTTGCAGAACTATTGCGGCTTAGTCTGGAAACGGGGAATAACCTGACTCCTATCAGGGATGAAATGGAACATGCCAGAAAATACATTGAGATTGAAAAGTTAAGATTTAAGAATTTATTCCAGGTAGAATGGTTTGTGGATAAAGAATTGGAAAATTACCTTATTGTTAAAATCACCCTTCAACCTATCATAGAAAATGCTATATACCATGGTTTGAAGCAAAAAAAAGGTGGTGGGGCCATTCGAATCAAGGGATATTTGGAAGAAAATAATGTGGTCTTTGAAGTGGAGGATGACGGAATAGGAATCTCTTCGGAAGCTCTTTATTCAATTAACGAAGAATTGAATAAGAACTATATTAAAGAAGATCAGCATATTGGAATTAAGAATGTAAATCAACGTATTAAGCTCGTCTTTGGAGAAGAGTACGGAGTTAAAATATCCAGCGAACTGGATAAAGGAACCACTGTAAAAATTATAGTACCAAAATATTTATAGAATAGAACATAAAAATCTGCATTGTTACAGGGTGCAGATTTTTTTATTGTATACCTCAACGGAGTTATGATTTATAAGGAGTTGAATTAATGGTACAAAAGGTTGAATTAATGACACTTTAAAATAATTTTATTTTCTTTATGTAAATAATGTAGCACTCAAAAGTTGATTTTACCGCATTGTTGAATTGATTTCCTTTGTCTATAATCATGATATACAGTAGTGGTAAGTACGTATAGAAAACTGGAGCCCAAAAAAACGGGATGTCAACTTTACACTACCTGATATACAAAAGGAGGGCATACATGTGACAGCAACTAAAGGAAAACGGGGAGCAAAGTATATATGGAATGATGTAAGAAAAAATAAGTGGCTTTATATATTTTTGTTACCTGGTATTACATTTCTATTCATTTTTAAATATCTGCCTATTTTCTTCAATATAATTGCATTTCAGGATTATAATATCGCAAGTGGAATAAAGGGATTATTTACAAGCAGATGGATTGGTCTTGAAAACTTTAAATACATATTTTTAGAATCAGGTGATTTCTGGAAAGTATTTCGTAATACTTTTGTTCTTAGTATTTACCGCTTGGCATGGGGATTTCCGGCTCCAATCATTCTGGCACTCTTATTAAATGAGGTTAAAAGAATTAGGTTTAAAAAGATTACACAGACAATTGTTTACTTACCATATTTTATTTCTTGGGTGGTTATAGCGGGAATGGTTCAGCTTTTGCTGGCAGGGGACGGTGCCGTGAATGAAATATTAAAGGCATTGGGCATGGAACCCATAAAATTCATGATCAGCAACAACTGGTTTCGAACGATTGTTGTGTCTTCTACCATCTATAAAGAAATCGGATATGCATCCATTATTTTTATGGCGGCATTATCGGGAATTAATGAAGAGTTATACGAAGCAGCAGGAATTGACGGAGCAGGAAGATGGAAAAAAATTCTCTATATCACCATTCCCCAATTGACACCAACCATCATTGTGGTATTTATTCTGCAAGTGGGGAACGTAATCAAAGGCGGCGTGGATCAGGTGCTGCTTCTATATAATCCCATGGTTTATGAGGTGGGGGATATCATCGGAACTTATGTATACCGGACCGGTATCAGGGAGGGAAGATTTAGTTATTCCACAGCCATCGGCCTATTCGAATCTGTTATTGCAATAACTCTTATGATTATTACAAACAAGCTGGCCAAAAAATATAGTGAAGGAGGGATAATGTAATGAGAACACATACGAGAAAAAGAAAAACTACCAGTCTGGGAGATAAGATGTTTGACATAATCGTATATTTCTCTTTGACAATAATTGCATTAATAATGATTTATCCGGTATTAAATGTATTTGCCATATCCCTTAGTCCGTATAAGGATACCCTGCTTCATCCCTTTATGTTTTTTCCAAGGCATCTGGATTTTAGTGCATTTAAAGCGGTATTCACCAACAACCTCATATTTTCAGGTTATAAAAATACACTGTTAGTTACAATTGGAGGAACCATTCTTTCTGTATGCATGCTCATACTTACCGCTTATCCCCTTTCACGAAAGGAATTAAGATGGAAGAAGGGCTTCATGACATATTTCCTTATCGTGATGGTTTTCTCAGGTGGGTTTGTCCCGGAATTTATTGTTATGAAAAGTCTGGGACTATATAATACCCTTTGGGCGTTGATTATACCATTTTTATGTCCTATTTACAATTTGATACTAATGAAATCATTCTTTGAATCAATTCCGGAAAGCTTAATTGAATCAGCAAAAATCGATGGAGCCCAGGAATGGCATATATTATTTAAAATCATGGTTCCCTTATCAAAGCCGGTAATTGCTGCAGTATCCATGTTTCAGGCAATTCTGTTCTGGAATGATTTCTTTAAGGCAGTTATTTATCTGAAGGACCAGGTGAAATGGCCCTTGCAGCTCATACTGAGGGAAATCATTGCAGCAGCTGATGCAAGTTTCATGAATTCAGGAGGAAACATTGCAGAAGTTAATATGAATTTAATCCCTGCAAAGTCCCTGCAATATGCTTCATTAATTGTGGTAATACTTCCGATTTTATGTGTATATCCCTTTGTACAGAAATATTTTGTCAAGGGAGTTATGATTGGGTCGGTAAAAGGTTGATAGTTTTGGCGACATGCCATTATTATAATAATTTTATAGGAGGAGAAGGAAATGAAATTAAAAAAAATCAGTTTTGTGGTATTATCTCTGGCCCTTGCCGTATCGGCGTTAACCGGATGCAACCGCAATAAGGGGAATGAGGTTGAATCTGAGACAGTCACTGATACAACTGAACCTACCACAGCCGGAGAGGCAGAGAAAGAGGAAGAAACAGTTACAATCAATCTTATGGCTAATTTATCACCGGCACAAAATAGCCGTATTGGTCAGGAAACCATAAAAAAGCTGGAAGAAAAATTTAATATTAAGCTTAACTTTGATATTCCACCTTCCGCTAATTATGCAGAGAGGGTGCAGATTGCGGTTAGTTCCGGTGAGCTGCCTGATGCAATTCTTTTTGATGATACAGGTGATACGCTGCTAAAATCAGGAGCATTAAGCGGTACATTTATTGATATATCAAAATATTTACAGGATGCTCCTAATATCATCCAGCATACACTTCCGCAATCATTAAATGCAGTAAGGTATATGAACGATGACAAAATTTTTGGTGTTACACGTTCCACGCTGGTTAGAGCGGATGGACTGGCGCTTCGATCGGACTGGCTGGAGAAGCTTGGAATTACAGGGGTAGAAGAGGGAAAACCAATCACTTTGGATAAATTTACAGAAATAATGCAAAAATTTTCGGAAAATGATCCAGACGGAAACGGAAAAAATGATACTTACGGTATGAAAGCTTTTGTGGGACCGGATGGAGAACTTGTACCCCTTTCTACAGCCAGCAATATTGATGTAATCGGTGGAGCATTTGGGCTATGTGGATGGCAGAAAGCAGCGGGAGAAGAATATACTTATATGGATCCCAGATATAGCAAAGAATCAGAAAATTTTAAAAAGCTGATGGTGTTTCTGAATGAAATGGTTGAAAATAAGTGGATGGACCCAGATTGGCCTACAATGAAATCGGCTCAGGCGAATGATAATTTTAATAAAGGTAAGTACGGTTGTATGGTTGCTTTCCCCACTAATGTAGATTTTTCTGTTCAGAAACTGCAGGAGGTAAATCCGGAAGCAAACCTTATATGGATACCAGGGATCATTAATCCGGAAGCTGGCAAGGTAACCGGAACTACTTTTGCAACAGGCGCATGGGGTTGCTGGGCAATAACCAAGGATTGTAAGAATCCCGAAAAACTTGTTCAGTTATTTGACTATATGCTTTCCGATGAATTCTATTATGATGATCTAATGGATGGCGGTGAAGGTGTGGGCTATAACACCGTGGATGGTAAAAAGGTTCCTACTGAAGATTATAAGTCAACAGATAGTGTAGGCTGGAACAGAAGTATGGTAAGAAGAGCAAGTGATACAGCTGTTTACTTAAAGTTAACATTTGATGACGCAACAAATCAGAAATATAATGATCAGATTGATACTTCAGTATCCAATGCTGTAATTTCACTGGACGGAGGTTATATTCCTGATATAGCTGCGGATGCAAAATTCATTGATTATAAGACAAAGATGAATACTACAATTACTAAAATCATATTGGGAGAGCTACCTTCCAGTGCATATGATGAAATATTAGACGGCTGGTATGCAGCCGGAGGAGAAGAGTACATTAAAGATATGAATGCACATATTACTGCTATGTCAGGTAAATAGCAGCCAGCAATCATTATAGGAACAGTTAAGAGGGAGATGCAAAATAAACGAGGAACTCTTTTGCGGCTCCCTCTTATTCTTGATAAGCGGAAAAATACAGAGCATGCCAGTGCGAATTATTGCATAATTCATACCCTGATTTGTGGCAGTAAACCATCTGCAAGCAGATGATTTATGCCATGGGAGCCAGTGTAAAACTTTACCGGATGACCGGCATAATAGTAAGAAATCGTAAGAAGGGAGAATACAGAGGAAATGGTATCGGAAGCAAATTCTAAATTGCAGAAAGCAGACATAGATAATGCAATCGAAAGGGCAATTATTCAAACAGATAAGGCCATTCATGACTTAGGAGTAGAAGTTAAGGCAGCTGCAAGCATGGGGGGGAGTTTATCCTCCAAGCCAGATGGGAGGATGGACGGAAGGCTTTTTTACCGGAGAACTATGGTTGATTTATGAGTGGACGAAGAATGAAAAATATTCGGAACTTGCAAAAAAGCATGTGGAAACGCTTAAAAACAGGATACAAAACCATATTCGAACAAACCACCATGACATGGGTTTTTTATATTCACCCTCCTGTGTAGCTGCTTACAAATTATGCGGGCTGGAAACCGGTCGGGAAGCAGCACTTCTGGCTGCGGATAATCTAATCAGCAGATTTCAGGAAAAAGGAAGCTTTATTCAGGCATGGGGTGAACTGGGAGAAAAGGATAATTACAGGATGATCATTGACTGTCTGATAAATCTTCCCTTATTATACTGGGCCACGGAAGAAACAAAGGATGATAAGTACAGGAATTATGCCGGCAGACATCTGGAAACGGCTTTAAAATACATAATGAGGGAAGACAGTTCAACCTATCATACCTATTTCTTTGATAATGTAACCGGTGAACCCTTATATGGTGTCACCCACCAGGGATACAGAGACGACTCTGCCTGGGCAAGGGGACAGGCCTGGGGAATCTACGGCGTGGCACTGGGTTACAGATATTTGCAAAAACAAGAGTATATTACCATATTCAAAAGAATAACGGATTATTTTATAGAGCATCTTCCGGAGGATCTGGTACCCTTCTGGGATTTTGATTTTACGGATGGCAGTACGGATCCAAGAGATTCCTCCGCAGCGGCCATTGCAGTATGCGGAATGCTGGAAATGATAAAATATCTGCCGGAACAAGAGGCGCACTATTATGGTGACATGGCAGAAAGGATTCTGCTGTCCCTGATCAACAACTATTCCGTAAAAGACCCTGATCATTCAAACGGACAGCTGCTTCATGGAACCTACAGTAAATCCTCACCTTACAATACCTGCCCCGATAATGGTGTGGATGAATGCAATGCATGGGGAGATTATTATTACCTGGAGGCATTGATGAGGGTGAATAATCCTGAATGGAAATTGTACTGGTAGTACTTGAGCTGACTTGATCAGGTTCGGAAGGTTCTGTAAGTTTTGAAATTAAAGTGGGATGTCTGACTGCATTCTGAGAAATAAGATTAAGGAGAAAGGCTGAAAGAATTTCATTCTTTCAACCGGAGATTCGTGCTGCGCACAAAGTCTCCAGACTTTGAAAGGAGAATTGTTATAAAAATGAAACAAGTATTTTTAATTGGTGATTCTATCCGTATGGGTTATGAACCCTTTGTAAGAGAATATACAAAAGAACAAGCGATAATCCAGGCCCCAAAATGCAACTGTGAATTTTTACAGTATACCTTCAGGCATATTTATATGTGGCGTGATGAAATAGAAAATCCAAACAACATAGATATAGTCCATTGGAATAATGGTTTATGGGATGTTCTCAGGTTAGACAATGACCAGCCGCTGACACCACAGTATTTTTACCGGGATACCCTGCAGCGGACTGTAAACCGTATACATTTTTTATTCCCTAACGCAAGCATTGTTTTTGCATTATCAACACCAGTGATTGGGCACTTGTCACCGGAAGGACTTGAAAGACGAAATTCGGATATTGAAATCTATAATGCTATTGCAGCTGAGGTTATGGATAAAAACAAAATTCCAATCAATGATTTATATAAAGTGGCTTCTGCATTTCCGGAAACATATCATTCTGATTTTACGCATTTTACAGAGGAAGGAAGCCGGGAACTGGCAAAAGCAGTTATCAGGGCAATCGGCTGTGTTCCTCAGTGAAGTTATAACCACATGGGAGAATGGAAGTCTGAGTAACAGTCAAATATATCAAACAACAACCTGTATATTAACTTATACAGGTATGGAAGTATTTCAAAGGAGGTTTTTTATGGATAATAGAAATGTTAAAATCCGGTTGTCAGTATTATTAATTTGTACGTTAATTATTAATTTGTTTTCTGGAGCTCTACCTTTTTCAATCCATGCTTTAGCTGATTCAGCTCAGACTTCAACCAACCTTATTAACAACGGAAGCTTTGAAACGGCAGTGAGTGGGTCAGCAAATGGCTGGACAGACTGGCAGGCAAGCGGATGGAAAGTGTGGAAGGCACAGGGTACCTGTACGGTAACCATGGACAGTACAACATACCATGAGGGCAGTAAAGCCTTAAAAATTTCCAGCTCAGACCCGACAGGAAAATGGCCGGTGATACAATATGGAGTACCGGTGACCGGAGGTAAAACCTACAAATTAAGCGGTTGGATTAAAACCGAGGATATAACGAACACGGTATACTACAGAATTTACTTTACTTCCGGGGGAAAAGAAATATCAGGTTCCCTTATTGATTTTGGAAAGCTGACAGGAACCAATGAGTGGACGTATGTAGAGAAGACCTTTACAGTCGTTGCTGGTGCAAATGGATGCAATATCTATAACTATTTTCTTAATAATACGGGAACTGCATGGTTTGACGGATTGGTCCTTGAGGAAACGAATAATCTGTTGACAAACGGAGGATATGAGCTGGTAACTGCCGGGTCTGCAAATGGCTGGAGTGATTATCAGGCAGCTGAATGGAATGTATGGAATGCGCAGGGCATATCAGAGACAACCGTTGACAGTACGGTATATAAAGAAGGGGCAAAATCCCTGAGAATTAGTTCCACAGGTGAGAGTGCAAGAACTACAGTGGGACAGCGTAATATTCCTGTGGAACCTGGCAAGTATTATAAGCTGAGTCAATGGATAAAGACAGAGGATATATCAAAGGGCGCCAGTACACGAATCCAGTTATATGACAGCAGCAATTCTCAGGTACAATTGATATATACCGACAGCTTATCCGGCACAAAGGATTGGACCCGGGTTGAAAAGGTGATTCAAGCTTCTGAGAAAGCAGTTAAATGCCAGATTGAAAATTATTATGATTTTGGGACAGGTATAGCGTGGTATGACAGTATAGAATTTAAGGAAGTAATTCCTGCAACCGGAGTGAGCCTGGACAAATCGGAAGCCTATATAGGGATTGGAGAAATATTAATACTAAATGCGGACATTACCCCTTCCAACGCAACGGAGAAAAACCTTATCTGGTATAGTTCAAATACGGATGTTGCTATGGTTGCAGATGGCGTAGTGGAAGGTCTTGGAACAGGGGTGGCTATCATTACGGCTGCCGTTGATGGTAATGTAAAAGCATCCTGTATTGTTATTGTAAATGGACAGGAAAGCGATATTACTACGACTAACTATACGGTATCAACAGACGAAGATATACCCGTAAGGGGAGTAATTGAAGCTGTCGATGATACGAATCATCCTCTTACCTACACCAGACTGACCAATCCTTCTAACGGATTACTTCAGCTAAAAGATGACGGCAGCTGGACCTATACACCCATAAAGGACTATAGCGGTACAGATAGCTTTATCATATTAATAGAAAATGGACAGGGAAGTATAGCAACTTCAAGTGTCACCATTAATATCAATCCGGTAAATGATGCACCGTCTTCCGGAGAAATAACAGCAGGAGTTGTACAGGGGGCTTATACAACAGGTAAAATTACAGCAACGGATGTGGATATGGATAGTATCACCTATGCTATGGGAACCCAGCCTTTAAAGGGAACAACAGATTTGACTCCGACAGGAAATTATACATATACAGCGAATCCTGACAGCACCGGTGAGGACTATTTTGAAATCACTGCAAGTGACAATAAAGGCGGAATATCACTTTACAGGGTCAATCTGTTTGTGGTACCCAAAGGAGAAAAAATTATAGCTGCACTGAAGGAAACAAGTGAGGAGAAAGAGCATCCGAGAATATATACCGGAAAAGAGGCCTTTGATAACCTGAAGAACTGGCTGGAAAATAACGATGAATATATCACGAAATGGTTTAACAATGTAAAGCTTGCGGCTGATACACTACTCATTAAACCTCCTAAGGAATATGAACTTCCGGACGGACTTAGGCTGGCGGCAAGTACAGAGGTACTAAACAGAACAAAAATCTTAGCAATGACTTATCTTATGACAGAGGACAGCAAATATGCGGAGAGACTATGGATGGAATTGGATAAGGCAGGAAATTTTAAGGACTGGAATGCCTCACAACATTTTCTTGACACAGCTGAGATGACCAATGCTTTTGGTATAGCTTATGACTGGCTGTATGATTACTGGAGTCCCGAACAAAAGAGCTTTATTGTAAGTGCAATTAAGGAAAAGGGACTATTACCTGGAGTTAATGCATATAGCAAAGGGGAATCCTGGACAAGAACGCAAAACAACTGGAATGCCGTATGTAATGGAGGACTTGCGGTAGGAGCATTGGCTGTTGGAGATGAAGGGGATAGGGATCCTGAGATAGAAAGCATTGCTGCAACTGTCCTTGAAAATGCAGTCAAAGGCCTGCCTTATATGCTTAAGGAGTACAAACCTGACGGTGCATGGTATGAAGGACCGGGGTATTGGAACTATGGAACAGGGTATACAGTGTATATGCTGTCGTCCATGCTTCAGGCACTTGGAACGGATTATGGGCTATCCAATCTGCCGGGCATAGATATAACCACAGATTTCCCCATATACAATATCGGAGCAAAGGGAAGCTATAACTTTGCCGACTCAGGAACAGATACAGCAAAATCACCAATCTGGCTCTGGTTTGGAACAAGGTTTAATAACCCTTCCTATTATTGGGCTCATAGGGTGGCAGCGGTAGATGGAGATCCCTTGAGCATGATATGGTATCCGGGAACAGAAGAATATACTACAGGGGAAGCACCACTGAAGCTGGATACAAAGTTTAGCAATGCCGAAGTCGGAATTATGCGAAGCGGGTGGAATAATAGTAATGGAAACTTTTTGGGATTTAAAGGCGGTTATAATCAATTTACCCATGGAGATCTGGATCAGGGCTCCTTTGTATATGATGCTTACGGAGTAAGATGGGCCGTGGATTTGGGAGCAGATAACTACAATGCTCCTAAGTACTGGGACTATTCAGAATCAGGAGGAAGATGGACTTATTACAGGAAGAGAGCAGAGGGACATAATACCTTCGTAATAAATCCGGGAAATTATCCGGATCAGAATGTATTTGCAAGGGCTAAGATTGAAAGGTTTGAAGTAAATTCAGATGAGACAGCGGCAATGTCCATTGTGGACTTAACGGAAACCTATAATAAGGATGCGTTCTCTGCAAAGAGAGGGTTGTCTCTTACAAACAGCAAAACAGAACTATTAGTACAGGATGAGATTAGTAACAAAGAACCTTCTGATTATTGGTGGTTTATGCATACCGATTCAGGGATAGAGATAAGTTCGGATGGAAAATCAGCCATACTCAGTAAGAATGGCAAACGACTTTATATTCAGATACTTGGTGAAGAAGGAAGCTTTACCGTGATGGATGCCATTTCACTTCCAACTTCACCGGAAGCGGTTCAACAGCCCAACCCGGGAATAAAAAAGCTGGCCGTTCATCTGGAAAACGTCTTGAACGTAAAATTTGCCGTAAGAATGGTTCCTCTTACGAACATTGACGAAATACCGTCAGATAAACCGGAGATAGTGGACTTAGATGGATGGAATGTGAAAGAGGAAAATAACTTATTTGCAGAGGGTCTGTCAGTAGCGGGTACGGAACTGCAGAATTTCCATAAATTCAGCAGAAGCTATGAGATAACATTACCGTATGAAACCGTATCAGTACCGGAGGTCGAGGCAATTATAAGCAATTCTGATATAAATGTTGATATAGAGCTTCCGGAGGCTCTCCCCGGTATTGCTAAGATAACACTAACCTTGAAATCAGATGCAAGCAGGAAGAATAGCTATTATATCCAGCTGTTGCTGAAAGAAAAAGATAAAGATATCATAGCAAGTGCTGCTCAGGAGGGTAACTGGCCTGAGAATTCCATGGACGGTGATCTGGTAACCAGATGGGCTGCGGAAGGAGATCAGTGGATACAGTATTACATAGGTGAGGAGCAAGAGGTGGAGGCTATATCCGTTGCATTCTTTAAGGGCAATGAAAGAAAGTATTTATTTGATGTTCTCATATCAGAGGACGGAAAGAATTGGGAAGCGGTACTGTCAGGAGTACAGACATTGGGAGATACCTCCGATCTTGTAAAATATGATTTTCCTGAGATGAAGAGAGCAAGATATGTAAGAATATTCGG
Organism: Anaerocolumna sp.; assembly: GCF_032079385.1. Lineage (NCBI taxonomy): Bacteria > Bacillati > Bacillota > Clostridia > Lachnospirales > Lachnospiraceae > Anaerocolumna > Anaerocolumna sp. Next base: position 298,788 of record NZ_DAMAUC010000001.1, read on the forward strand.
ACATGGCAGTAATGCGAACAATTGGAATAACGTTGCTGAAACAGTAATTCATAGTTCACAGATTGCAAAACTGAAAGACTGAATCGATAGCCGGGGGATCTACTATATTGTGTAAAGCTGAGTAATGAAGCAGGAACAACGGAAACTGAAGAAATAGCGGTTGTTTGTTCTGGACCGTCAGGATTTGCAGCTGCTGGAATTGCTGCGCTATATCAGCAAAAAATAATTTTCTGGTTCGCCATGTTAGGGCGGAAGATATCCCCAAAAAACTAGTTTAAGAAAAGGAGCACACTTATGACTGTTGCACTGAATTTAATTTGTAATAAACAATTGTTATATCCTATCAGCGAAGTAAGTGGACAATTAGGATTTGAGTTAACGGAAAAAGGCATTCCTGTCACTATAGATTATACAGGAACTGGCTTTCGGGCAAGCTTTAAAAATGGACAAGGAAACATAACATACGAGAAAAAAGTAGAGCTGTTCAGAGCGTTGTCCATGCTTGTGCCCGCTGTGAAAAGGAAGCAGGAATGGGAGATTACCCAAACCTCTTTATTCAATAGCAATGGCGCTATGTTTGACTGCTCCAGAAATGCAGTTCTAACAGTAGAATCGGCAAAAAAAATAATACGGTATATGGCTTTAATGGGTCTTGATACTTTTATGCTTTATACTGAGGATACCTATAAGGTGGAGGGTTTAGATTATTTCGGATATATGCGGGGGGCATATACCAGAGAAGAATTAATAGAAATAGACAGATATGGCCAGGCCTTTGGCATTGAGGTAGTTCCATGCATACAAACCTTAGCTCATTTGATTCAGGCACTTAAATGGCAGGAGCTGGAGCCTCTTAAAGATACCAAGGATACATTGATGGTGGGCAGTGAAGACACTTACGATTTTATAGAGAAGCTGATCAGCCACTGTGCAAGCACGTTTACTACAAAAAGAATTCATCTGGGAATGGATGAAGCAATGAATCTGGGACTTGGGGAATATCTCAAAAAGTATGGCTATACAACCCACAAAAAGCTTATGAACATGCATATGAAACGTGTAATGTCCATCGCTGAAAAGTATAATATGAAACCAATGATATGGAGCGATATGCTTACCAACAATGCCCGTTCCGGGGAAGAATCCCTTGATTTTGAAGTTGACAGGAATATAGGCCTTGTTTATTGGAGTTACAGAGCCTATAGTATGGAGACTCACCTTGCCAATATCCAAGAGAATAAAAAGCTATCCGATAATGTGATATTTGCAGGCGGAATATGGGGATGGTCCAATGTGGCCGTTAACTATATCATGACCCTGGATGCGTCAGAAACAGCACTTATGGCTTGCAAGCAGGAAGGTGTAAAGGATGTTTTTGTTACCTGGTGGGGAGATACCGGCGCTGAAGTTAATATGTTCTACAGCCTTTTGGGTTTACAATTTTATGCAGAGCATGGTTATAATAAGCAGGTGGATAGGAATGTTCTTTGTCAGCGGTTCCTGGAGTGCACAGGTTATTCCTATGATGCCTTTTACCGGATTTCGCGGTTTAGCGTACTTGATGATAGTAAGGAATCCACAAGAACAGCCTTTTCTAATGCAGCCAGGTGTATTTTGTATCAGGATATTTTAAAAGGTTTATTTGATGTGAATCTACAAAAGCTTAATATGGATTTAACCCAATATTATAATGATTTGGAGCAGGAAATGTCAAAACATGAGGGCATATTGTTTCAGTTCCTGGAAAAACTGGCATATGTGTTAAAACAAAAGTGGAATCTGGGTATTAGAATAGGGGAGGCTTACAAAGGCAATGACATAGCAGGTTTAAGAAGTATTTTACCGCAGTTGTCTCAGCTTACAGAAGCGGTGAAGGAGCTGCGCCTTATTCATCGGCAGCAATGGTTTGAAACTTATAAGCCCTTTGGCTGGGAGGTTCTGGATTCCAGGTATGGAACTATACTGAGTAATATTGATACAACGGAATTTCGTTTAAGTGAATATATTTCAGGAAATGAAAGAAACTTGCCGGAATTAGATTGTGAGCGTTTAATGTTTAAAGATTGGTGGTCAAATGAAGGGGAGGAGATACTATTATGTCACTTCTTCGGCAGGACTATATCCGCAGGTGTTTTTGACATGGAAGGATAAGGATTCCATATTGAAAAACAAGTAGTGGGAGGAAAGTAAAAAGCACTGTAAAGGAAAATATAATAGAAGGAGACTAATCAAATCCATGATTAGCCTCCTCTTAATTATGATGCGGTCATCATTCTTCTATATCGAATGCATATATTGATACATTCTGGCTGCCCCAGGTACGCAGTGGAACAAGGCGTATGGCTTTTACCTCTTTATTGCAAGGTACACGTAAAAGACGCTGATGATTTTCTCTGACTGATTCTGTAATTACAGTGCCGTCAGAAAGGGTGTATCGGATGTCCAAATCACGCAGTAGAGTTTTTGGCGGATGGGACGGCTCCCAGCCAAACCGGATATTGGCTAGCATGAAGATATTGTCACCAAGATCATGTTCCCGCTGTGGAAGTGTATTGAGGTTTAAGTCACTGTCAAGGACCAGTCGTATACTCTGTACATAGGAAGGGGTATTCAATTGGTATTCAGCATAGCACCCAATTGTACCGGAGGCATAGTTGGAAGTATCCCCAACTGCCCGGTCAATGCCGTTGCGTAGGTTTTCAGCATTTTTCATATCGGAAAGCAGAGCCGAACCGGCAGTTAATTCTGATATCCGCCGGGTATAAAAGGGCAGGTAACAGTCGTCTTTCATGAGTGCTTGCTGAAGTTCATGGATATATCCCTTTGTATAAATTTCCCGGGGGGTGATATTCTCCTGTAAAGCAAATGCCGCGGCAGTTCCCATGGCCTGTCCTAAAAGGGAGCAGGTTGCCATAACGCGTGCCGAACTGAGGGCTGTATGTGTGACGCTGATGTTGCGTCCGGCGAACATAAGGTTTTCGATATTCTTTGAATAAAGGCAGCGGTAGGGAATACCATAGGGAGAAGGGGCGGGATGGTATGTTGTGGGCTCTTCGGAGGTGTACAGTCCGCAGGGATGATGGTCATCCATGGACCAGCCGCCATAGGCGATTAAATCATCAAAGCGGCCTTCTGCACGTACATCATGCTGGGTCATCACATAATCACCAATGTAGCGGCGAGATTCCCTTTTACCGGGCAGAATACCGATCCAGTCAATATCATAATTTTTATTTTTTTCATAATTCTCCGGATCATTTTTTACAAAGTCCCAGATGCCGTAGGCAACACGAAGCAGCTCATCACGGATATTCTCGGTATCGCCGATAGTGTTCTGCATTCCCCCAAGTTCAAGGTACCAAAAGTTCTCCCTGTCGTTGGTCATGTCGGGAATTCTAAATGGCAGATCGTTTTTTGTAAAGTGTTTGGCCCAGGAAGGTGCAGTAAAACGGTGTTCTTCTGTATATTCCCTTGCCTGAATGAGCAGGCTCATACCCATTGTGTGTGAATCCGCCTGTTCCGGTGCAATATCCTCACCATATTCCTCCCGCCCTTCTCTGCCCATGCGGTATAATGCACCTGTGATTGGGGCCAGTACACTGTCACCGGAGCAATCAGCAAATAATTGTGCTTCGAACTTGTGGAATTTTTGCGTGGTAAGCTGCCAACAGGTGATTGATTTCAGACGGTTCCCCTCCATTTCGCCATCCATGCAGGAACAGTTGAGGAATAGAGAAAGGTTTGGTTCCTTCTGTGCCATTTCAAGCATAATGCTATCCCAGATGGAATAGTTTTTGTGAGGGTTGCGCCAGTAATTCTCAAGCCGCAATTCTTCTATGAGTCCTGTTTCCCGCATATTCTTACCATGGGCTCCGCCTACCCACATACGTACCTCGGATGAGGCATTGCCACCGAGCATGGGACGATCCTGAATTAAAGCAACACTACGACCATGGCGGGCAGCTGAAACTGCAGCGCATAGTCCGGCCAGCCCACCGCCCACAACACAGAGTTCGACCTTATGGTGAACTGTATCAAAGATTTTCATATTAGTTTTCCTCCCTTTTAAGATTAACATAAATTTTACTTATACTACTGACTTGCAGGATTTTAAAGCTTTCCCAAAATGCAAATCACATATATACAATAATTATATTTAAAAATTACAGTACAACAATGAGATATCCTGCAAGGCATCTTTAAAATTCTGCAATGGAAAGGAGGCATGAGAGTATGCGGCTGACAGATATGGATTGCGTTATACTACGCAGGTTTATGGAGAGTATTTCCAGGCAATATGGTGTGGAGCTCCATGTGGGGGGACCATGGGAATATGGTGCAGGCAATAGTGTTTTGCAACGCTTTCTTGTGGGGTACATTGTACATAACAGTCCCTATTGTCTCTATGTGAAATCAAACCACACCTTGATGCAGCATTGTGTTTTTGCAAAGCAGCAGCTCTTAAAAACTTTAGAAGAAAAAGGGCAGATCTGCGGCATGTGTCATTGTGGTGTGATGGAACTTGTAATGCCGATCCGACGTGAGGGAACAATTATTGGATATATAAGTGCGGGAGGCTTTCGGCCGGAGGAACATCTGTTGCATAGGCGGCTGCAAGGGCTTACCAGACAATACGGCTTTAAGGAAACAGATCTGCGGGAGATTTATGACTCAAGTTTTCCTGAGAACAGGAATCCCTCTCAGGAGCTGCAGGCAGCCCTTGGCACCCTGGCACTTTTATTTTCCTCTTTTGCGGACAGTCTTCCAATAACGGAAGCTCCTCTGAGTGGAAGCAGTATTGAAAAGACGCTTCTCTGTCAGCGAGCGTTGGAATATCTTAACATGAAGTACCCAAAACCCATTCGAATTGCAGATGTTGCAGGATTTTGTAATTGTTCAGAATCCCATATCCAACACCTGTTCCGGGAAATTTGCGGAATGACGATTGGTGAATATCTGGAGGAACTACGAATAGACAAAGCTTGTATGCTGTTGACGGAAACTGGGTTGCCTGTCTGGCAGGTAGCAGCTCGTGTAGGTTATATAGATGCGAATTACTTCTCAACGGTATTTTCAAATCGAAAGAAGCTATCTCCCACTAAGTTCAGGGAGGCTGGTAATCGAATAATCTCAATAAATAAGTAGCCAAATAATAACCAAATAAATAACCCAAATAAATAACCCAAATAAATAACAAAATAAATAATCAAATTTAAGAATTACATTCAAGTAATCGTATCATACAAAATAACTATAATAAAGAATGGTGGTAAATATGACAATGAATACAAAATTAACCGGAAGAGTTACAATACCAACGGACACAGATGTGGTTCCGGAAACAATAGAGCTATTGAATAAATGGGGAGCAGATGCCATTCGTGATTGTGATGGCACGGATTATCCGGAGGAATTGAAGTGTGTTCAGGCAAAGGTGTACAAAACCTTTAGTGGGAGTTCGATTCTCTCATCCCCTGTTGAAAGACGTTACTTTTTAGTGGCGTCTTTTTTGTTGTTTTATCAGTGTTTTCAATGGTTTGAGACGATTTTATATTTTCAATTAATGTTAGCATTTACATTCAAATTATATCGTTTAATATCATCTCATATTGGTTCATGTCAGATAAACTAGGTTCAAAATTAGGTTCAGGAAATTAGGTTTAAATTTAATGACTTTGTAAAATATTAAAGTTGTGTTTCTAGATTAGTTACTGTTTTCATTTCATATTTTTGTGCTACAAGTAAAAGCTTTTTCATTTCTTCTTATGATAAAATAATTTCATCCATATCTTTTGTAGGTACTGCACAATTTTCTTCTTTGGGTAATTCTACGTCTAACATAGGATTTGTAGTTATCTCTCCAATTTTCCAAATATATATGTTCTTAATAATGAGAATTATGAAAAAGAAATTGAATAAACAATTGATGTTCTTAAAAAGATTTATAAAATAAAAGATTTTATTATAGATGATATATAAATAAATTTATTAACTTGTTACAAAAAAAAGATTTTCCTTCTATATTCTTATGATTTAGGTGGAAGTGCTAATTTCTACAAAAATATATATTAATTTCTACAACTACCCGCACACGAAGTGAATCTATGCAATAATATAATGTAAAGAGGATACTGGTAACGCCTAAATCCATCGTAAGGATAAAGTACTGATATTCAACATGTGACACCCATTCAAAACTGCTAATTTAAAATCGGAAGCTGTATAATCAGCAGACACTATTAATGACTATAATTAATAGAAAGGTAATAATATGAAAGAAAAATTTAAAATATTTTTTTTGGTTTTTATAACTCTTTTAGCGTTAGTTTCTTGCAAAAAAAATGAAAATTTAACAATTAATGCAAGCCTTGTTGTGTCAAATTTATCAGACGAGGATTTTTCAAGCATAGGAACTAAAAATGTAGCAAAATCTGATTTTAAAAAGGTAATTTTTATTTTTGACATGAATCATAATGATAAAATATCAGAGAGAACTATAAGTATTCCTATATTTAAGAAAGTAGTAAACTCTTATGATAATGTAAAACGTTATTGGTTTGGAAAAGACACTACAATTGATAATATAAGTGAAAATTATGCTTATTATGAATCAAACTTTATTTTGTTTACTCGTAATCTATCCAAAGACGAAATTGCAAATATTTTTCATTCAGAAAATATTTCAATATCATATATGGAAAATGACGAAAATAAGGAAGAAATAATAAATTTAAAAAAAATAATAAAATTTGAATAAATCGTTGACAAGTTATGGTGAATAATGTAAAATAAATCCATGATGTTTAATACCATGGTAAATGTTAACGGTGCATATGATTACAAAGGAGGATTTCCAATGAAAAAAATCTATGTAGAGTTCTGAGCCTGTTGTTAGCGTTCTGTACAATCTTCTTAAGTCCTACTCATAACGCTTTTGCTAAAGAAAAAGAATTTAAGTACCAACTATCAAAATTCGAAGTGAAAAGTTTATCAGCTACTGTAATTACACGTCCAAGATTAAAGTTCTTCTTGATTCTGGAGAAATTTGGTCGGTAAGTCAGACAGTCATTCGTATTTCCTGAAAATAGTTCATAAGTGATGGGGATTCCATTGTTATCCATAAATAATCCCATCTGAACGATTGGATTTGGACGATGTTCTTTTGAAAGGCCTTTTGCTTTGAAGTCATCTGTCTTATCTGTTTCGAAATAGTAGTTGGTGACATCGTAATAAATTAGGCTTGTATCCCTTGTGTAAATCTCTTTTATCTTATCATTCAGCCATAGCTGTAAACTTTCTTTGTGCTTATTTAAAAGAGTAAGGAACCGGTAGACATCATCCAGGGAGTAATCAGTTTTTTCAAAGAAACGATTGCGATTTTCAAAAGAGGACTTCTTAGATGCAGGATAAAGAAGTCTGGAATAAGCATTACTTTCCACATCCCTTTTTTTACTTAATATATAATAAAATTTCAAATGGTTTAATCTTATATGGACAATTCTTTTTATATTCTCTTCTGTACAATAATAACCATAGATCGTATAGATGCTTAAATGATATTTCGGAATTATCATAAAATTGAATATCTACCCATTCGCTTATCATTTCAAAAAATAGTTCTGTTTCTTTATCCGAAAATTTAAGATTTTTATTCATTACAAATTATTCCTACCGATACCAAATTATATCAGAATATTTGTTCTGTGTAAATAATAAAATAATTAAATAAAAACTTAAACGTTTGTATATTTCAATTCTTATGTAATTATTTTAGTGAGAATTTATATTTAGGCTAAAACATATATCTCATTAAATTAGGTTCAAAATTAGGTTCAATAAATTTTATTATACTTGTAATGCTCATTCTATAAGGTGTTTGTAGTTTTATATAAAGGGTCTCCAAAACCTATTACACAACCCGTAAGGATAACGAATGGGCAAAAGCACATCCGAAAGAAGTACAGCAATGCTACATTATGACACCCTTTTATACAGCGGCAGAAAAAGGTCTGCGTATTCCTTTACTGAAGGGGATAGCAACTGACCTAATGAAGGTAAATGATTATGATGATAAAGCACGGTGGTGGGAAGTTATCGACCGTAGTACAGGCCTGGTGGTTTCTACAGAGGACTGGAGCTATGAGAAGGAAACAGGTGAAGTTATAATTACAAACTGCAGTCTGTTTCACAATTACACAGTCAGCTTTCTTGCATACCTTATCTGGGATCCGGTACATATGTATAATGCAGTGACCAATGAGTGGAAAGATGTAGAACATCAGATAACCTTTGATGTAAGACAGCCAAAGACCAGGGAATATTCCATGGGTCGCCTTCGTAAGTTTATTGAAGAACATCCTTATGTGGACGTAATCCGCTACACAACCTTTTTCCATCAGTTTACCTTAATCTTTGATGAGATGATGCGTGAAAAGTACGTTGACTGGTACGGATACTCCTCATCGGTATCACCTTATATCTTGGAACAGTTTGAAAAAGAGGTGGGCTATAAATTCCGTCCGGAGTTTATAATTGATCAGGGGTACTATAACAATCAGTATCGTATCCCTAGCAAAGAAATCAAAGACTTCCAGGCGTTCCAAAGACGGGAAGTTGCAAAGTTAGCCAATGAAATTATTTGGTATGAAATATAGACTTTTAGGACTTCCCTGAGGGGTTAAATCGTTGTTACTTCACACCTTTTTAACATGTTTTATTCGTACAAGGAAAATAATACAAGGAAAACAGTTGCCTTAGGAAGAACTTTATGATATGGTAAGGATATCTTCTGAAAGCAGAGGTTGAAATAAGAATATGTTAATTAACCTACTTTTTAACAACAGCAAATTGCGCTAATTTTTATTAGAAAAGGGCCCTTTTTAGAGGGCGCTATTTTGGTGCGGTTTACTGGGGTTACTTTATGCGGATAGTATCCGTTTTATAGTAATCTGATAAAAGGTAGGTATTTTTATGCCTGTTAACAGGTTATAGAAGGATAAATTGGAGCTATTACGCATAAACAGAAGAAAATGGAAAGGAGGCATCAAATATTATGTGGATTCGTTTACGTTTTATTTTAGAGTCAGAATAGGCTCGGCGTAAGGCGTCATTATCCGGGCCTATCCTGACAAAGAATACAGTCAGGAAAGGAAAAAGAATATGTCGCAAATTATAATAACTGATATGAGTTTTAGTTATAAAACTTTTTATGAACCAATATTTGAAGAAATAACACTTAATCTGGATACCGATTGGAGGCTTGGACTGATTGGAAGGAACGGAAGGGGAAAGACCACCTTTTTAAAACTCCTTCATAGAGAGCTTGTGCCGGATAAAGGTAGAATTAGTATGGAAACAGATACAGAACTGTTTCCCTATGAGAATAAGGTAGTAAAATATCCTCTTACCATGGATGTGATAAAAGAAAATATCGGAGGCTTAAGAACCTTAGAGGACAACCTGGAAGATCTGGAAGCACTTGGGGAATATCTGGAACTGGAGGGCTTCTCCATGGAGAGCCGCATTAAGAAAGAGATGTACCGTATGAAACTGGGGGACGAGCTGCTGAATCGGGATTTTTCACTTCTGTCGGAAGGAGAGAAGACCAAAGTGCTTCTGATTGCTCTATTCCTGCGAAAAGATACCTATCTTTTACTGGATGAGCCCACCAATCATCTGGACATTCAAGGAAAAAAGGATGTAGCGGAATATCTAAAACGAAAAAAGGGATTTTTGGTAGTATCCCATGACAGGGATTTTTTAGATGAGGTAGCAGATCATATCCTGGCAATCAATAAGTCGGATATCACTGTGGAACAGGGCAATTTTACTACATGGAAACAGAATAAAGATTTGAAGGATGAGTTTGAAGCAAGAACAGGTGAGAGATTAAACAGAGAGGTAAGACAGCTGGAGCGCCATGCGGAGAAAAGCCGGAACTGGGCAGGAACAGCCAATACTCAGAAATATGCTTTTGCCAGTCATGCAAGAACCAACGGTGCCAAGGCCTATATGGGCCAGGCAAAACGTTCGGAACAGCAGATAAAGGACAAAATAGAAGAAAAGAAATCGCTGCTCCTTAACTTTGAAACAGCGAAAAAACTTGAATTTGAACAGCTTAATACAGAGGATGCCTGGCTTGTGAAAGGAAAGAATATTATGTATTCCTATGAAGACAGGGAACTGTTCTTTGGACTATCCTTTGTGATAAAGCAAGGTGACCGTATCTGGGTAAGGGGCGGTAATGGAGCGGGCAAGACCACTCTGTTAAAACTGATAATGGGAAAACTCTCCGCTAGAGGAATACTCCGGGCAGAAGAACTTAAGATTACAGAAGCCCTGCAGGAACCTCTGTGGAAGGAAGGACATCTAAAAGACCTTATAGAGAGAGCAGATATAAATTCAGAAAATTTTGAAAAACTGTGCTGGCTTTTTGATTTACCGGATGCTCTTTTCCAACGTCCCTTAGAGACTTTCAGCAAAGGTGAGCTAAAAAAGATTGAAATAGCAAGAGCGCTTTCCGTAGATAATCATCTGATTCTTCTGGATGAGCCGCTTAACTATATGGATATCTACTTTAGAGAGCAATTAGAAAAGGCAATCCTTGCACTGAATCTTACTATTATGTTTGTTGAACATGACGAATGGTTTGGTGAGAGAGTGGCCACCAGGACAATTCCTATCGGAGATTGAGGTTATTGCTGTCATATGAATAGATGATTTTAGCTAATGAAAAAATTGTGATTCCACAGATTATTGATTGATATATAATGTGTGAAGGTTCATTTTGAATGATGGGCAGAAGATGGATCTAATGCTTTAAGATGTTCATTATCTGCCAAAATAACGAAGCTGTAGCAATATAAAGTAGAATATCGGAGGATAGAAGATCAGACTGCTCTATATCCGGTATAAAACATTTATATTGCTACAGCTCTTATTTTGCAATATGTGCATTTATGAAAATTTATTATTTTGTTTTCTTATCATGATCCCCTTTATTTTCTATAATAGTTTGTCTTATTATTTTATCCCTTTTCACATTCATCTGCTCTTGCATCTCTACTTCATTACCTGCAGTTACCAGGCCTTTTTTTATGGCTTTCTGCTTTATAAATATTTGCTTTATAAAGTACACCAAATCCCCGGAATAAAGTACCACATTAATTTCTGCGCCGATGAATAAAATATACATACAAAAATAAAACCAAAGCATAAAAATGACAACGGCTGTTAAACTGCCATAAGTATTGGTGTAGTTTCCCATATTATCCACATAATAAGAGAATAAATAGGAAAAGCCCATCCAGCCCACTGCTGATATAAATGCTCCCGGAAGTTCCTGAAATACATGAGTCTTGCGGTTTGGAATTACAACGTACAATAATAGGAAAAATAAGGTCAGCAAGCATAGACCTACAATAGTCCGGATGCTGATAATAAAGAGTGCCAGCTCACTTAAAACAGGTATCTTGCCCTGAATCCATAAAAATAGCTGATTACCAAAAACTAAAATTGACAGTGTAATCACAAGCATAATGATAAAGACAAAAGTATAAACAGCCGAAATAATCCGTAATCGTATATAGCTTCTTGTCTCCTTAATGCAATATACGGCATTTAATCCTTTGACAATGGATAACACACCCCTGGAAGCTGACCAAAGGGCGGTAATAGCTGCAAAGGATACGATGGTTCCTGTAGTTTTAGCATATACTTCCGTAATAATTGATATAATTAATGAATGCAAAGAAGAAGGAAATACGCCTGTTAATGTTTCGAGCATAATGCTTTCTTTGAAAATATCCTGTAAAATAGTCAGTAATAGCATAATGAAAGGGAAAAAAGATATAATTACAAATAGAGCTGCCTGTGCTGCAAAGGCTGAAACACAGTCATCCCTGATTTTCCTTGCAAATGCCCGGATTATTTTAATAAAAGATATGATAATCATTGTCATAAGTATTCCTCCCAATTCTTCTTACTAAGAAGACAAAAATTGTGATTATAGTATTATATGTGAATGGTTACAAGCTTAGTCATATTTGATTTATTTCAAATACTTTCTATTTCGATATCCAATCATTTATGCTATACTTAAAAAATAGGATATTATAATAATACTACATTATTCCAAAAAATCAATTCATGTATATAAAGAAGGGGGTATTATAGTGAAAAGAAGAAGTACAATTTTAATGGCGGTATTATTAGTATGTATTACTGTTACAGCATTATTTCTGCCCAACATACAAGCAGATGCTGCCTCAAAAAAATATGGATTAATGATTGCAAATGAGAATGGTAAATACACTTTTTATGATTTAAATGGGACAGAAGGAAATGCAGGAATGGAAACCGCAGGCAATGGAAGTGTAATGGTTCCTTTATGGAAAATGACCAAACTAATGCCGGGGCTTACTTATAAATACAATTCCAAAACAAAAGAAGCTGTGGTAACAAATGCACGCAATGGAAAGAAAATAGTATTTAAAAAAGATAGTACATATTTTACTTATTATTCCTCAAAGAAATCCAAAGGGGTAAAAAAGGAAATGGTTTATAAAATGTATATTTCCAAAAAGAGCTCTTCTGTTATGGTACATATGAGTACACTTCGCTGGGTAATGAATTCAGCTCAAGGGTGCAAATATTACAAAACAGCGGATATGAGAAAAAACGGTTATGATACTTCTGTTTATAGCGGACTCTTAATTTATAATCCATATAACGAAGTGACAGGGTTAGTAAAAGCAACAGACGTGAATAATATTTCAAAAACAGTGAGAGTTACCATACCGGAAGGGTATGCAGTTCCTCAGGTATTTGAATTATTAGTTAGTAAAGGAGTATGTGATTCAACTGAGAAACTTTATGAAGCACTTTATAACTATGATTTTAGCTATTATCCTTTAGTAAAGGCAATACCGGAAAATGAATTCCGATGCTTTTTATTAGAAGGGTATCTGTATCCCGATACCTATGAATTCTACAGGTTAAGCAAAGGGCAGGATGTTATAGGTAAATTCTTAAGAAATGCAGAAAGTAAGATAACGGATGATATACGATTGAAAGCAGAAAGTTTAGGTTACACAGTAGATGAGATTTTAACCATTGCTTCTTTAATTGAGAAAGAAGCAGTAGATTCAAAGACTATGAGTAACATATCTTCTGTAATTCACAATCGTTTGTCAAAGGGAATGAAATTGCAATTAGATGCGACTATTAATTATGTAGAACGTTATGTAAAACCCAACATTAATGGGGATGTTAATCGATATAATGCCTACTACAATACCTATAAAACAGGAGCATTGCCATCAGGGCCCATATGCAACCCGGGAATTAATGCAATAAAGGCGGCACTTAATCCGGCTCAGACTGAGTATTTATATTTTTATAGTGACGAGAAGAAAGAATATCATTTTTCAAAAGACTATGAAGAACACAAAGCAAATATTTCCGGTGAAAATGTAACGGAAATAACCCCTTGACAACGAATTTTATTGTGTTAGAATATTTTCATATATGGAAAAGGCTGTGAAGGTGTATGTAATAGTCATTACACGCAATATGCATTGCGCATAATAGATATTGTACGTAAAACATTACACGTAATAGACGCTTAATGTGACAAGTATTGCATCTAAGATATTTGTTTTCTATCAGAGAGAGGAAGCCATCGGCTGTAAGCTTCCTTAGTTCAGACAAATATTGATTTTCCCACCGGAGCCGCATCTTTGAATACTGGAATCAGTTAGTAGGAGATGACGTATGTGCACGTTACGCATAACTTTAAGTGCTTATAGATTATTGAATTTTATTCATATTCGATAATGTATAGGAATTAGGGTGGTACCGCGGAAATTATGCAGGAAATTGTACCTGCTTCTGTATCATAAATGATATTGCTCCGTCCCTGTTTTGAGGGACGGAGTTTTTTTGTCCCAATTTGTAAAAGTACAAAGTATTATAAAAAGGTGCTAGGGCACCAGAATCGAGGTTAGCATGAAAGAAAAGTTAAAAGCAATTATTGACGAAGCTTTAAAACAAATGGAAGCTTCTGAAAGTCTTGACAAATTAAATGAAATCAGAGTTGCATATTTAGGAAAAAAAGGTGAGCTTACCAATGTGTTAAAATCCATGAAAGATGTGGCTCCGGAAGACAGACCAATGGTGGGTCAAATGGTAAATGAGGCAAGAACTGCTTTGGAAGAAAAGTTAGATGCTATAAGAACTGCCTTTGAAAAGAAACTAAGAGAAGAGCAAATTGCAAAGGAAACCATCGACGTTACGCTTCCGGCTAAAAAGCCCATGATGGGGCATCGTCATCCAAATACCATTGCATTAGAAGAAGTGGAAAGAATCTTCGTTGGTATGGGATATGAAGTAGTGGAAGGTCCTGAAATAGAGTATGATTATTATAATTTCGAGGCTTTAAATATTCCTGCAAATCATCCGGCGAAGGACGAACAGGATACTTTCTATATTACCGGTGATATTTTACTAAGAACACAAACTTCTCCGGTACAGGTACATGAAATGGAAAAAGGAAAACTTCCTATTCGTATGATTGCACCGGGAAGAGTATTCCGCTCTGACGAAGTAGATGCTACTCACTCACCAAGTTTCCACCAGATTGAAGGCTTGGTTATTGATAAGAACATAACCTTTGCAGACTTAAAAGGAACATTAGCAGAATTCGCAAAACAATTATTTGGCGAAAATACGAAAGTAAAATTCAGACCTCACCATTTCCCATTCACAGAACCAAGTGCAGAAGTGGATGTAACCTGCTTTAAGTGCGGCGGAAAAGGCTGTCGTTTCTGTAAAGGCTCCGGTTGGATCGAAATCTTAGGCTGTGGTATGGTTCATCCCAATGTATTAAGAATGAGCGGCATAGACCCTGATGAATACTCCGGTTTTGCATTTGGTGTAGGGTTAGAGCGTATTGCTTTATTAAAATATGAGATTGATGATATGAGATTGTTGTATGAGAATGATACCAGATTCTTAAAACAATTCTAAAATGTATTCTGAGCAAAGATTCAATAAATGAATTAGCGAAGAGTTCAGTGAAAAATAGGAGGTTTATAAAATGAATACACCATTATCATGGATAAAAGCATATGTACCAGATCTTGATGTAACAGCACAAGAATATACAGATGCTATGACACTCAGCGGATCCAAAGTAGAAGGTTTTGAACAGCTGGACGCTGATTTAGATAAAATTGTAGTAGGTAAAATATTAAAAATAGAAAAGCACCCGGATGCAGATAAATTAATCATTTGTCAGGTTCAGGTTACGAAAGATGGTGGGACCATCCAAATCGTAACAGGTGCACCCAATGTAAAAGAAGGGGATGTAATTCCCGTGGTACTGGATGGCGGGCGTGTTGCAGGTGGTCATGACGGTAAGATGACTCCCGGTGGTATTAAAATTAAGAAAGGAAAACTTCGTGGAGTAGAATCTAATGGTATGATGTGCTCTATTGAAGAATTAGGTTCCAGCAGAGAATTCTATCCCGATTCACCGGAAGAAGGAGTATTTATATTCAATGTGAATCCGGAATATGACAATATCGAGATCGGCTCCAGTGCTATTAAGGCATTAGGTTTGGATGATGTGGTATTTGAATACGAAATCACTTCAAACCGTGTTGACTGTTTCGGCGTTCTTGGAATTGCCAGAGAAGCAGCAGCTACCTTTAGAAAAGATTTCTTTCCGCCAGTGGTAAAAGAAACCGGTAACAGTGAAAAAGCCAGTGATTATATCGCTGTTGAAGTTCAGGATAAAGATCTTTGTACCAGATATGTGGCAAGAGTGGTAAAAAACATTAAACTGGCTCCATCTCCCTTATGGATGCAAAGAAGATTGGCGGCCTGTGGTATTCGCCCAATCAATAACCTGGTAGACATTACCAACTATGTTATGGAGGAATACTCTCAGCCAATGCATGCTTATGACTTAGAGCATGTAGCAGGAAATAAAATCATTGTCAGAAGAGGTAAAGAAGGTGAAGAATTCCAGACCTTAGACGGACAGATAAGAAAAATTGACGATTCCATTCTTATGATTTGTGACGCTGAAAAACCAGTTGGTATTGCAGGTATTATGGGTGGTGAGAACTCAAAGATTACAGATGATGTTAAGACTCTTTTATTTGAAGCAGCCTGCTTTGACGGAACCAATATCCGTTTATCCGGTAAAAAATTAGGACTTAGAACCGATGCAGCAGCCAAGTTCGAAAAGGGACTTGATCCTAATACAGCTATGGAAGCGATGAACCGTGCCTGCCAGTTAATTGAGGAATTAGGAGCAGGTGAAGTAGTTGGCGGTGCTGTTGATGTATATGACAATGTAAGACAACCAAGAAGAGTACCATTTAGCTGGGAAAGAACCAACAAAATTCTGGGAACTAACATTGATAAAGAAACTATGCTTTCTTACTTTAAGAAAATCGATCTGGACTTTGATGAAACAACAAGGGAAGTGATTGTTCCCTCCTGGAGACAGGATGTGGTATCCCAAGCGGATTTAGACGAAGAAGTAGCTCGTTTCTATGGATATGATAATATCCCCACTACTTTACCTACCGGTGAAGCTACCACAGGAAAATTATCATTTAAATTAAGAATCGAAAATATTGCAAGAGATATGGCAGAGCAGTTTGGATTCAATGAAGGAATGACTTATTCCTTTGAAAGTCCAAAGGTATTTGATAAATTACGAATACCTGCGGGAGATAAGCTAAGAGAAAATGTTGTAATATCCAATCCACTTGGAGAGGACTACAGCATTATGAGAACCATTTCCTTAAATGGTATGTTAACTTCTCTATCTACCAATTACAACAGAAGAAATAAGGATGTGCGTTTATACGAATTAGCTAATATCTATCTTCCGAAAGCACTTCCGGTTACAGAGCTGCCGGATGAAAGAATGCAATTTACATTAGGAATGTATGGTGCAGGTGACTTCTTTGACTTAAAGGGTGTAGTAGAAGAATTCTTAGAAAAAGTAGGTATGAAGAATATTGTTATCTATGATCCAAAGGCAGGAAAGACTTTCTTGCATCCCGGCCGTCAGGCAAACATTGTTTATGATGGAACCGTAATTGGTTACTTAGGTGAAGTTCATCCCGATGTACTTGATAATTACGAAATTGGTGACAAAGCCTATGTTGCAGTACTGGATATGCCTGAAATTGTATCCCGTGCAACTTTTGACGTTAAATATACAGGAATTGCAAAATATCCTGCTGTTACCCGTGATATTAGTATGCTAATGAAGAAAGATATATTGGCAGGTGATGTAGAAGCTGTTATTCGTAAAAATGGGGGACACCTACTTGAAAACTATCATTTATTCGATATTTACGAAGGTGCTCAAATCAAAGAAGGTTACAAATCCATGGCATATTCCATTAGTTTCAGAGCAAAGGATCGAACCTTAGAAGATAAAGATGTTACAGAAATTATGGATAAAATCTTAAATGGATTAAGAAAGTTAGGTATTGAATTAAGACAATAATTTTATTTAACATGCTTTGAATAATATAAAAAAATAAGATTAAACCAATATTAGAAACTACCAGCGAAGAATTATTTTCCGCTGGTAGTTTTTGCATTCAAAGACTTATTTAATCTTCATTTTCGAAAATAGGTTTCATTTACTAGTTAGATGAATATATTAATATGGATATAAGCATATTTTTGCTTCATGAAATGAAGGTAGATAATATGAGTAATATTTTGAATGACGATAAAAATCTGAATAAGAAATCTTGTGATAAAATAAACCCATTTGAGTCCTGCTTACTTTCACTGCCTCCAAAGCAATTTGCATTACTGTCCACAATATTTGGTTTATTATTACTAGATGACTTAGATACCGATCAGAAAAATGCCCTTGGAAACTTTATTGTAAGTGTGGGCCAAACTATTCTAACTGCCGCTGCTCAAGAACAATCCCTACAAAATGACAACTCCCAGAATGATCAAATCCAGGAAGATATTGAAAGTCTTAAAAAGCAAATAGCTATGCTTAAAAAAGAATTAGATAATTGCAAATAAATGTTTTGAGCGGTAACTGTCACTATTAGTCATCGCTCTATTCTAATGTTTAACTATGTTTTCTTTATTTCTAATTGGCAGGATAAATGATAATTAATCCATATCTGCCTATATTTACAGCCCTTCCCATATCCCCCCTATGTTTCCATTACTTATATATTTCATAAGTGTTACAAAAGTGTTACAATGAATTTGTTCCTAAGAGATAGCAAATCAAAAGGAGGCAAAAACTATGTGTTTTAACTTTAGCTCTTGTAGAGAATTATTAAATCAGATATTAAAATACTGCAGTTTCGGAAACTGTAACTAATTTCTTTGGCTCAACCCTTATGGTTGAGCCTTTTTGTAATTAATCTGGAAAGCTTCTAAAGTAAATAATTATAAAGTGCTATTTCTCTGGTATAATTTCTTGGCAGGGCTGCAAGTATTTTTTCAGCAGAATAGTGTTCGAAATAATTGTTAATATCCATGTTAAAACTCCATTTTTAATATACTTATGATTTTTCATACCCTCCCATTAAGTAACCTTTAACAACATTAGTATTTTTACAGTAAGTGCATTCCATATAGCCCTCCTATACTTAGATTATCTTGTCTTACTTTAATTGTATGTTATGTCTTATGTTAATACCACTTGTCTTGCTGACAACTATCAATAAGAAATTTTTTAAGTAGCAAGTCTATTATCAATTACTTCATTAATGATAATTTAATCCATATCTGCCTGTATTTTCAACTCTACCCATATCTCCCCTATGTTTCCACTACTTATATATTTCGTAAATGTTACAAAAGTGTTACAATGAATTTGTTCCTAAGAGATAACAAATCAAAAGGAGGCAAAGATTATGTGTTTTAACTTTAGCTCATGCAGAGAATTATTAGATCAAATATTAAAATACTGTAGTTTTGGAAACTGCAAATAATTTCTTTTGGCCCAGCCTCACGGTTGGGTCTTTTTTTGTTTAATAATTTTGTAATATAAAATTTATACAATTGCGGCATTTTTAGACAAAGTTTTGACAAATATAGCCTCTATGATGTAAAATAGTGAATAAGCTTATGACAAGTTATAAAATGTAATAAAGTACATAGGAGGAGATTAAATGAAGCAGCGAATGTCAAAATGTATTATAGGCCTGCTAGTCTTAATAATGACTTTACCTATAATACCGGGAGGTACTATGGTTGCAGAAGCAGCCACACCAAAGCCTACTCTGTCTATTTCAAAGAAGACCATTGTAGGAACCGGTGCTACCTATACCATATCTGTAAAAAATGCAGGTAAGAATGTAACTAAATATAAATGGTATTCCACCAATAATAAAATTGCAAAGGTGCAGGCTACAAAAGACCCGGCAGTTGCAAAAGTAACTACAGTTGGTAAGGGATCCGCTTATATTAAATGTGGTGTTTTCTACAAAGATGGAACTATCAAACGTCCTTATAGTCAGGTGACTGTACAGATTCCTGCCACAAGTGTTAAGATTACTAACGCATTAGATAATGAGGAAAATAACAACAGGCATGTTATTGCAGTTGGAGAGACTTATGATTTTAATGCTACTAAAACTCCAAGCAATGCCAGTGACAAATTATATTATTTTCTTGGTAATTCTGGAGAAAACTATGCTAAAGTAGATGCTATTACCGGTAAAGTTACCGGTGTGAAGCCTGGCTTCGTAGTATTAAGAGTAGCTGCCGGCATGACAAAGGATGCAGCAGCAAGTAGTAAGATAGATGATGCTATCAATATTGAGATTGTTGAAAAGACAACGAAAGTAAACAGCGTCGATTTAGCAGATTCTACTACATTAAAGGTTACTTTTAGCAGTGCAATTGATCCGGATACTGTAATTGGTAAGGATAAAAAATTAAAAGATTCCGTTGTTATTATGTCTAAGACAGATGAGAAGAATAATACTGCCAAAGGTTTGGGAGAAATTACTGCAGCCTTGTCTAATGACGGAAAAGTATTAACCATTCAGACACAGTATAATTTTGATGGTATTTATGGAATTATCTTAACCTCCGATGTTAAGGGGAAAGATAAATCAGATTTGCAGCCATATAGCAAGACTTTAAAATACTATGATACAATTGGACCTTCTTTCATAAAATATACTACAGATGAGACAGGATTAAAGGCTATCATTCACTTCTCTGAGGCGGTTAATTTCTCTAAGATGGATATAGTAGGTGTAAGAGCTTTAAGTTCTTCTGTAGTTACTGCTACTACAACGAATATGTTGTTACAAGAAAAGAATTATGTTGTATCAGCTGATAGAAAGTCATTAACCATTGACTTAACCAATATGGATCCTGTAGATCGGAATAAGATTTTTGAAATCCAAATTGCCGGTATTACTGACTTGGCAGGTAATGTTCCACCAACTTATCCGCTAAGAGCATTATTAACAACAGATACAACTCCAAAGCCACAAGCAAGATTACAAACTATCACAAGGACAAGTTATGATACATTAACAGCAACCTTTGACAGACCAATTAAGACAGTTGGAACCCTGATTATTTCAGGCAGCTATGAAATGCCTGCTGGTGTTGTAGATAAAGACGATGCAAAAAAAGTTAATTATAAGTTATCTACAGCCTCTGCACAACTTACAGGTTTACAGACAGTTACTATACAGTACTGGGATAGTTACAATGTATCTGCTAATGACACTTCGGCTTATAATGCAGTTTCAAGAACCGTTAACTTTACATCCGATACGACAGTTCCTCAATTAGTAAAGAACGAATTAGGAATTGAAACAGTGAATGGTGTAGATGTTTATAAATTGGTATTAACTTATAGTAAGAATGTTGAAGCATTATATCCAAGTGGTATATTATTAGCAAACATCGTAACTAGCAATAATGACAGATACTCTAACAGACCATTGAACTTCACTGCTATAGCAAAAGATAACCAGGTAACATTATTATTGAATACCGATCAGGTACTATATAGTGGTACTTATATGATTGAAATTCCGGAAGCTTTTGTAAGAGATACCTATTGGAACAAGAGTACAAAGACTACTATTACTGTATTAAAGAATGCAGCGGTATCCAGTAATTTACCTGCTCCAAGATTAGTACAGCAGGCACCGGATGATAATAATATTATAGAAATATATTTTGGAGTTAAGGTAGATGAAACTACTGCTCAGAATGTAGCAAATTATAATATTCCGGGTGTAAGTATTATTTCAGCAACATTAAAAGATAATAATGATGTTGATGGAGCAAGAATTGAATTACGTGTTCAAGGTAGTACCATTACAGCAAATACTGCTTACTACGTAATTATCAGCGGAATTACAGGGTATCATAATACCTATTCAGCAATGGATACGTACCAGACACCTATTTACCTGAGAGAAAATACAGCTCCTGGCATTGTTAGTGCAGTCTTTAGCTATCCTAGCCTAATTACTCTTACATTTTCGAAGGATATTATAGGAACACCTTCCTTCAAAGCAACTCAGGGTAATATAGATTTAGGTGCTACTGCAACTATTACCAGTAACAGAGTTGTTATAATTAATCTAAGTGTGGCTCCTAATATCAATGGACAGCCTATTATATTACAGCCAAATCAAAACAACGTAATTAAAGATGTTAATGGTAATGCAGCAATTATTCCAATTAGAAACATACCAGCAACATATTAGTCTACAAATAGTATAAGTTTAGAAGGACTGCTTTGCAGTCCTTCTTTTTTTAAACTTTAGACAAATAAATGGCAAATATTAGACATAAAGTTGACATCATTTGGTAATAACTTATTTATTGTATAGAACGCTTATATAATGAAAATAGGGAGGGAATTATGCAAAAACGTATCCTAAAAGGTATTGCACTTATGATGGCTCTCATGTTGGTCTTACCAATGCTTTCACTTGCTAATAGTACAACTGCTGAAGCAAAGACAAAGAAGAAATATAATACAAGACCAACTTTTTCTATAACACAAAAGACAGTAAGCGAAGATGAAACATTTACTATATCATTAAAGAATCTGGGAAGTCAGGTAAAAAAAGTTTATTGGTATTCTCAGAACAAAAAAATTGCCACTGTAAGGGTAAAAGATAAAAAATCAGCTACTGTTACAGGAAAAAAACAAGGTACAGTTTCTATTAAATGCAAAATTACGTACAAAAATGGTGCCATTGTAACACCTTCTTGTAATGTAAAAGTATATACGAAAGCAACTGGTATTAATATTCATAATGCAGATTTAAACAAACAAGGTTTTCACATTCTGGAGGTGGGCGATAAATTTAATTTTAAAGCCAAAATATCACCAAGCAACTCTAATTATAAAGCGTATTGGTTTATTGATAATAATGCTGTTGCTAAACTTTATAGTGATGGTTCTGTAAAAGGGTTGAAAGCAGGTGTAGTAAGACTGACTGCTGTTGCAGCCCGTTCCAGCCAAGAGGCCAAAACAAGTGCCATACGTAATACGGTCAACATTTTAGTTGTTGATGATGATTACGACTATGATGACGATTATGAGTATGATGATGATTACAACGAGGAGGATGTTGTAAAAGTATATGTAACGAATGTTACATTAAAGGAAGCAACAAAAATTGATATTTCATTTGATAGAGCCATTGACAAAAATACGGTAATTGGTGCCAATACGGCATTATTAAATTCCGTTATTATAACACCGAGATGGGATAATCAGGGTAATTTGGCCAATGCTCCGGGAGTATTAACAGGTACTTTATCAGAAGACGGTAAGACACTTTCTATTCAGTCTTCTTATGTATTGAAAGGTGTCTATGAAATTCGCCTTACCTCCTCCATCAGATCTGTGGATGGTAGAGCATTAAAAGAATTTGTAAAAGAATATTCTATTTATGATACAAAAAAACCTAGATATGAAAGTGTATCTGTTGATAGCACTGGTTTAATTGCAACTTTTAAATTCAGCGAAGCTATGGATTTTTCCAATATGGTAGTAGCAGACGGAAAAGCAGCAACCAGCGGACAGACATTAGAGCAGACAACACTGAATATAATCAATACAAGATCAAACTATGGATCATCTGCTGATAGAAGATCCTTAAGTATTAATTTATCAGGCATACCACAAAGTGACCGGAATAAATTATTATCGGTTCGTTTCTATAGTTTAAAGGATTTAGCAGGAAATGTTATAGAAGGTGATCCGGTTGCGGTAACATTTAAAACAAATACAGCGTATCAACCCCAGGGTAAAATTCAAAAAATTGAACGGACGGATTATTACTATCTGACTGTAACCTTTGATAAATCCATTAAAACTCCAGGTATGGCAGTTATTAATAATCTAGAAGGTATTAAAGGTGTAGTTGATACCGGGAATACTACCAAGGTCAACTATAAATTAAGCGAAACGGCTGCCAAGTTAACAGGACCTCAGAAAGTATCTGTTGGATATTGGGATGCATATAATGTAAATCCCAACGATAAGTATTCCGATACATTACAAGAGTATTATGTGAATTTTGATACCAACAATTTATTACCATTATCTGCCCCTGTTTTCGTTATACAGGACAAAGATGATAACAGCATAATCAATGTACAATTTAGCAATATATTAGATAAGGCTTCAGCTGAAAAGATAAGCAACTATAGTATTCCTGGTGTAATTATAACTGCTGCAGAATTAACCAATTATGTGAATAGCGGTGTTGTGAAGCTTAAAATTCAGGCTGGCTCCATAGCAGTTTCACAAAATTATCAAATTGGCATTACAGGAGTAAAAGGATATAACAATAGCTTTAAAGAAATGAATCCATTCCAGGCTGTTATAACCTTAAAAGAGAATAAAGCTCCGGAATTAGTAAGTTATACTTACTATTATCCAACTACTATTATGTTAGTTTTTAATGAAACCATAACCGGTACTTCAAGTTTTAAAGTAATGCAGAATAATGCAGATTTGGTACTTTCCACATCTATTAATGACAAAACCTTATTGATTACTTTAAAATCTGCTCCGGAAATGGGTAAGTATATGGAATTATTACCTGCAGAAACCAACAAGATTTTGGATCTTGCAGGTAATAAAACATGGTCCATATTAAACCGATATATTATTCCTGCTAATTAATTTTTAAAAGATATTATTCTTTATTCAAGTTATAGATTAGTTGGGTTAGAAATTATGAAGCCTATATTCTATTCATAAAATGAATACTTTCTTCCTGGGGTCTGTTATAGAATTTGTGACTTACTAAAACCATAAATTATTATAATCCTATAACGAGCCCCCTTTTTTTATTCCTACAATGGTCTGCTTATTATATTGACCAATTGATCGTTCTATAACTTTTTCAATTTACTCTATTCTGTTATTTCCTCTAACTGTGGGTTATTGTATTTCTATTGATCATCAACTTCTGTTATTTCTTCCCATTGTCCCACTTTTGATTTTCTTTTAATAGCCCTTTACGTATGCTCAGATTTGATTTATAATGATTCCAAAATAGAGTGTTTTTAAGGAGAAAGTCATTGAAATCTGTTATTGTGACAATAAGCCGAGTGCTGTTTATCTTATATATTATCTTGTTATCATATTTTTTATTTTTTTGTGAACGATATGGACGGACAATTGTTTCAAACGAATACCGGTATAATTTAACGATATTAAAAGAAGTAAGAAGGTTTATTACTTACCGCCAATTGATTGGATTGGAAAGTTTTGTTGTTAATATATTTGGTAATATTTTCGCTTTTGCACCTTTTGGTTTTATGTTACCAATTATCAACAATCAAAATCGAAAGTTTTGGAATGTTGCATTATTAAGTTTAGAATTTAGCCTGACTGTTGAACTGCTCCAACTGATTTTTAAAGTTGGAATATTTGATGTGGATGATATTATTATGAATACCATTGGCGGAATGATTGGATATTTTTGCTTCTTTATAGTCCATAAAATATACAGATCATTTTATAATACTTGATAGGAAAGGAGTCCTTATGTTTAAACGGAAAAAAGAAGCAGTTATATTTACGGATAGAGTGCATTCTATAAAGGGAATCATATCTTTGTGTATGGGATTGATATCTGGAATATCCTTTATGGTTCTGGCTTATATTTCCAGTCTATCTCAGGGAAATGGAAGCATGCTTCTGGGGTTTGGGGGAATGGCCTTATTTTTCCTTTCTTTGGTGGGATTTTATTTAGGATTTAATAGTTGTAAAGAAAAAGAGATTTACTATACGGCTCCTGTTGCAGGGGTATTTGTTAACGGAGTATGTATTATTGTATATTTTACTCTTTACATTATTGGGATTAGTTTGTAATTTTAATAAAAGGATTAGCATAGAAAAGAGGTAGATAATGAAGTATTTAGAATTATTCAAAGAAGAAAATGAAGAAATCATGGAACGCTTTCACTTATCTATGGACCGAATACAGGAAATTATGAATGAGGAGTCTGTAAAAGAGCCATATTTAGATTATTTTAAAAAGGTGGCTTCTTTTATTCTTCAAATAAAGGAACTTGTTTCGTTAGCAGAACATGATAGGTTAAGCCAAATGTCTTTGGAGGAACTGCAGAACTTAAATCACAAGTTATACGAAGATGTATTACCGGAGAATTATGAAACAAGCTATGCCAATCCCCGGTATGCGGCAAAGATATTAAGTAAAAGGTATGGCAGATTATTATCCTTTCTCTATACGGAGATAAGAGGAATGATTGCATATGGTTTTGAGTACCGATTAGTTCCCATTACAATATATATGGAATTATTTATTGAAATCTATAATTATTTCGAAGAAGAAGGAGAATTCACTCATAAAGATGTTAAGAGAAGCATCTCTGACTTTATGTATGATTATTGTCCGGAGTTTGTGGAATATCGTACAAGAGAGCTGTTAGACAGTTCCCTTACTTTTGCTAAAGATATTATTATGAATTGGGATCTTTCAGACCTACGTTATTTATACCAATTTGGAGAGTATATTGATGAAAATGAATTAGAGATTGCAAAGTTTTTAAACAGTATGTCGGAAGAAGAGATAAAAGCTATGGCATTTACCTATACAGATGGGTATAAGAGAGGATTCGAGAATCAAAAAATAGACTTAAGCAGGAAAAAAACCGTTGTCATTCGATATAATATTGGATTTGAACGAATGGTACGTTATGCTATCCAATATTTTTCGGAAATGGTACTGGAACCTATTCTATATAGAGCAGCTGTAGATAGTATAAGTAAGAGGCAGCATTTAAAAATCGGCTATCATTCCACAGGCCCTAACAGACAATATGATTATGACCACCGTTACGATAACGGACTTTATCTGAATAAGGATTTTAACGATAGAAAACTTACCGGACAGCGGAATGCTTATGAAAAGTATAAAAGTCAGGCAGCAGTATATGCAGGGCCGGCATTAATCGAAGTATTTGGGGAGAAGAATTTTTCACCTGAGAATAAAGAAGAAGCAATCCGCTTAGACAAGAGGCAGCAAAAATTATATGTAAATTATAATAGAGATGTTAACCTGCTTACCAATGAATATATCAAAGGCGGAGAAACCAGTTTTACCATTATTGCTTATCCAATACCTGAGATAGGGAATCAGTTTAAAGAAATATTTGCTGAGACAGTGAAAGTAAATACTTTAGATAATGATACTTACCGTCAGATTCAGCAGTCTATTATCGATGTATTAGACCAGGGTGAATATGTAAGAATATTGGGCAGCGGACTCAATAAAACAGATATGAAGGTAATGCTTCATGAATTAAAGAATCCAGAGAAAGAAACGATCTTTGAAAACTGTACTGCAGATGTGAATATACCAGTAGGTGAAGTATTTACTTCTCCAAAACTTACAGGTACAAGTGGCATTCTTCATGTAACTAAGGTTTACCTGAATGAATTAGAATATAAAGAATTATATCTGGAATTTAAAGATGGCAAGATTGCAGATTATACTTGCAGCAATTTTGCATCAGAAGAAGAGAATAAGAGGTTCGTAAAAGAAAATCTTATGTATAACCAGGAAACCCTGCCTATTGGAGAGTTTGCCATTGGAACCAACACCACTGCTTATGTAATGGCACAAACCTATCAAATAGCTGACAAATTGCCGATTTTAATAGCAGAAAAAACCGGTCCTCATTTTGCAGTAGGTGATACCTGCTATCATATGAGTGAAGATATGAAGTTATATAATCCGGATGGAAAAGAAATTGTTGCAAAAGATAATGAGATCTCCATTCTTCGAAAGACGGATATGGGAAAAGCATATTTTAACTGTCATACGGATATAACCATTCCTTATGATGAACTAGGTGAAATCAGTGTGTATAAAAAGAATGGCGAGAAGACAACCATCATAAAAGACGGAAAATTTATCTTACCGGGAACAGAAAAACTAAATGAAGCACTTAATTTTTAATAGGTTTTTTAGAGTGAAATGAAAGAAAGTGAGGCAATTATGGCAGCAAAAGTAGGAATTATTATGGGAAGTGATTCAGATCTTCCGATTATGAGCAAGGCAGCAGAGATACTGGATTTATTAAAAGTAGAATATGACATGACCGTCATTTCTGCTCATAGAATGCCGGATGTATTTTTTGATTATGCAAAGTCTGCAGAAGAAAAAGGTTATAAGGTTATTATTGCAGGTGCAGGTGGCGCAGCCCATTTACCAGGTATGTCAGCAGCTATATTTCCAATGCCGGTAATTGGTGTACCAATTATGACTAAGGCATTAGGAGGAGTGGATTCTCTCTACTCTATTGTACAGATGCCCTCCGGAATACCAGTAGCAACAGTAGCAATCAACGGAGGCCTTAACGCGGGACTTTTGGCGGCTAAAATCCTTGCTGTATCAGATCCGGATTTACTGGAGCGTATTAAAGCTTATGCTGCAAGTTTAAAAGATGGGGTATCTGCCAAAGTAGAGAAGTTGGAAAAAATAGGCTATGAAGCGTATATGAAAGAAATGAATTAATTAGCATTCGACATAAGTAAAATAATAGTTGTACAAACTTGATAATGAGGCTGTGGTAAAACAATAGGTTTTGCCACAGCCTCATGTTTTATTATAGGAACATAAAAATAAACCATAAACTGGTGGTCTTGACTAACGGAACTGGTGACGCTGCTTTACGATAAAATTAAATTATATAAAATGCTTATGTAACATGAAACATTATTAATTATACTTATAAAAAACATAAGAAAATAATGAAGTTGAAAGGTAAGACAAATAACAATCCTTATGCTACAATAGGTGTGGAAATACACCTTTGAAATCACAGAAACCAACTAAAGGAGGACATACCATGGATTATAAGAAGGCAGGAGTAGATATTGAAGCCGGTTATAAGGCTGTAGAATTAATGAAAGAACATATAAAGGGTACCATGAGAAGTGAGGTGTTAACCGGCATCGGCGGGTTCTCAGGAGCGTTCTCTCTGGAGAAATTTAAAGGTATGGAAAAACCCACTTTAGTATCCGGAACAGATGGTGTAGGAACGAAATTGAAGATTGCTTTTATTTTGGATAAACACGATACCATTGGCATTGATTGCGTTGCTATGTGTGTGAATGATATTGCCTGCGCAGGTGGTGAACCCCTATTCTTTTTGGATTATATAGCATGTGGTAAAAATGAGCCTGAAAAAATAGCTGCTATTGTAAGTGGTGTGGCTGAAGGGTGTAAACAGGCAGGTGCAGCCCTGATTGGGGGTGAAACTGCAGAAATGCCAGGTTTTTATCCTATTGAGGAATATGATTTGGCAGGTTTTGCAGTTGGAATTGTAGATCAAAAGAATTTGATCACAGGTGAATGGGTAAAACCTGGTGATGTCTTAATCGGTATTGCTTCTTCCGGAATTCACAGTAATGGTTATTCTTTGGTTAGAAAAGTATTTAACATGAAAAGGGAAGCATTAGACTGCTACTATGAAACTTTGGGCTCTACTCTTGGAGAAACCTTGCTAACCCCTACTAAAATATACGTGAAAGCCCTTTCTGCCGTAAAAGCAGGAGGAGTTACAATAAAGGCCTGCAGCCATATTACCGGAGGCGGATTTTATGAGAACATTCCAAGAATGTTAGGAGAAGGGGGTCATGCCAGAGTTTATAAAGGCAGTTATGAAGTACCGGCAATTTTTAAGATGTTGTCCACAGATGGTTCTATTGAAGAAAAGATTATGTATAACACTTATAATATGGGAATAGGTATGATTATTGCCGTAGACAGTACACAAGCAGATAAAACTCTAGAACTTCTAAAGGCTGCAGGGGAAGCTGCATATATTGTGGGAGAGATAACTTCCGGAGAGAAAGGTGTGACAATATGCTAAGAATAGCAGTCTTAGTATCTGGCGGGGGTACAAATCTGCAGGCAATTATAGATAGTATAAAACAAGGAAAGATAACTAACGCAGAGATTGGAGTTGTTATCAGTAATAAGAAACAGGCTTATGCTTTAGAGAGAGCAAAACAGTATGGAATAAAGACCGCGGTTGTATCTCCTAAAGATTATCAAAGCAGGGAAGAATTTGACATGGCATTGTGTAAAACCCTTGACTCCTATCAGGTGGATTTGATTGTACTTGCAGGATATCTGGTTATTTTGCCTAAAATATTAATTGAAAGGTATCCGGGTAAAATCATTAACATTCATCCCTCCCTTATTCCGGCTTTTTGTGGTCCCGGCTTTTATGGCCTTCGTGTTCACGAAGCTGTCTTAGAGCGGGGAAATAAGATTACAGGTGCCACGGTTCATTTTGTAGATGAAGGTACGGATACCGGGCCTATTATACTTCAAAAAGCAGTTCCGGTTTATGAACAGGATACCCCTGAAACTCTGCAAAAAAGAGTGATGGAGGAAGCTGAATGGACTATATTGCCGGAGGCAATTGATTTAATCGCTAATAATAGGCTTAGAATAGATAAAAATAAAGTATACGCAGGCGAATAATATATAATTAAGTAATCAGGAGACGGATTGTTACAATATATGGATAGAGTTCTTAAATAAGGAGGCAGTTATGAAGATACTTATTGTAGGAAGCGGCGGACGGGAACATGCCATTGTATGGAAAGTGGCACAAAGCAAATTGGCGGATAAAATCTATTGTGCCCCAGGTAATGCAGGAATAGAAGAATATGCGGAATGTGTGGATATAAAAGCAACGGAATTAGAGAAGCTGGCAGGCTTTGCAGAAAAAGAGCAGGTGGATTTAACCATTATAGGTATGGATGATCCTTTAGTAGCTGGTATTGTTGATATATTTGAAGAAAAAGGTTTAAGAATATTCGGACCAAGAAAAAATGCAGCTATTATTGAAGGCTCCAAAGCTTTCTCGAAAGAGTTGATGAAGAAATATAACATACCTACTGCCGCTTATCAAACCTTTGATAATCCCCATAAAGCCATATCGTATTTAGAAACCTCTGACTATCCAATTGTACTTAAGGCAGATGGGTTAGCCCTGGGTAAGGGAGTGTTAATCTGTAAGGACTTTAAGGAAGCTAAAGCTGGTGTGAAAGCTATTCTGGAGGACAAACAATTTGGACAGGCCGGAGACCTTTTGGTAATTGAAGAATTTATGGCAGGACAGGAAGTATCTGTCTTAGCCTTTTGTGATGGAACTAATATTAAAACCATGACCAGTGCGCAGGATCATAAAAGAGCAAAAGACGGTGATCAGGGGTTAAATACAGGAGGTATGGGAACCTTCTCCCCAAGTCCTTTTTATACAAAAGAAATCCACGAATATTGTATGAATACTATTTATAAGCCTACCATGGAGGCTATGAAGATGGAGGAAAGGGACTTTGTGGGCATTCTTTTCTTTGGACTGATGTTAACGGAGAAAGGGCCAAAAGTATTAGAATATAATGCAAGATTTGGTGATCCCGAGACACAGGTGGTGCTTCCGCGAATGAAAAATGATATTGTGGAAGTATTTGAAGCGTGCATTGATGGAAGATTAGAAGACATTCAGCTGGAGTTTGAAGATAACGCGGCTGTATGCGTTGTATTGGCTTCAGAAGGATACCCGGAATATTACGAAAAAGGTTTTCCTATTTATGGGCTGGAGAATTTTAAGAATAAAGATAGCTATTATGCGTTCCATGCCGGAACCAAAAAAAGTTCGGAAGGTATTGTAACCAATGGAGGCCGTGTCCTTGGTATTACTGCAACCGG
This sequence comes from Anaerocolumna sp., assembly GCF_032079385.1. Taxonomy (NCBI): domain Bacteria; kingdom Bacillati; phylum Bacillota; class Clostridia; order Lachnospirales; family Lachnospiraceae; genus Anaerocolumna; species Anaerocolumna sp. The sequence goes on from NZ_DAMAUC010000001.1 coordinate 330,068, forward strand.
CACTAATTTAAAAGAAGCCAGAAAAAATGCCTATGAAGCAACCCAGTGGGTTGATTTTAAAAATAAATATATGAGAAATGACATTGGTAAGTCTATAGAATAGCTGAAAGCTAGGCCAAATATGGGATTGTATATGTGAGGTAAATCGTTTATAATGAAAAATAGTTTGACAGTAAACGGAAAATAAGGATAGGATTACATTTTTTGCGAAAATGTCACAAAACTGCCATATGTATTCACTAAGATACTTAAAGATAGCACAGAGGATAAGCGGTTTTAGATACGTAGGAGGAACAGTTGTCAATGAAGAAATTTTCATATTATAAATGGTTTGCAATAATACTTTGTCTGGCACTCATATGGCCACAAGTTTTTGGAGCTCAAGTAATGCATGCAGATGCTGCAACGAAGAAAGGTACAGTAACAGCCACCAATTTATATGTGCGAACGGGGCCGGGTACCAGCTATGATAAAGCGAAAGTAAATGGAACTGAGATCTTTTTAAAAAAGGGAGAAACAGTTACCATCCAAGAGGAAAAGGCTGGATGGTACAAAATATCC